>JAFDZY010000412.1 GCA_018266685.1 Bacteroidota bacterium
CACTACGACCTCAACAACGCCACCAGCGTGGAGCCGCGCATGGCCCTGCGCTACGAGCAACGCCCGGACCGCGCCTTCACCTTGGGGGCGGGGCTGCACTCCAAGACCGAGGCGCTGATGACCTACCTGGCGCAGGATGTGGATGCCGATGGAAGGATCATCACACCCAACGAACACCTGGGTCTCACCCGCGCCGCGCATCTCGTAGCGGGCTATGAGCAGATGCTGGCCGAAGATGTGCAGTTCAAGGGCGAGGTGTACTACCAGTACCTCTACGACCTGCCCGTGGAGAACGACCCGACCAGCGCGTTCACGGCCAACAACATGGTGGAATGGTTCACCAACAAGCCGCTGGTGAACGAAGGCACCGGTTACAACCGCGGCCTGGAACTCAGCGTGGAGAAGTACTTCACCCGGGGCTACCACTACCTGGTCACCGCTTCTTACAGCGAGTCGAAGTACAAGGCGCTGGACGGCCAGTGGCACAACTCGCGGTTCAACATCGGTCCGGTGGCGAACGTGCTCGCGGGCAAGGAATGGAAGCTGGGCCCGGCGGACAAGGACCGCACGCTGCTGGCCGGCTTCCGCTGGTCGGTGCAAGGCGGCCAGTACTACACGCCGATCGACCTGCAGGCCAGCATCGCCGCAGGTGAGCAGAAGGACGGCTCCCCCGAGTGGAGCAGGAAGGCCGGTGCCATCCACAAAGTGGACGTCGTGGCCAGCTACCGCGTGGGGCGGCCCAAGGTGAGCCACGAGTTCAAGGCCGATGTGCAAAACGTGCTCAACTCCGCCACGCCAGTGTTCTACTACTACGACAAGCGCACGCGGTCCATCAAGGACGTGCCGCAGCTGGCGCTGCTGCCGGTGCTGCAGTACACCTTGCGGTTCTGATGCTTGTTCCCGCATAACACAATCCCATTGTACGAGGAGGCTTCAGAAATGGGAATGGTGCACTGAGCAGCCTTGGGAAGTCAAGGGCGAGGTAGTAGGGCTATCGCCTCTTGCGCGCCCTGCGGTCGCGACTTTCCCCAATTCTCAACCACGGATGCACACCGATGAACACGGATAAATGCGCGATGCAGGAAGTGGACCACGGCTTTGCGTCCGATACCTGGAGAGGCTCGCAATCCGTGTCCATCCGTGTGGACCCGCCTGCCGGCCGGCAGGTCCGTGGTTCGCACAAGTGTTGGATATGCGCCGCCAGGCGCAGATTTTAGGGGCGATAGCCCTGGGCGAGGTAGTACAAATTTTCGAACAGTGATTACCTTGACCGGGAATAGGATGCCCGGAACATCTATCGATCACGTGCGCCTAACCTGGCGCTTGGCCATTGCCTTGTGCTTCTGCTTGGCATGCGTGGCGGTATCGGCGCAGCCTTATTGGGCCTTGAAAGCTGGAAGCCCGGGCAATGACCACATCGCCGATGTGCAAGTGGATCTGGATGGGTCCATCTATGTTACCGGGGATTACGGCGGCACCTTGTTGTTTGATAGCGTGGGCTTGGCCGGTTATGGCGGCCTTGATGCATTTGTGGCGCGCCTGGATCCCGCTGGGAATCTGATTTGGATGCGGCGCGGTGGCGGAGCCGGGATTGATCGGGGCTTGAAGCTTTCCGTGGGCAATGGAGGCGCAATTGCCGTTGCAGGCGAGTTCATGGGTACTGCCAATTTGTTCGGCACCACCTTGACCAGTGCAGGCGGCACCACGGACATGTTCATGGCCTTGGTGAACAAGACCGATGGCTCCCTGCAATGGGTGCGACAGGGAGGCGGGGCAACAGGTACCGATACTCCTGCGGGGGTGAGCATGGGACCGGACGGTCAAGTAGCTGTTACTGGCACGTTCCGGGGATCGGCACAATGGGATGCGACTTCCCTGGTGAGCACCAACGATCCGGATTCAGGCTTGCCCAGTGCCGATGTGTTCATTGCCGATTATTCACCGACAGGCTCGTTGCTTTGGGTAAAGCAAGGCGCAGCCCCGAAGGACGACCAGGCCGTGGACATCATCCATGATGCGGCGGGCAACTTATACATCGCGGGCCAGTTCAGCCAGGACATCACCTTTGGGCAGACCTACCCCAACAACATGCTGAACGCGAGTTTTCTGCTCTGCCTCGCACCCGACGGCACGGACAGCTGGTTCCGCCGCATGGGCGGCGCAATCTTCAACCAAGTGCGGGACATAGCCCTTGCACCAGATGGTGATCTCTTGGTGGTAGGGGACCTGCAAGGAACAATGGTTTGGGCAGGGAGCACCAATGTTCCCGTTCCGGGAAGCGGGCCCTATGCATACTACTTACTTGAAGTGGCTAGTGACGGGCAGTTGTTGGCGCAAGCCTCAAAAGGCTCCACAAGCGGAGTTACGGTGAGTGCAGTTGCGGCGCAAGGCAATTCGGTTGCGGTGTTCGGATCATTCATCTGCCAGTTTTCCGATCTCGCGCTTTTTTATGGCAGCGATGCGTTGTTCATGGCCACGGGCACACAAGATCTGTTTGTGGCCAAGCATGCGTTGAACGGGTTGGCGCTGCAGGAGGCGCAACAGTTCGGGGGCATCTCCGGTAAGACGGCCGGAGGGATGTGTTACCTCCCAGGTGGTGATCTGGTGTTCAGTGGGTCGTTCAAGAAGACATTGATATTCCCCGCCCAACCGGGATTTACGGCTGAGTTCTCCACAGACGCGGGAAGCCTTCAAGGAAATGGCACAAGTGACTATTGCAATGATCCGAACTACGGCAGTTATGCAGGCTGCATAAGCACCGGCGCAGCGGATGGGTTCCTGGCGCGGGGCTATGTGCAGGGCAGGTTGCCCTATGACTGGTGGATGAGGAACGGGGCCGGATGCGACCGGGAAGTTCATGTGCCCTGCATGATCAATCCCTCTCCGTTTTCCTCGGATAGCGCCTGTGCCGACACAGTGTGCGAGATGCTGCTCTATGCATCCATCAAGGCTTCATTTTCCACGATCCCCGGTGTAAGATACCTAGGCCCGGAGTTCAGCGTACAGTGGTCTAATGGGGATGCAACATGGATGACCATACCCGATCCCGGAACGATCACTTGCACGATCACATCAACCAATGGCTGTTGGCAATGGAGTTTTTCATTTGTGGTTGTGAGCAATACGATCCCGGACCCATTGGTTTCCGATGACACGGGAACCAACACAAATAGCGCTTATCCCGATTCCATCCGGATCTGCGACGGGCAAAGCCACTGGCTATGGGCCACCGGCATGCCGCCGGGCTGTTCTTACCAATGGAGTGGCCCAAACGGGTATGGACCATTGAACAATGACTCAATTCTTGCGGATACGGCACCGAGCTATGTGATCAGGGTATTTGACCATTATGGATGCTTCAATTGGACCGGCATTACCGTCATTGACAACATCCAAGTTTCATTAGCCGGGCTCGGATTATCGATGGAGGTTCAATTTCCCCAAGACTTGGATCACAATGACACGCTCGAGCTCTGTCAGGGATCATTCCTGAACATCGGATATGTACCGACATGGACCATGAACGGCACGCCCATCGAGCACCTTCCCCAGGGAGTAAACGTGCACTGGGGCATATATCCTGCACCACCTCTTGATCCCGTGGACGATAGTCCGCAGAATGCATCTGTTGCGGTTTCTGCCAACGGATGGATGGTTCGGGAAGTGGTTGTAGTGATTGATAACAAGCCATGTGCCCAGGATTCATTGGTGTTCACCCAAATGGACAGCATCTATGTCAACTTGTTCCCGGTTCAGGAAGTTCCGGTGGGGCTAAGTGGGCCAACATTCATTTGTGACGGGGATACGGCATTGTTCACGGCCACGTGCACGGTGTGCGATTCCCTGGCGTGGACTTCCTCCGCAGGCCAGCCCGAAGGGGCATTCGATTATGCCGCGTGGCAGGCCGGCGGTATTCTGGTAACTGGTTACCGGTGGGATGCAAATGGATGCATCTTCTCGGGTTATGCCTATACCACCTTGGACATGCCCACCCCACCAGTGCTCACCGTTTCACCTCCGGACGGCATCCTCTGTCCCGGTTCCGCGGCAACCATTACCACTACCGCACAAGGCACCAATGCGGTGTGGTACGGCCCCTTCCCGCCGATCAGCGGCTTGGGCACCACCTTCACCACTTCGGCTCCCGGCACCTATTTCTTGGGCATGGATGTGCAAGGATGCCCACTCACCAGCAACAGCATTGTCATCAGCCAATACGGCACGCCATTCCTTGCGCTGAGCGGGGCGCAGGCACTGTGCGAACCGGATGACCAGGTGACCATCCAAGTGATGGCAACGCCTGGGGCTTCCATCCTGTGGGATGCACCCTTGGGTGGAAGCGCGCCGCTGCAGGTGGTGGATCAACCGGGAACCTACACCTGCTCGGTTTCTTCCTGTGGGATCACTACGGCCCTGAGCATTGTGGTTGTGAATGGGGTATTCCAAGCGGCGATCTCCACTCCCTCGCCGTATGTGCTTTGCCCCGGTGATACGCTCCTTCTTCAAGCGGATACCGGGACTTATACATACAGCTGGCTACCGGGGCAGGAAGCAGGCCCAGACTTGCCCGTTTCCCAACCGGGCACGTACAGCGTAGTGATGACGAACTCCTTTGGCTGCACGGATACTTCAGCTGCCGTGCAGGTTGCGCAAGCAGTTGTTCCAGGCCCGCCCATGGCAACCGGCGATACGGTCTGTGGCGGCGATACCGCAGTGGTGCACGCGTCCGGTTCCGGGCAAGTAAACTGGTACGCCGTTGACAGTTCGCTGCTGGGCAACGGCCAATCTTGGGCGTTTACACCGGATTCCAGCATGCTGCTCATCGTGCGCCTGGCGGAAGGCACCTGCGTGGGACCGGCCGACAGCGTTTGGGTGGAGGTGTTGCCAAGCCCCGGTGCGCCTGCCCTTGCCGGACCGGACAGCGTTTGCGTGGGCGCACCCCTGCAGATCACCGCTTCGGATACGGGCATGGTGCAATACGCCTGGGCAACGCCCACGGCAACGCTACAGGGTGGAAGCATCAATATTCCCACAGCCACCATGGCGGACATGGGCGCGTACGTGTGTACGCCTTTTTTGCAAGGATGCGATGGAACACCTTCGTCGCTGTATGTAGCGGTTTTGGAGCCGATGCGCCCGGGAATTCCCGCGGATACGGTGATCTGCGCTGGCGGGAGCCTGACGTTGCAACTTCCTCCGGGCTTTAGTGAAGTGCATTGGTCCACCGGTGATTCCGCCCTTTTCATCGTGCTCAGTGGACCAGCGGCAGTGGATGTGCAGGCCATGGATCCCCATGGTTGCGCGGTTCAAGCCACGGTGCACGTTGAGGAGGGTGCATGCGGGTTGGAGGTTCCCAATGTGTTTTCCCCAAATGGCGACGGCACCAACGATGTATGGCTGCCCTCCGGCAACTTCACGGGCCTGGAGATGAAGGTCTGGAACCGCTGGGGCAATGTAGTGTTCACCGGAAGCGCGCTGCACGGCGGCTGGGACGGGCGCACGCCCGCAGGAATTGCATGCAACGATGGAACGTATTTCTGCTCGGTCACGGTTCACTATGCGGATGGCACCGTGGAAACCCGCGCTGGCACCATCGAATTGGTGGGTTCAGGGCATTGACCCGGAGTGTGTGCGGGTCAGAGGCCGAGTTTCTTCACCAGCGCGCCCACTTCCGCTTCCGTGCTGCGGAGCATCTCATTGCAAAACGTGATCAGCGTAACGGCGCGCTTCACCTTGGCTGAAAGGTCATCCACGGAGATCTTGTCCTCCTGCAGGTCCTGCATGATCTGCTCCAGCTCGGCGTAGGCCTTCTCGTAGGTAAGCTTGGCTTCAACCTTTTCCATCGGTTTCGATCTTGTTGACTGTGGACCACGTCCTTCCGTTGGCAAAGGTGGTCTCAATTTCGTCACCCGGTTTCAGCAAGGCTGCGTTCGTTACGGACTTTCCGCTGGCCCGTGCAATGCTGAAGCCGCGCTCCAGCAACCGCTCCGGCGCCAGCAGGTGCACTGCGTTGCCGATCCCGTCCAGCTTGCCGATCACCCGCTGGAGGCCGTGCTGGGCGTGGGCTGCAAGCGCGGACCCCATTTCACGGACACGGGCGGTTTCCACCTGCGCCAATTTGTGGCGCGGAAGCACAAGCAGGCTTTGGCCAAAGCCGTCCAGCAGCTTGTGTTGCCCGGTCAATTCTTCGGTGATCAGGCGTGCAAACTGGCTGGTGAAGGTGTGCAGGGCACCGCGTTGGGTGCGGCAATGTGCGGCGGGCCGCATGCTGGCCATTTCCTTGTACGTACTAAGCCTTTCCTTGTGCAGGGTAAAAACGGAAAGCATGGTGTTGTGGATTTCCACCAGCATTCCGGTCATGGCCGTTTCGAAGTACAGGTTGCGGTCCACGATGAAATCCGCTGCGGCGGTGGGCGTTTTGTGCGGGCTGTTGGCAATGAGGTCCAGCACGGAGATGTCCACTTCATGGCCAATGCCGGTGAGGACGGGAATGGGCAGGGTGGCCACCAAGCGTGCAAGTTCCAGGTCGTTGAAGGGCTCCAGGTCCAGCTTGGAGCCGCCACCGCGAACGATCACCACGGCATCGAAGTGTAGTGGATCGATGGCGGCCACGGCAGCGCGGAGCTCGGCGGCTGCGGCATCGCCCTGCACCGCCGCGTGGAAAACTTGCACATGGAAGCGGTAGCCGTGCTCGTTGTTTTCCAAATGCTGCACCAGGTCTGCGTATGCGGCGGTGCCTTCGGAAGAGATCAATGCGATGCGCTGGATCACAACCGGCAACGGCAGCAACCTGTTGCGGTGGAAGAGGCCTTCTGCTTTCAGCGCGGCGATGGTTTCACGCTTTCGGCGCTCCATTTCGCTGATGTTGAAGCCCAGGTCGATCTCCTCGATATCCAAGCTCAGGCCGTAAACCAAATGATAGCGCGGCCTGGCAAGGAAGAGGATCTCCACACCATCCTTCAGGATACGGTCGCTTTCGTTGCCGAGCGTATTGCGGATCCGTTGCAGGGCGGAGGCCCAAATGGTGCCGCGCATCACGGCCACCTTCATCCCGTCCTTGTGTTGGGCAAGTTCCAGGTAGGCGTGCTGCTTGAAGCGGATGGAGGCGATCTCCGCCTTGATCCAATAGGCTTCGCCATGCGTGGCCTCCTCGATCCGCTTTTTGATCGCCGAGCCCACTTGGCTCAGGGTATAGACCTTGCGTTCCGCCATCAGCTTGGGCAAGTGTACCAACTTCGGGCGTAGGTGGCCAAGGTGCCCGGCCGGTGGCCGTTACACAATGCGCTTGATGGTGCGCAACCGGTGGGTATATGCGCCCGCTTCGGCATTGAAGATGCCTTGGTGGTCCAGGTTGTCGATCCGTACCCGGCCCGAGGCATGCACGATCCTGTGCTTTTCAAGTATGATGCCCACGTGGATGATGCGGCCTTCCTCGTTGTCGAAGAATGCCAGGTCGCCGGTGGTGGCCAGGTCGATGAAGTCCACCGGGGTGCCTTGTTCGACTTGTTGCCAGGCATCCCGCTTCAGGCTTACGCCGCCGGCGAGGAAGAGCATTTGGGTGAGGCCGGAGCAGTCCACGCCGAAGGGGGAGCGGCCGCCCCAGAGGTAAGGCGTGTTGAGCCACTGGTCCTTCAATGCGAGGATGCGCATCACTGGCGTGCCATTGGGCTGGGCGGTGGTGCGCCCGGGAAAGGTGAGCCGGTCCCGGCCAATGCGGAACGCACCTGCGGCGTATCCCGGCAACACCGCGCCGAACGGCACAAGCAGCGCCCCGGTTGCGGTGTTGATGTGCAGGAACTGCTCAATGGACCGGACGGGCTTGGTTTCCTTGCCTTCGGCTGGCGCGACCTGCTTCACATCCGCCCAGCCTTCATATCCATCATGGTGAAAACGCAGGCGGGCCCATTTGCCCGTGCGCTCCAGCACATCGGCGGTTTCGCCAAAGAGCCACTGGGTAACCTGTTCGGACCGGTCATTGGGTTCGGCGCGCACCGGCACGATGCTCAATGGGCAGATCACCGTTTCCATTTCGCTCATGGGGCGAAAATGGGGGTCGGCGTTGCATGGCTGCACGGCCTCTTCATCCAAGTTTTGCGCGGATGAACGTTGATCACCACAGAAGCACGGGGAAATGAAAACAGGCCGGTGGAGAACTGCTCCCCACCGGCCTGCTGTTCTGTGCCGAAAAGATCAGAGCGCCTCGATCACCAGTGCGCTGGCACCGCCGCCGCCGTTGCAAATGCCGGCCGCGCCGTATTTCTTGCCGCGTTCCTTCAGGGCATGCACCAGGGTAACAATGATGCGCGCGCCGCTGCAGCCCAGCGGGTGCCCCAGTGACACGGCACCGCCGTTCACGTTCACCTTTGCGGGGTCCAGGTTCAGCATCTTGGTGTTGGCGATGCCCACCACGGAGAAAGCTTCGTTCAGCTCCACCAGGTCGATGTCGGCCATTTTCAGCCCAGCCTTCTTCACGGCGATGGGCACGGCTTTGGCCGGGCTGGTGGTGAACCATTCCGGGGCTTGTTCCGCATCGGCATAGCCCAGCACCTTGGCGATCGGTTTCAAGCCGAGGGCCTTGGCCTTTTCCGCGCTCATCAGCACCAATGCCGCAGCGCCGTCGTTGATGGTGCTGGCGTTGCCGGCGGTAACGCTGCCTTCCTTAGTGAACACGGGCTTCAGCGTCTTCAGCTTGGCGAAGTCCACGTTCTTGTACTCCTCATCCTCGGCAACCACCGTATCGCCCTTGCGGCCCTTTACGGTAATGGGCACCACTTCCTCCTTGAAGCGGCCTTCCTTCCAGGCATTGGCGCTGCGGGTGTAGCTCTCAATGGCGAAGGCGTCCTGCTCTTCCCGGCTGATGGCCTTTTCCGTGGCGCAGAGGTCCGCGCACACGCCCATGGCCTTCTGGTCGTACACGTTGGTAAGACCGTCCTTGCCGATGCCGTCGATCAGTTTGCCGTCGCCGAAGCGGTAGCCGTAGCGGCCGTTCTCCACATAGTAAGGCGCGCGGCTCATGTTCTCCATGCCGCCGGACACCACCACGTCGGCATCGCCAAGCAGGATTTCCTGTGTTCCGTAAATGATCGCCTTCATGCCGCTGGCGCACACCTTGTTCACTGTGGTGGCGGGAATGCCGTCCGGCAGCCCGGCAAACTTGGAGGCTTGGCGTGCAGGTGCCTGGCCCAGGTTGGCTTGAAGCACACAGCCCATGATCACGTCATTGACTTCCTCGGGTTTAACACCGGCCTTTTCCACTGCAGCCTTGATGGCGGTGGCACCCAACTCAGTGGCGGGCACGGTGGACAAAGCGCCCCCGAAGGAACCAATGGGAGTGCGTACGGCAGAAACGATAACGACTTCACGGGCCATGGAAAAAGGTTTTGAATTGGGCCGCAAAGGTACGGAGCAGCATGCTGGGCGTGTGGGCCGCTGGTTGGAGAGCGGAATGGTTACGGAAGGACGCGGATGGACACGGCGGCTTCGCCGTGTCCATCCGCGTCCATTGGTGTCCATTCAACCCAAAATGGTTGTTTTTTTGGGGGGGGGCTCTCCCAGAAAGGGGCGGCTTCATCACGCAAACCGTGTCGCTCCGCTCCCCGTTTGTTCGTTCCGGGGATCACTTCAAGCTGCGCTTGGTGGATTGCGCGAGGCGCGCCATCCCGGAGGGGGGGCTTCACCACGCAAACCGTGTCGCTCCGCTCCCCGTTTGTTCGTTCCGGGGGGCACTTCAAGCTGCGCTGGGTGGATTGCGCGAGGCGCGCCATCCCGGAAGGGGGATGCTTCACCATGCAAACCGTGTCGCTCCGCTCCCCGTTTGTTCGTTCCGGGGATCACCTCAAGCTGCGCTTGGTGGATTGCGCGAGGCGCGCCATCCCGGAGGGGGGGCTTCACCATGAACGGTCGCTTCGCGCCCCCGTTTTGCATTCCCCGCGGCCCATCTGAAGCGGACTTCATGGGCCGAGGGGAATGCAAAACGCCCCACTTTCGTGGGGCGTTCATGGTGGCGGAGAGGGGGGGATTCGAACCCCCGGTACAGTTTAACCCGTACGGCAGTTTAGCAAACTACTGGTTTAAGCCACTCACCCACCTCTCCGAATTGGGCGGCAAATATAGCCGCCTGGTTCAAACTGCGATCCCGGAAGGATTCGAACCTTCGACCGCCTGCTTAGAAGGCAGGTGCTCTATCCAGCTGAGCTACGGGATCGTACACATTTTTTCAATGAACCAGTGGCTCAGCCCGATGCAGCGAAAACCTGTTTGTGCGTTGCGCGCAGGCCAGCCGAGCCATGGGAACAAGCCGCGAAAGTAGGGTGGTGTGTGGTTATGGTGCCGCGCGTGGTCAGGGCTATCGAGTCTTATCCATGCGCCTGGCGGCGCATTCACACACTGTCTTGAACCACGGACCTGCCGGCTGGCAGGCGGGTCCACACGGATGAACACGGATGAACACGGATAGGGAAGGTTATTTTGCTTGGTAGGTGGGTCCTTGATCCGTGTTCATCCGTGTCCATCTGTGGTTTGAATACTATTGGAAGCCGCGCCCGTAGGGCGCGTTAGGCCCGATGGCCCTGCGCGTGGTTGGTGTGCAAACACAAAGGGCCGCCTCATGTGAGACGACCCTTTGCCTTCTTCGTCGGGGCGGCCAGATTCGAACTGACGACCTCCTGCTCCCAAAGCAGGCGCGATACCGGGCTACGCTACGCCCCGAAAAATTCGGGCTGCAAAGAAAGGGCTTTTACTGGTTGCCGCTGCCTCTTCCGGCAAATTTGCGGAAATGAACTGCACGAATACTTCAACGGAACGGTACGCGTTCCTTTGCTTCAAACATCCACCACATGAGCGAATCTCCCGAACAGTTCCCCAACGCTTCGGCCCATGTTCCAGCAGCCCCGCGCCCTGATCGGACAGGCTGGCTTCGGCGCTCGATGACCTTCAGGGCGGTTGTGGTGGCCGTGCTGGTGCTGCTCCTGCTGATCCCGCTGGCCATGGTGCAGGAATTGATCGGGGAGCGGGAAAGCCGCAAGCAGGAGGCGGTGGACGGCGTGAGCGCCAGCTGGGGTGGCAGCCAAACCCTCACGGGGCCTTACATCAGTGTGCCGTACCGCGCTGCGGTCCGGGTTGATCTCGGCGAAGGGCGGAGCGAACTGCGCGATGTAACCCAATACGCCCACTTCCTGCCGGAAATGTTGGACGTGTCCAGTTCATTGGATCCCGAAAAGCGGCACCGGGGGATCTATGACGTGGTAGTGTACAAGGGCAAGTTCAAGCTGGATGCCGAGTTCGCGGCCATGGCTGGCCGATTGCCGGAGGTGGCCTCCGCGCTGCGCTGGAATGAAGCCGTGCTCTGCATGGGCATTTCAGACCTGCGCAGCATCAAGCAGCAAGTTGCCGCAACTGTCGGAGGAAAGAATTTTGCCTTTGAACCGGGCTTGCCAAGCACGGACATGGCGGCCTCCGGCATCAGCGTTGCGTTCCCCATGGACAGTGCGGCGGTGCATGCGCCCATCAAGTTGGCAATAGCGCTGGACCTTAACGGCAGTGGGAGCATCCGCGTGGTGCCCACGGGGCGCACAACCACCGCCACGGTGCATTCCAGCTGGCCGGATCCCAGCTTTCAGGGCGCATTCCTGCCGGATAGTTCCAAAGTGGATGCAAGCGGGTTCAGCGCCCGCTGGACGGTACTTCACCTCAACCGCCCATATCCGCAGGAATTCACGGGCAGCCGTGGGGATGAACTGCAGGCGAGTTCCTTCGGCGCGGACTTGATCTTGCCGGTGGATGAATACATGAAAAGCACCCGCGCCACCAAGTATGGCGCCATGTTGATCGTGATGGTGTTCCTGGTGTTCTTTTTTGTTGAAGTACTGCAAAAGCTGCGGATCCATCCGATCCAGTACCTCTTGGTAGGGTTTGCACTATGCGTGTTCTACACGTTGCTCATCGCACTCAGCGAACACATTGGGTTCAGCAAGGCGTACGTGGCATCCGCGCTGGCCGTGATCGGGCTGGTGGTGTTTTATGCACGAAGCGTCTTCCGTGAGGTGAGGGCAACGCAACTGCTCGCATTGGTGATGTTGCTGGTCTTCGGCTTCATGTTCACGGTGATCAACCAGGAGGATTATGCCCTGCTCATCGGTAGCATCGGGTTGTTCATTGTGCTGGCCATTGTAATGGCACTGAGCCGGAAAATTGATTGGGAGCACGCCGGGGAGTGACACGCAACTACTTGATCATCGGCGGATTTGCCCATTGGTCGGGTGCATAGGGCAAGTGGTCGAATTGTTGATCATTCGTGCTCCACATGCCTGTGCAAGTGCTTGGAACTGACGAATTTCGCGTGCCCTTCCAAGAGCTTTAGACGGAACTACATGCGGTACCTCCTTTCCCTCCTCGGCCTGCTCCTTGGCATGGCCGCCCATTGCACGGATTATTACGTTTCACCGGGCGGCAATGATGCCAATAACGGAACATCACAGTCCACGGCGTGGCGCACCATTTGGCGGGTAAATCAGAATGCCTTCAGCTACCAGCCCGGTGACCGGATCTTGTTTGAACGCGGCGGTACATGGCGTGGCGAGATCATTTTGGGCGTAAATGGTACAGCGAGCCAGGTTGTCACTGTGGGTGCTTATGGCAACGGTGCCAAGCCCATCATTAAGGGCAGTGAACTGGTAACGGGCTGGAGCAATTACCAAGGGCACATCTGGCGGGCATCCGTTACCAGCGGCAAGGTGGAACAAGTGTACGTGAACGGCGTGCGGATGACCCCCGCGCGCTTCCCCAACAGCGGATGGCTGCGCAACAGCCAGGGCGGCGGCACACAGATCCAAAGCGCGGACCTTACCCAGCCTTCCGGATATTGGAACGGCGCCACGGCCGTGGTGCGCACCTCCAGCAGTTCGTTTGATACGCTGGTGGTATCCAACTATTCCACCGGCACGCTCAATTTCACCACGCCCACGCTCAACCTGGGCAACATGCCGTGGGGCTTCTTCATGAAGAACAAGCTTTCCGAACTGGACAGCCCCGGCGAATGGTTCTACGACCGTTCCGCCCAACAGCTCTACTTCTGGCCACCCAACAACGGTGATCCAAGCAGCCAGAACGTGGAAGCGGCCGTATACAAGAACGGTGTGAACTGCTACTGGCACCGGTCCTACCTCCGCATTGAAAACTTGGAGTTCCGGCACCAGCGGCTGGCAGGTGTGCTGAACGACGGGGCCGACCATGTTACGGTGGCGGGCTGCTCCTTCAGGGACCTTTATCATGGCATCCGTTGTGCCGGAACGAACAGCACCTACACGGGTTGCACGTTCAGGAACACCTATGCCACGGGCATCATGGCATTGGGCGATGGGACCCTGATCTCGGACAACACCATGAACGCAATTGCCCTGGTGGACGGAGAGGGTGAAAGTGAGTGGGGTTATTTCGGGATCCGCACCACCGGTTCTGGCACCATCATCCGCAGCAACCGGTTGGACACCATCGGCTACATCGGCATCATCGCAGAGGCGAACGCACTGGTGGAGAAGAACGTGGTGCACCACCCGCTGGCCACCATGAACGATGGCGGCGGCATTGCCATTGACCACGCTGACGGCTTGGTGATCCAGGACAACATCGTGAGCGACCCCATTGGTTCCTGGCAGAACGGTAGCCCCAATGTGGCACCGGCCAACGAGCGGATGGGCATCGGCATTTACTTCGGGAATACCTCCATCAAGAACACCACGGCACAGCGCAACACCGTGTACAACTGCCCGCAATCGGGCATTCACGTGGACCATACCATGGTGACCACCGGGCTGCAGATCAAGGATAACGTCTTCTTCAACAACGGCGTGCAGATCACCGTGTCCGACTATTCCAACGCCACCGGTGCGGGCGCCACGCCCCCTTACTATGTTCCCAACTACAACGATGTATACAGCGGCAACGTGATGTACTGCCTCACCAAGGACCAGCTCTGCATGCTGCAGTACAACACGCACGGAGCCAACCCGGTGGATTTCGGCACCTACGCGAACAACCGCTACTTCAATCCATACAACGAACTCAGCATCAAGGTCATCAATTTCGTGGTGGGGGACCCGCGCTTCTTCACCTTGGAGCGCTGGCAGGCTGAAAAGAACGAGGATGCCGGAAGCACGCGCAGCCCGCTACGGCTGCCCGATCATGCCACGGTACAGGAGCTGGGCTCCAACCTGGTGGTCAACGGCAGCTTCACCAACAATGTGAATGGATGGACAGGCTGGCCCACCAACGCGCAGGTAAGCCGGGTTACCGACCATTTGGACAACGGCGCGCTGAAGGCCTTCCTGCCGGACAACAGCATGTACCCCAACTTCACGCTGCACAACCCGGACCTCTTCCCCATCCAGAACGGCGCTTGGTACCGGGTGCGGTGCAGCATACAGAGCAACAACCCCGAGGATGTAACCGTGGGCATCAAGGGGCAGTCCACGTTCTCCACGCCGTACACCACCTGGCAACGGATGCTTCCGGCAACTTCGGAACGCCGCGACCTGGAGATGTATTTCCAAAGCGACCTTACGGACCAGGCCCAGATCCAGTTCGTGAACCAGTGGACCGACCCGATGTACTACCTGGACAATGTGGAGGTGACCAAGGTGACCGTGCAGGCGCTTGATCCCGCGTTGCGGCACAAGATTTTCGTGAATGACCAGGCCACGGCACAAAGCTTCACGGTTCCGGACGGATGCTGGAAGGATGTTGCAGGCAATTTCCTTGCGGCTTCCATTACAGTGCCTGCCTACTCCTCGGTGGTTGCCTATAAGTATGAAGGCCCGGATTGCGGGGCTGCCGTGCCTACGGGCAAGGTGCGCGTTAAGATGATGCTGGGCGGGGCCATGCAGTCGGGAAGTGCGTTGATGCGCGACGATCTGCGTGCACAAGGGCTGGTGCCTTCCATTGAACCCTATACGGCAATGGGCTATGTGGTGGAGAATGTGGGCGCTGTGGCCTCTCCCTCGGTGATGCAGGCAACGGGTGCCCAAGCCGTGGTGGATTGGGTGATGCTGGAACTGCACGAGGACAATCCCGCCTATTCCCTGGCAGGCCGCAGGGCCGCACTCCTCTTGCGCAATGGCACGGTGGTGGCCCCGGACGGCAATGTTCTGCTGGGTTTCAACGGAACCACGGCCAACCGCCATGTTGCCGTAAGGCACCGCAACCACTTGGCGGCGCTTTCCACCGTGCTGCTCACCGGCAATGGCGAATTGCTGGACTTTACGCTGCCCGCCACGCCCACCTTCGGAACAAATGCACAGCAGAATTCCGGCGGCATGATGGCGCTGTGGCCAGGCAACGTGAATGACGACGGCAAAGTGAAGTACACTGGTGCGAACAACGACCGCGATGCCATCCTGTTGGTGACGGGCGGCCTGGAACCCACGCACACCGTATCTGGCTACAACAATTGCGACGTGAACATGGACGGCGTTGTTTCCTACACCGGCCTCTCAAACGACCGTGATCAACTGCTCATTGTACTGGGCAGTTCGCTGAGCACGCAAATACGCACCGAGCAGGTACCGTGATCGGGCGGTAGCCTAGATCACCTCGATGGATCCCGCGGGCAGCCAGCCCACGGCACCGCTTGCCAACCGCACTTCCTGCCAGTCCCCCTGGCGTTGCAACGCGCCCACCTTGGTGCCTTGGTGCAGGATGAAAAGCCTCGTGGATCCCGTATGCGGCTCCCCGAGGATGTCCACCGAAGGCATCATGATAATGGCGGAACTGCGGTCTTCCACCTGCTGCACCCTGTAGAACGCGAGGAGCGCGGAACAAACGGTGGCCAACAGGGCAATTGCGGCTGCTCCAAAAAGTACGCGCTTCGCACTACGTGCGCGGACCCATGTCCCCGCAATTGCTGCCACGGCCATGATGGCGCAGGCCCAAAGGGAACGCCTGGCCCACTGGTCCACATCGGTGCCGCCTTGCAGCCTGTCCCAAAAAGAACCCAAGGTGAAGGAGGGAAGCTCGTTCATGCGGTCCACCACCTTGGCGCGCTCCTGGTCCAGGTTGGCTTGAATGTCTTCCGCACCGGGCGCAAGGCGCAAAGCCCGCTCATAGTACAGAATGGCGTGGGGCACGTCGCCCAGCTTGCTCCAGCAGTTGCCAATGTTGAACAAGAGGCTGGCCGAGGTCATGCGTGTGTTCACGGAATCATAAAGTGCCAGGGCGCTTTTGTGATCACCCTTGGCATAGGCTGCCTCGGCGCGGCGCAGCAAGGCATCAGTACTTGATTGTGCCACAAGCGGCAAGGCCAGTGCAAGCAGGAGCGGTGTGAGCAGGCGCTTCATTTTCGTAACTGGTGTTCGATCCGGCTGATGATCGCCGCAGCCTCATCATAGGCTTGGCGTTGAGGTTTGGTTTCCAATGGCGCAAAGCGCGCCATCTGGGAATCGTTGATCAGCGTGATGTAGGCTTCCGCTGTGCGCCCATCATCCATGGAGCGCAGTTTTTCGCGGATCGTGGTCTCGTTCACTTCGGCCACGCCCAGGTTGAACTTGTCCGCGAAATAGCCTTCCAGTGCCTTGCCCAAAGCATCGTGGAATGCATTGCGGTCGTTCTTCTCCAGCGCGGCCGCAGCGGCGGCCAGGCGCTGTTTGGCCACCTTGTCGGCACCGCGCCTGCGCTGGCCTTCGCGATCACCAAGGCGTTGCTCCCGGCGGCGGTGCAACAGGAAGGAAAGCAGCAACAGGAACGGCGGGAGCGCCATTCCCAGGATGTAGGCCCATGAGCCGAAGAGGAAGCGGCCCTTTGGGCGCAAGTGCAGGTTGCCTGTTCGAATGTACCGGATGTCGGAACCCAGACGCTGCACGTCGCTCTGTACCGGCGCCCCGATGGTTGCATTGCTGTTGGAATCCCCGGGGGCAACGTCAAAGGTCAAAGGGGCGGAGCGCAACTGTTTATATGTGCCGCTGGAAGGGTCGAAATAGCTGAAGGTGAGCGTGCCCAAGTTGTATTTGCCCGCATGCCGCGGGATCAGCAAGTACTGGAATTCGCGGTTGCCGCTCATGCCCGAACCGTTCACCGTGATCTTGTCGTTGATCTTCGGGTCGTAGGTGTCGAAATCGGGAGGCAAGGTGAGCTTAGGCGCATCGATCAATTTCAAATTGGCCCTTCCGCTAAAGCGGATGGACAGGTCAATGGCTTCATTGGCCTTCACCTGGGGTGTGCCGGCGGTAACTTCCATCTGCAGATCGCCTACGGCGCCCATGTAGTCCGCTGGTTTGTTGTCCGGCAGGTCGATCACTGTGAGCTCGCTGGCATTGCTTTGGATGCGCACCGGTGTGCCGCTGCTGAAGAAGCTGGGGTTCACCAGGTAGTTCAGCGTCATCGGCTCCACGCGCAGCTTGCCGCTGTGCAGCGGAATGAGCACCTGCTTTTTCAGTACGGCAACGTTGTAGCGCAGGCCATTGATGGTGGTGGTGCTGCCGTTCTGGTTGCCCATGTCCACTTCCTCCGCCCAAAAACCGCTCAGCTTGGGCAGGTTGTAATCCTGCGGTTGGAGCGAGTTGTAGCGGTAGTACAGCGTGTAGGTGGCGATCACCTGTTCACCTACGTATGCTTTGCTCTTGCTCAGGCTGATGGTGCAGAAAAGATTGGGGTCCTTCTTTTGGGCGCGGTCCACCTCCGCGCTGCTTCCGCCTGCGGCGCCTTTGGCCACTTTGATGGTGATGGGGTCCGTGTGCAGCGCACCACCGCCCACGCGCACCGTGGAGGGACCAATGACGTAGCTGCCCGGCTGCGCGGCGGTGAGGTACCAGATGCGCGACACGGAGCGGCTCATGCGCCCGTTGATGCTGCTGAAGCTGCTGCTTTCCATCGGACCTTGCAGCACCACCATGCCGCCCCAGTCCGGGGTGGTCATTGCACCACCGGATGCATTTTCCAGTGAGATCGTGAGTTTCACCGGTTCGCCTGCGGCGATCTCATTCCGGTCCACGGAAGCTTGGAAGGTGATCTGTTGGGCTTGTGCGGGAATGCACGCCAACAGCAGCGGAACAGCAAGGGATATGAAGTGCTTAAACATGGTTCACCAATCCTTTGCCGGTGGGGAGGTGGGTTTGGGCTGCATCAGGCGCCGCACTTTTTCCTGCACGTCCTTTTCCTGCTGTTGCGCGGCATCCAGCATGCGCTTGGCGTCCTGCGGATCGATGCGATCCTGCTGGCCTTGCTGCGCTTGGTTCTGTTTCTGTTGGTCTTGTTGCTGGTCCTGCTGCTGGTCCTTTTTCTGTTGATCCTGCTTTTGCTGGTCCTGCTTCTGTTGATCGCTCTTCTGCTGTTGATCCTTCTTCTGCTGGTCCTGTTTCTGCTGGTCTTTGTTCTGGTCCTGCTTCTGCTGCTGTTGCTGCCGGGCCAGTTTCTCCTGGGCGTAGGCCAGGTTGTACCGGGTATCGTTGTCACCGGGCGTTCGCTTCAGGGCTTCCTTGTAGGCATTCACGGCCTCCTGGAATTTGCCCTGCCGCATCCAGCTGTTGCCCAGGTTGTGGTAGGCCTTGGCCTGTGCATCCGGTGCCTTGGCCATGGATGCGGCGTTCTCAAAGCTCTGCTGGGCCTGCTTCACGCTGTCCTGCCGGTACAGGGCGTTGCCAAGGTTGAACATGCCCCGTTCATCCTTCTCCGCATTGGAATAGGCTTTCACCGCATCCTTGAGGTCGCCTTCCTTGTAGGCTGAATTTCCCAGGCGGATGGCACGGTCAGCCTGCTGGGCATGTACGCCAGGCGCGAAGGCAAGCAGCAGGAGCAGGAGGTTCAAGCGTGCCATGGCAGCTGTTTTCCGATGCGGAGATGAATGGTGCGCTCGCCGATCAACAGGCCGATCAGGACCATGGCACAGGCCAGGGCAAGGAAGTACTGGAAGCGGTCTTCATGCCCCGCGAACTTATAGGTGCCCAGCTTGCTTTGGTCCATGCCACGCAATTTGGCCACCAGCCTGCCTACCCCGGCATCAGCGGCCGTAGCGTGGATGTAGTCGCCATGCCCGGCTGCGGCGATCCGGGCCAGCATATCGCTGTTCAGTTTGGTGATCACGGTCTGCCCGTCCTTGTCCTTTTTGAAGCCCACCATGCGGCCGTTCATGCGGATGGGAATGGGTGCCCCTTGCTCGGATCCCATGCCGATGGTGTTCACGACGATGCCGTCCGCGGCGGCACGCTTGGCAGCGGCCTCGCCGTCATCCTCAAAGCTTTCGCCGTCGCTTATCACAATGATGGCCCTTCCCTTGGCGGCATCCTTTCCGAAGCTCCTGCGGGCTTCATCAATGGCGGCACCAATGGCCGTGCCCTGGGTTTGCACCAGGCCGGGGCCCAGGCTGGGCAGGAAGAGCTTGGCCGCGCTGCGGTCAGCGGTGATGGGCAGTTGGGTATAGGCCTCACCGGCGAACACCACGATGCCGATCCGATCGCCGCTCATGCGGTCGATCAGTTGCGAAAGGGCGCGCTTGGCCACTTCCAGCCGGTCCGGCTTCAGGTCTTCCGCCAGCATACTGTTGCTCACGTCCAGTGCGATCACCACGTCCACGCCCTTTGCGGTCACTTCTTCCAGGCGCGTGCCCATTTGCGGCCCGGCAAGCGCGAACACCGCAAAGCTGAACCCGTGCCGCAACAAGAGGAACTTGAGCGTGGAGCGCCAGGATGAAACACCGGGAACCATGTCGGCAATGAGCAGATCACTGCCGAAGCGGTGCAGTGCACGGTTCTTCAGCGCCGTGCCGATCAGGAATGCCAGCACCAAAACGGGGCCAGCAAGCAACGCCCACAGCACCTCCGGCCGGTGGAGCCGGAATTGTGGCAGGTAGTGCGCCGCGGAATACAGGAAGCCGATACCAATGGCCCAGGCCAGCGCTTCCACGCCCAGGACCACGGCCGATATCACGCCAGTGCGGTATGTGCCTGGCGTGCTCATGGGGTGGTGCGGAGAATGGTGTTGCCCAGCAGCAGGGAGAGGACGAGCAGTGCGCACCCGCCCGCCAAGGGCATGAAGTATTCCTCGGTATGGCTGCTGTGTTCGGTCACCTTTACGCGGGTTTTTTCCAGGCGGTCGATCTCCTGGTAGATCTCGCGCAGTTTCTTTTCGTCCGTGGCGCGGAAATAGCGCCCGCCGGTCATGGCCGCCACTTTCTTCAACATGGCTTCATCCACGTCCACGTCCACATAGTCGTACTTGTACTGGCCGTTGGGGTAGATGGCCACCGGCGAAAGCGCTTTGCCGCGGGTGCCCACGCCGATGGTGTACACCCGGATGCCCAGCTCCTCCGCGATCTGCGCGGCATCCAGCGGTTGGATGGTCCCGGCATTGTTCATGCCGTCGGTTAGCAGGATCACCACCTTGCTTTTGCTTTTGCTCTCGCGCAGGCGGTTGATGGCGGTGGCCAGCCCCATGCCTACGGCGGTCCCGCCGTTGATCATGCCGGTTTTGGCTTTCATGAACAGGTCCTTCAGCACTTCGTGGTCGGTGGTGAGCGGGCATTGGGTAAAGGCTTCGCCTTCGTACACCACAAGCCCGATGCGGTCGTTGGGCCGGTCGTCTATGAAGCGCATGGCCACGTCGCGCGCCGCGTCCAGCCGGTCCGGATTGAAATCCTTGGCCAGCATGCTCGCGCTGTAGTCCATGGCGATCATGATGTCGATGCCGTCATGGGTTACGTCCTGCCAGCTGTCCTTGCTCTGTGGCCGTGCCATGGAGAGCAGCAAGAGTGCAAGGCCGAGCAGGGCCAGCGCAAATGGCACATGGCGCGCACGCGCCACCAGGTCCACGGGGCCGTGCTCCATGGCCTTCAGGGTGCTCAACGTGGCAGGCGGCCTGCGCTTGTTGCGCCGCACAACGAACCAAATGGAGAGCAGCGGGACCAGGGTGAGCGCCCAGAGCATGCGGGGAGCGGCCAGTTCGTAGTGGTCCTTCAGCCACCACCATGCGGCGAAGGTTGCCGCATGCACCAGGAGCAGCAGCACCACGAGGATGATGAAGTCACGCGAGCGGCGCATCCGGACGTGTTTCCGCCGTTTCCTGTACCAGCCGGACGGCTGCGGACATGGCTTGTTCGTTCTCCGTGGGCAACGCCTTCCATTTGGCGAATTTCACCATGTCCGCCAGGCGGAGCACCTGGGCCAATTGCTCGCGTGAGGCAGTGGGCATGCTGCTGAGCCGCAATGCCGACAGCAGTTCATCACTGGTCTGTTCCATGGCGCGCACGCCGTAGCGCTCCTCGATGTACCCGCGCAATATGTCCGTGAGCTCCGAATGGTATTCCTTCTGGCGGTCCTGTTCCCACAGTTTCTTCTGTTGAAGTGCTTCCAGCGCAAGCAGGGTGCGCACATGCAGCGGGGCCTTTGGCGGTTCCGGCGCCATAGGCTTCGGGCGGCGTTTCCGCTTGCGCAGGAAGATGATCAGGGCGGTAAGGATGGCCACCAGGGCGAGGCCTCCTGCGATCCACGGCCACTGCTCGCGCAACCAGTCCATCAGGCTGAAGGGCAGGTTGTAGATGTCCTTGATGTCGCGGAAGGCTTTGGTGGTGTCCACCGCCACGGTGTGCACCGTGAGCAGCAGCGGGTCAGTGCCCACGGTGTCACCATTGATCACGAACTGGAACGGCGGGATCGCCCAGAATCCAGAGTCCCATGAGGTGATGGTCAACGTGCGTGTTTGTTTGAAGAGGTACGGGTCCTTGGCCTTGTCCGGCAGGATGGTGTCCACATGGCTGTCATGCAGGATGGGCACCTTGGCCGTGATGGTGTCCGTGATCACGGGCCATTGGATGTTCGCTTTGCCACTGTCCACGCGGTAGGTCACGCTGAGCTCCAAGTGTGCCTGCTGGCCGATCAAGATCTCGGCGGTGTCCAGTGTGGCATGCGGTTTTACCTGCTGGGCACGCGCCGGTGCAGTTGCCAGCAAGGCCAGCAGCACCGCTACAGGGGCCAAGTGCAGGCGGGGCCATGCATGGCAGTTTCGTAAAGGAAGCCTGCCCGTCATCAGTCCCGTTGGCGAAATAGGTTCATCAAGGGCTTCACGTATCCGTCACGCGTGCTGATCACGGCATGGTCTACGCCGGCGCGGCGGAGCGCATCTCGTGATCGGGCCTGGTGCTTCAGGGCTTGTGCCCGGTAATGTTCGCGTACGGCTTTGTTCCGGGTGTTCACCCACCGGGTTTCGCCGGTTTCGGGATCACTGAACTGCACCAGGCCCATGCTGGGCAGCTCCAGTTCACGCGGGTCGGTGGTGCGAAGAACCACCAGGTCGTGCCGGCGGTTTGCGATCTTCAGTGCATCGTCGTAGCCTTCGTCCATCAGGTCGCTGATCAGGAACGCGATGCTCCGCTTCTTGATCACGTTGTTCAGGTATTTCAGTGCTCCGGTAATGTCCGTGCCTTTGGACTTGGGCCGGAATTCCAGCAGTTCGCGCACGATGCGCAGGATGTGGCCGCGCCCTTTTTTGGGCGGGATGAACAACTCCACCTGATCGGTGAACAGGATCAGCCCCACCTTGTCGTTGTTCTGGATGGCGCTGAAGGCAATGGTGGCGCAAGCTTCGGTGATCAGTTCGCGCTTCAGTTGGTTGGCGGTCCCAAAATCCCCGCTGCCGCTCACGTCGGCCACCAGCATCACGGTGAGCTCGCGTTCCTCCTCGAAGATCTTGATGAACGGGTGCCCCAAGCGTGCCGTTACGTTCCAATCGATCGCACGTACTTCGTCGCCCGGCACATATTCGCGGACTTCGCTGAACGCCATGCCGCGCCCCTTGAAGGCGCTGTGGTACTCACCGCTGAAGATGTGGTCGCTCAAGCCGCGTGTTTTCAGCTCGATCGTCCGCACCTTCTTGATGAGGTCCTTGGTATTTCGTTGGGTTGCGATCGGAAGTTGGTGATAGGTGATCCGTGATAAGTGGTCGCCGCGATGCTTCCTGCCAGCTTGTGCCTATCAACTGGCAACTGGCAACCGGCATTCGGCAATATCCATCAAGGCACTTCCACCGTGTTCAGTACACGGTCAATGATCTCGGCCACGGAAATGTTTTCCGCCTCGGCCTCGTAGGTGAGCCCCACCCGGTGCCGCATCACGTCAGGGCAAACGGCCCGCACGTCCTCGGGGATCACATAGCCCCTCCGCTTGGTGAAGGCGTAGGCCTTGGCGCCCAGCGCCATGTTGATGCTGGCGCGGGGACTTCCACCGAAACTGATCAGTGAGGAGAGGTCGTTCAGGCGGTATTGTTCCGGTTTGCGCGTGGCATAAACAATGTCCACGATGTACTGCTCGATCTTCTCGTCCATGTATACCTCGCGGACCAGCTTGCGGGCATTGATGATGTCGTCCGGATGGATCACCTTTTGCACCGGTGTGCGTGGCATGGCGGAAGTGTTCTGCCGGATGATGGAGCGCTCTTCCTCCTTGCGGGGGTAGTCCAGCACCACCTTCAGCATGAAGCGGTCCGTCTGGGCTTCCGGCAAGGGATAGGTGCCTTCCTGTTCAATGGGGTTCATGGTGGCCATCACCAGGAACGGTTCCGGCAACTTGTAGGTATTCGGCCCAATGGTGACCTGTCTTTCCTGCATGGCCTCCAGCAATGCGCTCTGCACCTTGGCAGGCGCCCGGTTGATCTCGTCCGCCAAAATGAAATTGCTGAAGATCGGCCCCTTTTTCACGCTGAATTCCTCGCTGCGCGGGCTGTAGATCATGGTTCCCACCAGGTCCGCGGGCAACAAGTCCGGGGTGAACTGCACCCGGCTGAA
>JAFDZY010000413.1 GCA_018266685.1 Bacteroidota bacterium
AAGGTGAACGACCCGCGCTTCGGCGAAGCCCTCAGCATGCTGGCCAAGGCGTACAAGCCCATCAGCAGCCAAACCTACATCCGGGCCTACCGCAAGGGAGCCACGGGCAAGTGGGAGGACATCACGATGAATTGGAGCCGCATGTGAATGCGGTAGGGTGGGTCGGCAGTGGTTGGAGAGTGCCGCTGGCCTGGAGAATGGAGGGTTCGATTCCCTCCCCGACCCCTGGAGAAACAAACAACCACCGCCATGCCCCTCACCGAGATCGACCGCATCCGCATCCATGACGACCTGGACCAGCTCCAGGAGCTGGTAGAGCGCAAGCAGTACCTGTGGGAGACCGACACCCGCACGGACGTGCGCGGGGAGCTGGAGGCGGAGATAGCAGACCACCAGGCGCGCATCGCTGCGCTACAACAACAGCTCGCCCAATGAACGCCGAAGCAACCACCCAAAAGCAATACCTGGCCGCGCTGGAGCAATTCGCCACCGTGCGTCCGTTGGTGGGACGGCATAGTATCGGCAATCTGGTGATCGACATCACCATGAACACCTGGTGCGTGCGGGCCGAGGACGGACGGGGGGGCTTCCGGGCTGAAGGCAGGCACAAGAGTGCCGAGCAGGCGCGCTGCAAGGTGGCCAAGGCGATCAAGGAGTACGCCGAACTGTACCACCGCATCTGATGGACTGGCGCGAATACATCCAGGAGCGCGAGCACTTCGCCACGCCGCAGCGCGGCCACTTGGCTGCGCTGCTGGCGGCGATGCACGA
This sequence comes from Bacteroidota bacterium, assembly GCA_018266685.1. GTDB lineage: Bacteria > Bacteroidota > Bacteroidia > Flavobacteriales_F > PHOS-HE28 > PHOS-HE28. The sequence continues at coordinate 772 of JAFDZY010000413.1, forward strand.
CCGTCCCGGCACCACGCCTGGCGATGCCGAGCTGGCCCGCAGGCGCGAGGAAGAACGCAATGCCGAACAGGCGGCATCGCGCCAGCGCGTGCTGCGCGTGGAGCACATGGGATTTGACGAGTACCTGGCGCGCAAAAACAGCACGAACCATGAGGCAGCGCACCCTTTTTGACAGCGAGCACGACAACGCAGTGCATGACATGCTGGAGCGGTTCAGCGAGCAGCTCCGGCAGGTCGACAGCAGGGAGGAGCAGGCGCTCATCCGGGAGGCCATGCTTGGCTGGGAGGCCATGCTTGGCCCTGCGCTGCCCAATGCCCCCATCCCCGCAAACCAACGCGCATCGGTGCGCCGAATGACCGCCTGAAATGAGCTACGCCCACTTCTTCATGCTCTTCAACCAGGCCCGCCGCAGCGGCGTGATGCCCTACGCCGACCACCACGAGCTGGTGGGCGATGCCACCCAGGGCCGCACCGCCAGCCTGCGCGACCTCAGCCCCAAGGAGCTGCGCGCTTTGGAGCAGCGCATCCTGGAGCTGGTGGACCCGGCGGAGGCCAGCCTGCAACGGCAGCGCCGCAAGATCATCGCCATACTGGCCGGCCGGGGCTGCATTACCCCGCAAGGCACGCCGGACATGGCGCACGTCCATGCCTGGGTGGAACGCTACGGCTACCTGCACAAGCCCATGAACGAGTACACCAACAAGGAGCTGCCGCGCTTGGTCACCCAAGCCGAGGCCATCGTGGCCAGCGACCTCAAAGCCATTCGCAATGCCTGAGCAAGTGCGCTTCAATGTGGATGCCCACCAGCTGCGCGTGGTGGTGGGCGTGATGCAGAGCTACCTGAGCGAGCCGCCGCGCGGCGAGCTGCACCACTTCCTGCACAGCATCATCGCCCAGCAGTGCGTCACCCTGGAGCGCAAGCTGCTGCTCCGGCGGTTGGAATACCGGCTGTCCATGCCCACGCATTTCGCCATCGCGTTCCGCCGCATGGTGTCGGTAGGCATGGAGGTGCTTCCTGAAGGCACCAACAAAACGGCCATGCGCATGCTGATGGCCGAAGTGGACCCCATCGTTTCATCATTCCTGGGCTGAAAATGAGGCACACCATCACCTCTATCCTATTTGCTGCGGCGATGCTCCTCCTCTTTTGGGGGACTATCATCATGTGGATATCGAACGCCTTCAACGTGCCAGTGTGCTGGCCATGCTTGGCAGAGTGGTACATCATGGCACTCGCAGTAGCCGTCGTATGCGGCATCGCCATGCGCGCCTTCGCCCCGACACGAAAGCCCTGACCCCTATGCGCTACCTCATCCGCTCCAAACGTACCGGCACCGAGCTTACCCTCGGCTACGACGCGCGCGGCCTCCTCTGCGAGCTGCTGATAGAGAACGCCGCCGATGCCAAGGGGGTGGAGTGGCTGCGCACCCATGCGCCGGTGCAAGAGGCCGACGTGCTGGCGGCATTCTCCGGCATTCCGGAGGTCACCGTGCGCACCCTGGGTGTGGACTTCGCCCAGTTCTGGCGGGCCTACCCGCGCAAGGAAGGCAAGAAGGAGGCCGAGCGCGTGTGGAACGCCGCCACCATGGCCAAGCGCCAGCTCGCCTACGACCACATCCAACGCTACCGCGACATTACCAACGCCAACGGGGTGGCGTACCTGTACCCCGCCACTTACCTCCGGGCTGAACGCTGGCTCGATAATGTCTGAATCCATGGCAAGAAGAACGTACAACGACGTG
>JAFDZY010000414.1 GCA_018266685.1 Bacteroidota bacterium
ATTCATATACGTAGATCCGCGCCATGCTTCGCTGTATCGAAGCCTCACAACGGCAAATCCGCACTGTAATCCGGCAAATCACCCGGCGAACCCGGATGTTCCAAGTACACCAAGTTCGTCGGCACTTTGCTCAGCCAAGGCTCACCCTCGATCACGCCGCCCTGGAAGTTGCCGTCTGCCTCCTGGATCTCGTCGATGATGCTCACGTAGAGCGGGTCGTTGGGTGCGGGCACATCCTCGCCGTTCCAGATCTCGCCGCCGGTACTCAGGTAGTGCAGCATGGCCTTCTCGTAGCCAAGCCGTACGGGCACCAGCACCCGTGCAGCGCCTGCTTGGAGAAAGTTCATGAAGAGCGGGTCGTTCTCGTCCCGCTTCAGGATGTTCACCCATTCCTTTTTCCGCGCCCAATAGTAGGGGTAGAACCAGTAGGTCATCTGCTCCCACTCAAAGCCCTGCTCGAAGAATTGGATGTACCGGCCTTCGGCGGCGGCCTCGTTGAAAGAGAACTCCGGGTAGCCGTACGGAGCCACGTTGTTCCGCAGGGCATCGAAGCTTTCAAAACGTTGCCCACTGATGAACTCGATGCAGTGTTTCTTCAGTTCCTTGCTCTCCACTTGCCGGTTCTGGTCCGGGTTCGTGCCATAGGTGGAAGCTGCATCTTCCTGGTCCCTAAGCCAGCGATTATACGCATCCACCTTCTGGTCATAAGCCGTCTTCAATGCCGCGAAGGTGTCGATCTGCCACTGCTGGTAGGTCTTGGCCGACGGGGCGCAGAACAACTCCACCGCCAAGGAGAAATGGTCGCTGTGGCAGCGCATGTTGATCGGTACATCTCCCGCAGTGGCCGGGATGTCCATGATGTCCACCACATCGGAAAAGTAGCGGGTTAGCGGGGCGGAGGTCCCCACACACACGGTGATGTAATAATTGCTGCCACTGCTCAGCAGGATGGAAACGCGCGCACTGGTCGCCGTGTAGCCGTCCGGCACGGTGAGCTGGGTGACCCAAGTCGTCCAGGTCACATCCCCGCTCCCCACATAATCATGCCCCTTGGTGGCCTGCACCGATACCAGGCCTTGCGGCGGCGGCTTCACGCCCGTAGCACCATACAAGGCCGCATAGCCATCGTAGGTGTCGGGTGTGATCTGTTCAAATGAAGTAATGTCGAAGGGCGGGGGCACCTCCATGACCTCATCGCCCTGGGCCTTGGCCAATTTGCTGAAAAGGAAGAAGGCGGCCGGTTCGGGCAGGATGAACTCGAACATCATCCGCCTGCCGTAGTTCACCACCTTGTTGTAGTACAGCTTGTCCAGCCAGCGGTACACGCCTGCGATGTTTTCCGTGCCGCCTGCGCCTGTGGAGGTATTGTCAAAACTGTGTTCCGTGGTGTCCTCGTTCTCCACGATGGTGGTTACCGAGCGTCGAGTGCGGGTATGTTCCACCACGCGCTGCAGGGCGCGGTCCATGACATCTTTTGCATAGGTGGTGGCCAGGGAGTTGGCCTGCATCTGGCTGGTGCTGCTGCTGGTGCCCGCGCTGATCGAACCCGAGCCCATGGGGCCGTAGGAAATGGAAGCGGAGACCCCGATCTGGCTGGCCTGGTCCTGTTGCACCACGTTGCTGGCCTCCTGTTGCAGTTCGAAACGCTCGGTGGTCTGGGTGTCATGCTCATTCTCCTTGGTGGTCTCCTGTTCCTCCTCCAAGGTGCTCTCCTGGTGGTACAGGTCGCGGAACGTGCGTGTGCGCTTTTCGCCGCGCAGGATGTTCTCCACATGAGCCACCTCGCCCTGCTCATATTTGTATAGTTGGGTCTGCACCACCTTCAGGTCGGCCATGCCGATGGGCCGGATGTGACCAGCACCACCGGGCCATGGCGCGAAGGTGAAGGGTTTGCAGGGTGGCTCAAAGGTGGCGTTGACGCATTCGTTGCCCATGCTGATGAGCGAGCTGCCCACGCGGGCCACCATCGTCTTTGTTCTCTGCTCATTGATCAGTCTGCCCAAGCGCCGTATTTCCCCTCCGAACACATCATCCACGCGGGGCATGTACACGAACTCCTTTCGAATGCCGTATTTATCCAACGTGTCCAGGGTACGCTGGTCCAAGGCCCCAGCCCTGGATGGGTCCAATGCCAATGGGTCATGCCCGATGACATTGGGCTGCTTTGAGTCGTCGGGGTCGTCCTCCTTGCGCGGCGGGTACTTCTTCTGCTTGTATTCGTACACCTGTTGGTCGTACTCGTTTTTCACGTTCGAATACGCATACTGCAATTCATCCAGTTCAGCCTGGTAATCTGCGGTCGGGTCAGTGGGCAAGGGTCTGGTTTCCGGCTCCGTGGGCAAGGGAACGTCCGGCAGTGGGAACACATCACCCGGCACCAGCACCGTGGCCATGTACAGGCCGAAGATGCCTGCGCCGGTATTCAATGCGGGATCATTCGCGGCGATACGCTCGATGATGTTGAGCAGCCGCAGGATGCGCGTAAGCTCGGTACGCAAAGCGGCGTTCCCGCCCAGGATGCATTGCGCCATCAGGTTGTCCCACACTTTGGACTTCAGCGCCCCATAGCCGCCAGCACCGACATACGCGGCAGCGGTCATGTTCAGCACGCTGGGGTCTTCAATAAGCGATTTCAGATCGGCCTTCACGGCATCCTTCTGTTCGGTACGCAAGTAGTCGTCCACCAGTTGGAAGCCCGGGAACAGGGCATACAGATCGTCTACGGTGGCGATGTATGCCGCGGTGCCTTTGTACGTGGTTGCACTGGCAAGCATGTTGGCGCGGGCGTTGGCCCCGGTGCGCTGTGTGGCCAGTGTTTGATGCAAGGTGCTCTCCAAGGTGTACGGAACGGTGTGCAGGGCGGTATCGGCAACCGTGGGTTTGCGGGGTGCGCGCACAGTGGCAAACTTGAACAGGTTTGTGGGCATCAAGGCAGACATGCTG
>JAFDZY010000415.1 GCA_018266685.1 Bacteroidota bacterium
CCAACCGCAGGACATCTTCATCCCCGAAGAGTTCAACGAGGAGCAGAAAATGATCGCGCAGACCTGCGTGGAATTCCTGCAACAGGAGGTGTGGCCCATCCTGGACCGCATCGACGCGCAAGAAGAAGGCTTGATGCCCAAGCTGATGGACAAAGCGGGCGAGCTCGGCCTGTTGGGCATTTCTGTCCCGGAAGAATACAGCGGCTTCGGCAAGGACTTCGTGACGGGCATGCTGGTGACCGAGAAAACCGGCGCGGGGCACAGCTTCAGCGTGGCCATGGCGGCGCACACGGGCATCGGAACACTGCCCACGCTGTACTACGGCAACGACGCGCAACGCGCGAAGTACATCCCCAAGCTGGCCACCGGCGAATGGAAGGCGAGCTACTGCCTCACCGAGCCCGAGGCGGGCAGCGACGCCAACAGCGGTAAGACGAAAGCCGTGCCCAGTGCGGACGGCAAGCACTACCTGCTCACCGGGCAAAAGATGTGGATCACCAACGCTGGCTTCGCGGACCTGTTCACGGTATTCGCCAAGATCATCGACCCGAAGACCGGTGAGGCGGACAAGAACCTGAGCGCCTTCATCGTGGAGAAAGGCTTCGGCGGCATTACGCTGAACCCGGAGGAACACAAGATGGGCATCAAGGGCAGCAGCACCCGGCAGGTGTTCTTCAACGACTGCAAGGTGCCTGCGGAAAACCTGCTGAGCGAGCGCGGCAACGGTTTCAAGATCGCGGTGAACATCCTGAACATCGGCCGCATCAAGCTGGCCGGGGCCACGCTAGGCGGGGCGAAAGAGACCATTGACCGCGCGGTGCAGTACGCCAATGAACGCCAGCAGTTCGGGCGGCCCATCAGCAGCTTCGGGGCCATCCGCCAGAAGCTCGCCGACATGGCCGTACACGCCTACGTGACGGAAAGCGCCTTGTACCGGTGCAGCAACGACATGGAATTGGCGATCAACGAGCTAAAGGCCGGTGGCGCGGACCACGCACAGGCGCTGCTGAAGGGCGTGGAGCAGTTCGCCGCCGAGGCCGCGATCCTGAAGGTGGCCGGCAGCGAATGCCTGGACTACATCGTGGACGAGGGCGTGCAGATCTACGGCGGCATGGGCTACAGCGCGGAAAGCCCCGTGGAGCGCGCCTACCGCGACAGCCGGATCAACCGGATCTTCGAGGGCACCAACGAGATCAACCGCATGCTCACGGTGGACATGCTGTTGAAGCGCGCCATGAAGGGCCAGCTGGACCTGATGGGCCCGGCCCAGGCCGTGGCCGCTGAACTGATGGGCATCCCCGACATGCCCGAGCCGGACGATTCCTTGCTCGGCGATGAAAAGCGCATGGTGGCCAACTTCAAGAAGGCCGTGCTGATGGTGGCCGGGGGCGCGGCGCAGAAGCTGGGGCTGGAACTGGCCAAGCACCAGGAGACGCTGATGCACATCGCCGACATGGTGATCGACACGTACCTGGCGGAGAGCGTGCTGCTGCGGACGTTGAAGCTGGCGGGGATGAGGTCCGCAGGGTTCCCTTCGGGTGACCCTGGTGAACACGTCGCGATGTGCCAGCTGTACATCCACGACGCGGCGGACCGCATCCACAAATACGCCAAGGAGGCCGTGAACAATTTCGCCGACGGCGACGAACAGCGCGCGATGCTGATGGGCGCGAAACGCTTCACCAAGGGCACCAACCTGAACACCCCCGAACTGCGGAAACTGGTGGCGAAGAAGATGATCGCGGAGGGGAAGTACTGCTATTGAGGGCCGGTTCCGGACCCGTTAGTTTAATCCAGACAACTAAAGTTTATTTAGTTGTGTTTATTTAGTTGGCTTGATTAACTTCGCTGCATGGCGAAGGAGCCTGTCAACCCATTTCCCGTCAATACCTACCCCGGGCCGGACCGTTTCTGCGACCGCGGGGAAGAGACGGACACCATTGTCTCCGCCCTGCGCAACGGACGCCATGTGATGATCTACAGCCCGCGGCGCTATGGCAAGACGGGGCTGACCCACCATGCGTTCCAGCGGTTGGCGAAGGTGCGCGGGGCGCGAACGGTCTTCGCCGACATCTATGCGGCGCGCAACGCCCACGAGTTCAACACCACCCTGCTGAACGCGGTACACAGGGCACTGAACCCCACACCCAAGCAATTCCTCCAAAACGCCATTGCCTGGCTGTCCAAGCTGCGGCCCGTGGTGCAAGTGGACGACCTTACGGGCCAGCCCAGCATCAGCCTGGAACAGGGAACCGCCAAACAGGAGGCGGCAACCACCCGGGAAATCTTCCGGATCTTGAACGAACAGGACCACACCATCTTCATGGCCATCGACGAGTTCCAGCAAATCGCCGAGTTCAAGGATGTGCGCATGGATGCCGTGCTGCGCACCGAGCTGCAGGCAAGCCCCAAGGTGCATTGCATTTTCTCCGGAAGCCAACGCCATCTGCTCCTGGACCTGTTCCTGGAAGCCAAGAACCCGTTCTTCGCCAGCGCCGACCACCTGGAACTTGAACGCATTCCACGCAAGGTCTATGCGTCCTTTGCGGTGGCCCAAATGAAAAAGCACGGCCGAACCCTGGCGCTGGAAGATGCCTTGTACTGCTACGACATCTGCCGCGGCCACACTTACTACGTGCAGGTGCTGTACAATCGCCTGTTCAGCACGCCAGGCCCGTTGGACCGCTCCGTGGTGGTCCGCATCCTGCAGTCGATCATCCGCGGGCAGGATGCCATCATGGCCACGTTGCATGGCGCACTCACCCGCCACCAATGGGATCTCTTTGCCGCCATCGCCCGCGAGGGGGAAGTGGAGGAACCGACGGGCGGGGCCTTCCTGAAAAAGCACGACCTCCCCTCCTCCGCCACCGTGGTGCATGCCCTGCGCGCCCTGCAGGACCGCGAACTGGTATACATCACGGGGCACAACGAGGAAAGCAACAAGCCGATCTACGCGCCCTACAACCCGTTCCTGGCGGCGTGGTTCAAGTGGCGGTGAGGTAAGGAACCCTTGCACTTCATGGTGCCGGTTGCCAACATCTACCTTCGTGCATGCGTTCGCTTGCACCCCTGCTGTTCATACTTGCCTCGGCTGCCTACGCCCAAACCTGGACGCAGCTCCCCGATTTCCCCGGCACCGCCCGCGATGACGCGGCCTCCTTCACCATCAACGGCAAGATCTACGTGGGCACCGGCATGGAGGTGGGCTGGGGCCTCACCAACGATTGGTGGTGCTTTGATGCCGTTACGGAAACGTGGAGCGCGATCGCTGCCATGCCCGCCACGCCTCGGCAGTACTGTTCCGCATTCACTGTGAACAACACCGGGTACGTGTTCGGCGGCGTGGACGGCAATGGCGCATTGAATGAGCTTTGGGCCTATTCCCCGGCAAGCAACCAATGGGAGCAGAAGAGCCCCATGCCCGCCGAAGCCCGCTACGCCTGCGCCGCCGTGGAGGGTTGGAACTACGGCATCGTGGCCACCGGCATGCTGCAAAGTGGAGCGCCCACCAAGGAAGCCTGGAAATATTGGCCGGCAACGGACAGTTGGGAAGCCATGACTCCGGTACCAGGGCCTTCACGCCACCGCGCCGTGGCCTTTCAGGGCGCTGGTGGAATGGTGATCGCCGGCGGGTCCGATTCTACCGGTACGGCGCTCAGCGATGCATGGTCCTATCCTGTTTGGTTCGAAATCAACGCGTACATGCCGGAACCTGATCTACCCGAGGGAAGGATCGATGCCAAGGCAGGAACGGATTATGTGCAGGTGGTGGCCGGAGGGGCATCCGATGCCACCACTTTCCATGCGGACACATGGAGCTCGGATACCGGACAATGGGCAACGCTGCCGGCGTTTCCAGGCGGCCCAAGGCGTGGTGCAGTGGGCGCGGGCATCGCGCAGAACTGGTCCAATGCGTTCTTCTTCGGCCTTGGGCTGGACGGCGGGCTGATACGTCACAACGATTGGTGGAAACTGGATTATGCCACGGACATTGGGGAGCAGGCCGTACAGCGGATCATCCTCTATCCCAATCCGACTTCGAACACGGTTTCCATGCGTTGGCCGGAGACCTGGCCAACAGCACGGGTCCACTTGTTCGATGCACTGGGCCGGACGGTCATTGACCGCGTGTTGAACCAAGGCACCGCCATGGACGTTGGCCAATTGTCCGGTGGCCGCTACGCGGTGGAGGTGCAACATGGCACGCACCAACTTCGCGGCTACATCACCAAACTTCCCTGATGCAATTCCTTGATCCCGCATTGGATGCCTACTGTGAGGAGCACAGCGGCCCGGAGCATGCGTACTTGATGGAACTCGCTGCGGAAACGCGCGAAAAAGTCCACATGCCGCAAATGATCAGCGGCCACCTGCAAGGGCGCTTCCTATCCATGCTGAGCCACTTGGTGCAGCCGAAGACCATCGTGGAGATCGGCACCTTCACCGGATACAGCGCACTCTGCCTGGTGGAAGGGCTGGCGAAAGGCGGCATGCTGCATACCATCGACATCGACCCGTACCTGCCGGAGATGGTTCACCGCTACATTGAAAAGGCCGGCATGCTGGACAGGATCACCATGCACCACCGGCCCGCGTTAGAGGTCATTTCAACGTTGCCAGCTCCATTCGACCTGGTGTTCATCGATGCCGACAAGCAGAACTACCCGAACTACTTCGATGCGGTGATCGGCCGCATGCGCCCCGGCGGGCTGATCATCGCGGACAACGTGCTGTGGAGCGGCGATGTGCTGCGCCCGGCCAGAGAGCACGATGAGCAAACGCGCGCGCTGGTGGAATATGCCCGGCGTGTGAACAGCGACACGCGCGTGAAACCTGTGCTGGTGCCGCTTCGCGACGGTTTAATGCTGGCCCGCGTGAAATGAACGCGGAACGCAACGACCTGGTACCGGTACGCTTCTACGATGATCCATTGGAAGCGCACCTTGGCCGCTGCCTGTTGCAGAACGAAGGCATCGAGGCGTATGTGAACGACGAGCACATCATCGGGCTGAACCGCGTACTGGGCGTGGCCTTGGGCGGCGTGAAGCTGAAAGTGGCGCTCACCGACAAGGAGCGTGCATTGGTGATCTTACAGGAAACGGAACATCGGCCCTATTTGGACGAAGAGAGCAAACCAGTGCATTGCCCACAGTGCGGTTCGGTTGACCTGCGGAGCGGCATTTCGAAGCCGCGCACGTGGAGCGGGGCATTGCACCTGGCCATCGGCTTTCTGTTCAGCGTGTACCCCTTGTCCACGGAGCGTGGCATGCTCTGCGATACTTGCGGGCACTTCTTCCAGCCGCCGGCCTGAACTGTGGCCCGTTGGCGCGCGGCCTTCCCTAACTTGGCCCGCCCATGCCCATAGATCTGCGCTCCGATACGGTGACCAATCCAACCGCCGCAATGCGTGCCACCATGGCCGCTGCCCCGGTGGGTGATGATGTGTTCGGCGAGGATCCGTCCGTAAATGCGCTGGAACAGCGGATGGCCGTACTGTTCGGCAAGGAAGCCGGCCTGTTATGCGCCAGCGGCACCATGGCCAACCAGGTCGCCATCAACGCACACACCAGGCCGGGCGATGAGGTGATCTGTGACGAGGGCGCACACATCTACCGGTACGAGGGCGGAGGCACGATGGCGACCAGCGGCTGCAGCGTGAAGCTTTTGCAGGGTGATCGAGGGCGGTTCTCCGCGGAACAGGTTGCGGCAGCAGTGAACGACCCCGGCAATCCGCATTTCCCCATCACCAGGCTGGTGGTGGTGGAGAACACCTCCAACCGCGGCGGCGGAAGTATTTGGGACCTTGCGGAGGTGCGCAAGATCCGTGAAGCGTGCAATGCCTGCGGTCTCCAACTGCACATGGACGGTGCCCGCATCTTCAATGCCATGGCCGTGGACAGGAACAATGCAGCAGCTTGGGGCGCACCGTTCCACTCGGTATCGATCTGCCTTAGCAAGGGCCTTGGGGCACC
>JAFDZY010000416.1 GCA_018266685.1 Bacteroidota bacterium
AAGTGCGCCAGACCTGCCTCCCGAAAGTGCCTGCACACCCTGGCCTGCGCGGGTGTCAAGGCATTAAGCCCCGCAAACCACACGGCTTTCCAGCGGCCATGCCCCGCAACCGAAGTGTTTGCGGCCGCCTCCTCGATCATTCCGGCCGTGCCTGCACCTTGGGCCAGCAAGCGCTCCTTGAGCAGGCGGTGCACCTTGCCCACCGTGGCCCAGAAGAGCACCATGCGTTGCTGTCCCCGGCTCAGCGGGTCGTTTTTGAAGGTCCATTCGATCTCCTCCCAAGAGCGGAGGTCCCGGTAAAACTTGTCCAACGGCTGCAGGTACGCATCCGCTTCGCTGATGTCCGCGAGCATGGTGCCGCCCCAGTGCAGAAAGTCGCCGAACGGCTGTGCATGGCCGCCTTCCGCGAGGCGGTACGCTTCATATCCTTCAAAGAGCAATTCCTCCGCAGGCATTACGCGCAGGCCTGAGAGTTCTTCAAGGAAACTGCCCATGGTGAACACCTGCGGGCTCCAAATGGCCTTGCCGGCCTCCTGCGCCAGCCACTTGCGCGAATAGAGGCCGGCACGCTGGCTGGGCAGCACCACGGCCACATCGCGCAGGCCGGTGCCATGCTCCGCCAGCATGGCGCGGGCCACAAGCTGGAGGAAAGGTGTTGCGTTCTGTTGCTGGGGCATGGCCGATCTTTGCGCAAAGTAGCTTGGGATGGAACAAACCGGTTTCCCGCTATATCGCCGCAGCTCCAACGGCCTGAACTGGTACCGGGTCGATTCACCCACGGAGTTCATGGAAGTGCAGCGGGTGGGCAAGCGCTACGTGGTGCACCGCGTGGAGGCGGTGATCTATCCGGAAAAGGCGCGGGTCATGGCCTTGATCGCCATGGACGACGGGCACGTGCATGCTTGCCCGGCACAGGAAGTGGAAGCCTTGCTGAGCACTGCGGAGTGATCTGCCTCAACGCACGGTGAACCTCTTAACCGTTGGCCCATTGGCCGTAAAGGCCCGCAGGAAATAAGCTCCGGGACCGAATGCCGACACATCGATACGCAGGTCCGTGCCGGCCATGCGCCCTTGTGCATACACCACTTTGCCCAAAAGGTCCATCACTTCGATGCGTTCCAAGGCTGCGCCCCCGTAGTTGCGCAGTTCAATGAACTGGTCTGCCGGATTGGGGTACAGCGTGAGCAATGGTGCCGCTGAAGCGGGCTGGATGCCGGTGCTTCCGTTCAGGGTGATCTGGATCACAGGGCGCATATTGTCGATGTTGACGTTGTTCAGCACGCTGGATAAGCTGGATGGCAGGCTGGTGCCGCCCATTCCGTAGATCCGGTCCGCCACGGTGGTGTTCTCCCACTCAAACGAACCGGTTGCAATGGGCGCTGCTGCGGCGGAGATGTCCCATTGGGCAAGAATTTCCAAAGAGCCGCCTGTATAAGTGAACGGCGTGGAAAGCGTAAAGTTGATGAAATTGGGCGCGGCTGTGGTGGGTATGGCCTGTGCCGTGTTGTGATAGACCTCCGTGGTGCCAGCGCTCAAATTGTCCCAGAGCTCGGTGGCGGTGGAATAGGCGGCAGTGGTGGAATTCTTCATGAAGAGATCAAACACCGCCGGTCCGGCCGCGCTGCTGCCCGAACTTTTCCTCCATCCCAGGGCGGTGATCACTGCTCCGGGCTGAATACCGGCCGCAGCCAGTTCATCACTGGTGTACAAGTACGCAAAGCGGCTGTACCTATAGAACATGGTGGACGACACGTAGATCGGCCCCACCGCATACAAAGCCGGGCCCGGGGCACCTGAATTGATCACCACTGTTTGTGCCGAAGTGCGCAACATGCCCGCACCGGTTGCAAACAACAGGAGGAGCAGGATGTGCTTTGCGGAACGGGTAATGTGCTTCATGGCAACAATTCGTTTGTTTTTGTTCAATGGCCCAGGAACTGCCCGCATCAGCGCCCGATACAGGTTTGGCCAATATAGTGAAGTACGGACCAATGGTGCAACCCGCCAATGCTAAAACCCGGAATATGCAGCAGGATTTCTACTACGGCCCGAAATCACTGCGGCAGCGTACGCTTCGCCGGTTTTCCCCTCGGCACAATAGCTTGTGCTATTCTTTCTCGGTGAAATCCGCGCTGCCATTGTGATTTCGACCCTTGCAACGAACCCTGCTGCATAATCCGGGTAAAAGGAAGGGCTGGCCCTCTGCTTTCCCCACTCATGGGCAGTGCGGGGTGGCAAGCTTTGGGGCGTAGCACCTTGCACTTGCCCTGCATGATGATCACCAAATCCAGGCAAACGTGCAAGACATTTGCCCGCCCAAACCGCCGCCAGGCAACCGAAAGCCTTATCTTAGGGTCTTCAACCCGCATGCGCTTCGCCATTTCCGCCTTGTTGGTGCTTGCCCTCAGCCTGCAATGCCATGCCACGCACATCCTTGGCGGGGAAATGTCGTACACCTATTTGGGCAACGACGATTACCAAGTTACGCTTAGGCTCTACCGCGATTGCGGGCCTGCCAACACGCTAGGCACTGCCTTGGACGCCCAGGCGGCAATCGGCGTGTTCAACAGTGCGGGAGTGCTTGTACAGACCGTGCACTTCGAACTACCCGGCGAAACCACGGTTCCCGTGGTAACGGACAATCCCTGTCTTTCGGCTCCCCCCAGCATTTGCACCAAGCAAGGCATTTACACGGGCATCATCCACCTGCCTGCAGGCACCGGCGGCTACACACTGAGCTACCAACGGTGTTGCCGCTCACCGGCATTGACCAATTTGAACAACAATCCGAGCACGCAGGGCATGACGTGCACCGTGTTTGTTCCCGATCCGGACATCACCGGCCCCAACAGCTCGCCCAATTTTACCGATGACCCGCCCATGGTATTGTGCTTGGACCAGACCAGCACCATTAACCAATTGGCCACGGACCCCGATGGTGATTCGCTGGTGTATGCACTTTGTGCGCCCTTGCAAGGCGGCGACAACTTGGTCAACGTCATTCCCGACCCGCCGGCACCGCCACCCTACCTCCCGGTGTTCTGGGCCCCGGGCTACTCGGAGACCAACCAACTGAATTCCGTGCCCCCGATGACGTTCGGTTCGCAAAACGGCATCCTCACCTTGCATCCTGGCACCATCGGCAATTTTGCGGTGAGCCTCAGCGTGAGCGAATACCGCAACGGTGTGCTGCTGAGCACGGTGATCCGTGACTTCCGTTTCCTGGTGGTGGCCTGCGCGCAGGCCATCACGGCTTCCATGCAGGACCAGCAGGCCACCTGCAACGGCTTGCAGGTGCAGATGAACAACCAGAGCACGGGGTCCACCGCATACCACTGGGACTTCGGCGTGCCGGGATCCACCTCCGACACGTCAAATGCCGCCAACCCTTCATTCACCTATCCGGCCCCGGGCACCTACAACATCACGCTGATCGCACAACCCGGATGGCCTTGCGGCGATACGGCATACAGCACGTGGACCGTGCATGACCCGGTACAGGTACAGTTCACCGCCCCTCCGATCCTTTGCCCAACCCAGCTGCCCGTGGCTGTTTCCGCGTTCGGAAACTTCAATGCGGCGGCCAATGTGCAATGGGATTTCGGAAGCGGTGTTTCACCAAACTCCAACATTGCCAGTACCACGGTGGGCTATTCCACCCTCGGTTCACATGCCGTCACGGTAACCGCCACTGAAATGGGCTGCACGGGCTCCTTCACGGACAGCATCCGCGTATTCCCTTTGCCGGTGCCCTTGTTCACCGTGGACACCAACGGCTGCGTACCCTTCCAGCCTGTGTTCACCAACAGCTCCACGGCATGGACGCCGATGACGTTCAACTGGCAACTGGGCGACGGCAACCAGAGCAGTGATTCCATTCCCGAACATTTGTACAGCTCTGCCGGCAGCTATGGCGTTTCGCTCACCGTTTCCACGGATTCCGGTTGCATTGCCAGCCGTACCCTCAGCCTGCCGAACTTGGTGAAGGTGTGGCCGCAGCCCACGGCCAATGCCACGGCCATTCCTTCCGTCACCACCGTGCTGTACCCGGAAGTCACCATCTCGGATTATTCCACCGATGCGGAGCATGTGGACTTTTTGGTGGAAGGACAACATTATGACAGCACCCGGTTCACGCATTCGTTCAGCGATGCAGGCTGGTACACGGTGCTGCTCACGGCCACCAGCGGCATGGGCTGCGTGGACACGGCCAGCATACGGGTCTTCATCGGCGATCACCTGTTCTTTGCACCCACAGCCTTTACGCCGAACGGCGATGACATGAACGAGGTATGGAAGCCCAGCGTGAAGGGCGCCCGGCAGTACCAGTTGGACATATTCGACCGCTGGGGCCACGTGGTGTTCAGCACCACCGACCCCGAAAAAGGCTGGGACGGCAAGAACGGCCTGCCGGGCATGTATTCCTACAAGGCGTGGCTCACGGAATATGGCCCGTTGGAAAAGGAGTACAACGGGAGTTTTGTGTTGATCCGGTAGTCCAGCGTGGCGGTTTTCATCCGTTTCACATGCTGTTGGCCTTGACGCGAATATGGCGCTTGTTGAAAACTTTATTCATTGATCCGAAGAAAGAATCATGCCGAAAAATGCGAATGCTTATTCTGTATGGATTTTTCGTACATCTATTGTTGTTTGAGTTGTAAATAAATACCACGCTGTGGTTATGTCCCGAATACGCATTAGCGTCTATTTGCCTATACATTACCTCCCAAACCCCAAAAACCAAACCATGATGAAAAAACGAGAACTTCTAAAACCCTTGCTGGTAGCGGCATTGCTTACCCCCCCCCCCGCTGAATGCCTTGATAGGAGCGGGTTTGCTGCATGCGCAGGACAATTTATGGATGAACGGCAGCCAACTGCTGGATTTCAACGATGCGACAAACGGGTTGAACACCTGTAACCTGCCAACAGGGCAGGACTATAACGGCGCTCCGGCCCAATATTCCCAGAACGTGGAATACGACGAAACCGGGAAGTTGCTCTTCTTCGTGGTGGACGGCAATATCTATGATAATGCCGGCTATAAGATGGCTGACAATGGGGCCAACCCCAATTGCGTGAACTGCTTGGTCAAGGGAACCCAGGAGATTGCGATCATCCGGATGCCAAACACCTGCGATAAATACTTCATCATTGGTGCCAACCGGTTGGGGCTTCGTGGTGTGATCGGCTATTCCGTGCTGGACCTGTCCAAACCCAATCCCTTCCATCCCGGACGTTTCGGTGCCGTGTGGAGCGATGCGGATGCGATAAACGCCGGCGAGGAAGTGACCATCGCCAATCCGATGTACAGCAATTTCGAGGGAATGACCTACCCCGGCAGTGGCTACTACACGGCATTATTGGGCCACGTGGACGACCCTAATTACGTGGATGACAATATCAATGCACAGATTAAGGTAATGGACAGTGGAGACCCGAACCGGCCCGCTATCCTGCTGGTACGCAACCAAAGCGAGCTCTTCGTCGGCGAGATCACTGAACATGGCATACTCAACTACCACAGTGTGCGCATCTTGTTCAACACCCCGTCCGATAATGCCCTGCATTACTCCGGGCAGTTGGATGTAGCCGTGGAAAATGCGGTGGACCAAACCTACATCCTGGCAATGTCCATGAACGATGATGACCATCCGACGGCAACACTGAACAGGTCCATTGAATTGTCGCGGATCGATTTCAACAACGGCCAGGTCTCGAACAGCGTGATTGCAACGGTGAACACCAACTTGTACGGTGCCAACCAAGGCCTTGGCAAGGTGCATGGCATCGCCTTTTCACCGAATGGCCATTACCTCTATTTTGCCCAGGCCTTTGCGCCATTCATCGGCTATATCGACCTCACTGACCCTACGTACCCTGTGCATGATCTCGTGAGCGAACTTGGGCTTACCGGGATGGCGGCATACGGAACTGGCCAATTGGCGGGCAACAGGAGCCCTGACGGGAGCACGGAGGCAATCTACTTTCCATACGCCGGCGGCATGGGGTGCCTTAGCCATGTGGACCAACCATTGCTGTTAACGCAGCTATCATGGACAGCTTCTGTCTCCGTAGGAGGCGCGCCGGTTTCCACACCGCCAAATTCCCTCTTATCCACCACGGACAATCCGGCGCACAACCAGTACTTGATGGACCTGCAAAACTTTGATGACCAGCAATTGGCCAATTTACAGCGCCAAACCTGCTGCTTTTCCAACGAGCACATTCCGGAGTCCAACCACGCCTATACCTTCAACGGGATCACCACCTACGCTTCACCCTGGACCCCGCAAAACAACCCATTGGCACCTCCGATACTTTGTGCAGGGTCCGGCTCTTACTTGTACTTCGACCAGGATTTCACCGTGCAGACCGGTGCGCGGCTGTATGTGCGCGACATGGAATGGCGTTTTGCCCCCACGGCCCGGTTGATCATTGAAAAGGGCGCCTTTGTGCAGTTCGACAACTGCCTGTTGCGCGGCGACATCTGCAACCCATCCCGCTGGCCCGGCGTACGCCTGCGCGGTACGCCCAATTTGGCACAAGGCTACTCCCTCTACCCGCCGGACCAAGGCCACATGGTGTTCAACTCAAGCACCTTGCAGGATGCCGAAATTGGCGTGACCATGGGCGAGAAGCTCCCCCTCCCGCCGCCCATGAACATTGTGCAGTATGCGGGCGGCATACTGGAAACGAACAACAGCAACTTCACCAATTGCAGGGTTGGCGTAAACTTTTACCCGTACAAGAATTTCAATCCTTCCACAAATGTCTCGCTTCCCAACCGGAGCCGGTTCAATACCACCACGTTCACCGTGGATGCGGATTACATAGCGCCTTACGACTTTACAGTCCACGCACAACTTTGGAAGGTGGACGGTATTTGGTTCAAGTCTTGCGTATTTGGCAACTACCGGACAACGGAAACAAACAGCAGCCAATTGGGCCAAGGCATCCGCAGCTTGGACGCCAACTATACCGTAGCAGGTGGTTGCGCCCAGCTCCTCCCCCCGAACAGCATGTGCCCGCAGCAGTACCAGCTCCCCTCGCGCTTCTTCAACCTGGACCATGGCATACACGCCTTCAAGGCCAGCAACATGCTGTCGTTCATTGCGAAGGAGAGCGTGTTCACAGACAACGTATGCGGCGTGTACGTGCGCGGAGTGCCCGGCTTCCAAGTAGTGAAGAACACCTTCAACATAGGAGGTAGCCACGCAACAAACTTGGACAACATTGAGGAGGACAATTGGCAAGGAGCCAATCGTGGCACGTACAGCTTCCTGAGCCAAGGCTTCCAACTCAAGCACAATGGCGCGCAACCCTCAGCCGCTTACGTAACAGGCACTAACACAGAGGGCTTCATTACCGGATGGAGCGGCGCCAGTGATGACCTGGTGCGCTGGAACACCACCACCAATTTGAATGTGGGCTTTGCCGGGGAGGGCATCTGCGCCATCCAGACCCTTGTCCCCATACATGGCCTGCTGTACCGTTGCAATGATACCAATGGCGATGACAAGGGGATTTGGGCGCGGACTGTACCGATTAGTCCTGCACAAGATCCCTACCAGATTATTCGCTATTTCCAAGGGAATTCTGGCGCTCCCGCCGGCAACAAGTTCATCGGAAATGCGGTGGACCTGAAAAACGACAATCCAGACCGGTGGTTTAGTTATTGGTGGTGGCAGCCGCAGCCGGTTCCCTACCAACCCGTCACCACCGTGGGATTGATCGATGTCCATAGTTCAGAGAAGGACATCCGGTGCGATGACCTCTTTCCCGTGCAGCCGATCCAAGAGGGAGACGTGGCGCCCCCGGAAACAGAACCGGTGGCATACCGTTCCTGGCTGATGGGCGTGGCCCAGGCAAGAAAGCTGGAATACGGCAACACACGATACTTGTACGATCAACTGATCGATGGCGGGAACACGGATGAAACCGTGCAGGAGATCCAGGAAACATGGCCGAGCGAGGCTTGGGAAATGCGGGCCATGCTGATGCAGAAATCACCCTACCTCAGCGCCGAGGTGCTCATGGAAGCCGTAAAAAAGAACATCATGCCCGCAGCCATGGTCGCCGAAATCTACATCGCCAACCCGGAGGCGGTGCAACGGGCCGGCCTGCTGAAGTGGTTGCAATATGAGGCACCGATCGTGATGCCGCAATACCTGCTGGACAACATTGCAGCCAGTTGGGACCAAAAGACCTACCGCTCCACCTTGGAAGAGAACCTGTCCTTCAGTCGCGGGGAAATGAGCCAGGCCATTTACCATGTGCTGGCCAGCTACAATGCGGACACCACCGGTGTTCCCGTGGACAGCATCCGGGCCACGCTGCAAGTGTTGCGCACGCCCGATGCCCGCTACATGGAGATCCTCACCTACTTGCAGCAGGACAACTTCGACAGCGCCTATGCCGTGATGGACCGCTTGCCGGTTGAGTTCAACCTGAGCGAGAAGGAAGAGAGCGAGAAGGACCGCACCAAGCAATACATCGGCCTGGTGCAGGGATGGCGCAGCGCCGGGCGCAGCGATGCTGAACTGAACGAAAGCGAATTGACCGCCTTGCAAGCCTTGGTGGAAGGTTATTATGACCGCCCGGCGGAATGGGCACAAAACCTGCTTTGTTTTGGCTACGGCATTTGCCGTGCGCCGCTCTCCGGAGGGAACGGCGGCCAACCCGTGTTCATGCGGAAACCGGTGACCAGTACAGTGGCCCCCGCCCCCTTGTTGAAGCTCGCGCCCAACCCCGCCGATGCGTGGGTGGCGATCAACTACCGCTTGGAAACCACAGCGGACGAGGCCCACTTGATCGTGCGCGATGCAAACGGCCGCGAACTGGACCTGATCCCTGTTGCGCAAGCGGAAGGCCAAGCCGTGTATGACACCCGCCGCCTGGCCCCTGGCAACTACACCGTGGAATTGGTGAACGCCGGCAAGCACGTGGATGCACAAAAGCTGGTGGTGCGGTAATGAAACGGCCCACCGCCATAAAGACCGTGATCGCACTGGCCGCCACCTTGGCGGCCAGTGCGGCATGGCCGCAACAGCCATTTGACCTGGACACCACCTTCAGGTTCAATGCCGGATCTGTCTATATAGCTAGTATCCTTCCCTTGCCGGATGGTGATGTAATCCTTTCTGGACAAATCTCAATACCGGGAGAATGGCCTATTGAGCGGTCCGGGGTTCGCCTAAATGCGGATGGTAGCCGGAACACGGAGTACCAATACGGCTACATGGGTGGTAAAATCAC
>JAFDZY010000417.1 GCA_018266685.1 Bacteroidota bacterium
CCATGCCATGGAGACCAGCGAGATCATCACCGGCTACGTGAAGTGCCGCACCAAGGGCGGCCTCATCGTGGACGTGTTCGGCATCGAGGCCTTCCTGCCCGGCAGCCAGATCGACGTGAAGCCCATCCGCGACTATGACCAGTACGTGGGCAAGAACATGGAATTCAAGGTGGTGAAGATCAACCAGGAATTCAAGAACGTGGTGGTTTCCCACAAGGCACTGATCGAGGCTGAGATCGAAGCGCAGAAGCGCCAGATCATCAGCGGCCTGGAGAAGGGCCAAGTGCTGGAAGGCACCGTGAAGAACATCACCAGCTACGGCGTGTTCGTGGACCTCGGCGGCGTGGACGGCTTGATCCACATCACCGATCTGAGCTACGGCCGCGTAAGCCACCCCGAGGAAGTGGTGAAGCTGGACGAGAAGATCAACGTGGTGATCCTCGATTTCGACGACGAGAAGCGCCGCATCGCCCTCGGCCTCAAGCAGCTCAGCGCGCACCCATGGGATTCCCTGGACCCCAATCTGCAGGCAGGCGACAAGGTGAAGGGCAAAGTGATGGTGACCACCGACTACGGTGCCTTCGTGGAAGTGGCCCCCGGCGTGGAAGGCCTGCTGCACGTGAGCGAAATGAGCTGGAGCCAGCACCTGCGCAGCCCCAAGGACTTCCTCACCGAAGGCCAGGAGGTGGAAGTGCAGGTCCTCAACATCGACCGCGAAGAGCGCAAGATGAGCCTGGGCATGAAGCAGCTCACCACCGATCCCTGGCAGGACATCGAGTTCAAGTACCCTGTGAACTCCCGCCACACCGCCAAGGTGCGCAACTTCACCCACTTCGGCATCTTCGCCGAGCTGGAGGAGGGCGTGGACGGCCTGATCCACATCAGCGACCTGAGCTGGACCAAGCGCGTGAAGCACCCCAGCGACTTCTGCAAGATCGGTGACGAGATCGAAGTGCAAGTGCTGGAGGTGGACAAGGAAAACCGCCGCCTCAGCCTCGGCCACAAACAAGTGGAAGAGAACCCGTGGGAAGTGTTCGCCGACACCTTCCAGGTGGGCAGCGTGCACGAAGGCACCATCACGGGCCGCACCGGCAACACCTTCGTGGTGGCCCTGCCCTACGGCGTGGAAGGCACCGTGGCCCTGAAGCACCTCCGCAAGGAGGATGGCAGCAAGGCCAACGTGGACGACCGCCTGCCGTTCAAGGTGCTGGAGTTCAATGGCGATGCCCGCCGCATCGTGCTCAGCCATACCCGCACCTTCGAGGAGGGGGATGATGCCGTGCCGGCAGCACCCGCCAAGCGTGGCCGCAAGAGCCAGGACGAAGGTGGCGCAGGCCAAAGCCCCAGCATCCGCAGCGTGAATGAGAAGGTGGAGAAGTCCACCCTCGGCGACCTCAGCGTGCTGAGCGACCTGCGCGAGGCCATGGAGAACAACGAGCGGGGCGGCAAGCCTGCCAAGCGCAAGAGCCGCCGCGACGACGAAGGCGACGACATGGACATGGAAGGCTGAACAAGCCTATGATCCAACAGCGTGGAAGGCGGCCATTCGGCCGCCTTCCTGCGTTTGGGCGGGCAACCCTGCGCGTGCAGCCCTCCTGTCCGCGGCCTATCTTGGCCGCCCCATGTTCAGGACACTGTCCCGGATCGTCCTCAAACTGCTTGGTTGGCGCGTGATCGACCACCGGCCCAGCCCCATGGGCAGCGCCATCTACTTAGTGGTGCCGCACACCAGCAACTGGGATTTTTTCCTTGGGCTCTTCGCACGCAGCGCGGCCCGCATCAACGCAAACTACTTGGCCAAGAAATCACTGTTCGATTCCCCGTTCGGATGGTTTTTCCGCGCCACGGGAGGCTACCCCGTGGATCGCTCCAAGCACACCAACCTTACCGACCAGGTAGTGGACTACTTTAAGACCGTGCCCGGATTTTCAATCGCCATTACACCGGAAGGCACACGGGCCAAGGTGGAGGCCTGGAAAACCGGCTTCTGGCGCATTGCCAAAGGCGCCAACGTACCCCTGATCCCCACCAGTTTTGATTACAGCCGGAAGGAGGTCACCCTGGGCAAGCCGTTCCATGTGGGCGAAAGCATGGAGACGGACATCGCCACGCTCACGGAATATTTCAAACCATTTGTAGGGAAGAACCCGCAGTAGTTGCGGCACCATTTTTGCCCGTAACGCGGCCCATGCACCAGCTGCGCAATCTGTTTCTCCCGGCACTCCTCGTGCCGTTCATGCTTTCAGCCCAGGCCACTTTCCCCCCTCTGGAAGGTGAAAATGCCTTGGGCAAAACCATTCATTTGCCAACCAGGGGCGAATGGTCCATCATGGCTGTGGTGGCGGGCAAAAAAGCACAACCCCTGCTGGAAGAATGGTTCGCCCCGGCGTACAACCGGTTTGTGATGAAGAGCGGGTTGTTCGCTTCCAGCTACAACGTCAACCTGTACCTGGTGCCCGTGTTCACCGGCTTGGACAAGGCTGCCTACGGCCCCAGCATGAACGCTTTGAAGAAGAAGGTGGATGCCGACCTTGCCAAACAGGTCGTTTTCTTCAAAGGGGATGAAGGCCCGTTGATGGATGCACTGGGCATAAAGGACAAAGGCATCCCGTACTTCTTTACCGTAGACCCGCAGGGCAAGATTGTTCAACGGGAATCGGGCAAGTTCTCCGTGGAAAAGCTGGATGCCCTTGAAGCCCCTTTGCTGTGAATTCCCAGGCATCAGCCCGCCATTAACTTCGCACCCCGCAAAACACCTACATGAACACCATGCAGATCACGTCCACCCTTGCCGGCATTGCCTTGGCTTTTGCCTGCGGTTCCAGCCCCGCCACCGCTACGGCGGAGACCGCTCCGCCAACCACCCCCGCAGCCCCCGTGGAACAGGTCCAGCCTGCGCCGGTGGTGGACCAACCCGCCGATACTGCGGATGGTCTCTTTGCCATCATCACCACGCGTTTGGGCACCATCAAGGTGAAATTGGCCTATCAAGACGCCCCCATTACCGTGGCCAACTTCGTGGCCTTGGCCGAAGGCAAGCAACACAACACGGCCAAGCCGGACGGTACGCCGTTCTATGACGGTTTGATCTTTCACCGGGTGATCTCAGGATTCATGATCCAAGGCGGGGACCCCAACGGTTCGGGTGCCGGCGGGCCGGGCTATACGTTCCCGGATGAGCTGGATCCTTCAAAGGATTCGTACAAGGCGGGCTATGTGCGCGGTGCCGTAGCCATGGCAAACCGGGGGCCCAATACCAACGGTTCGCAGTTCTTCATTATGCATCAGGACTTCGCGCTTCCCCATAATTATTCCATCTTCGGCCAGGTGGTTTCAGGCATGGAAACCGTGGATGCCATAGCCACCTTGCCACGCAATGCCCAAGACCGCCCGAACGAGGAGGTGAGCATGAAGGTGAAGATTGAGGCAGTAGGGAAGGATGCCAAAGCTTTCGATGCCAAGAAAATACTTGAAGCAAATAAAGCCAAGTTTGTGGCAGGCAGGTAATTAAGTGTTGACAACTTCAATCCGATCAAAGTGGAAAACAACGCATTGGGCGAAGGCCTCTTCGCCGAAATAAAGACGAACAAGGGCACCATAGTGTGCCAGCTTGAACCGGAAAAAACGCCGTTGACCGTGGCCAATTTCACAGCCTTGGCCCAGGGTGAGCGGCAGACCAGTGCCAAGGCGGCCGGTACTCCGTATTTCGATGGCATCGTGTTCCACCGCGTGATCGCGGACTTCATGGTGCAGTGCGGCGATCCCACCGGAACAGGTCGGGGAGGCCCCGGCTATGTGTTCCCGGACGAGATCGTGCCCGGACTACGGCACGATAAACCGGGCATCCTCAGCATGGCCAACGCAGGGCCGGGCACCAACGGCAGCCAGTTCTTCATTACGCATGTGGCCACCCCGTGGTTAGACGGCAAGCACACCGTGTTCGGGCATGTGATCGCCGGCCAGGAGGTGGTAAATGCCATTGCCCAGGGCGACCACATTATTGCCATGAAGATCGTGGCCAACGGTGCCGGAGCCCAGGCCTTTGATGCCAAAGGCGTGATTGAGAAGAACCGGGACAAATTCCGGGTGCGTTAACGCCGGGGGCCACCGGGCATCCGGCCGTGCGGCTTTCCGCCGGGGCGCCCACCGCCACCACCGGGCCTGCGGTGCCCGCCACTGCCGGTGCGGCTGTGCTTTTCAGTGCTGTATTCCGGCCCGGCGGCAAAGCCTTCCGGCAAGGGCAACTTCTTCACCTCGTAGCCGATCAGTTGCTCAATGCGGCCAAACTCCCGCATGTCCTTGTCGCTGATGAAGGTTACCGCCTGGCCTTTTTTGGCCGCACGTGCGGTGCGGCCCACGCGGTGTACGTAGTCCTCCGGGTCGCGGGGCACGTCATAATTGATCACCAGGTCGATATCATCAATGTCGATGCCGCGGCTTACCACGTTGGTGGCCACCAGGATCCGTAGTTTGCGGTTGCGAAAGTCCAGCATCACCTGCTCGCGTTCGCCCTGCTCCAGGTCGCTGTGCATGGCTTGGGCGTTGAACCCTTTTTTGTGCAGGTGCCTGGCAAGGTTCTTCACCTCCACCTTGCGCCCGGCGAAAATGATGATGGACTTGGCCTCGTTGGTTTTCAGGATATGCTCCAGCAAGGGTGCCTTTTGCGGTTCGTGTGCCACGTATGCTTCCTGGGCCACGCCTTCGGCCGGCTTGCCCAAGGCAATGGTGATCTCCACCGGTTGGTGCAGGATTTCTTTTGCCAAAGCCCGGATGGGCGGTGCCATGGTGGCACTGAACATCAGGGTTTGCCGCTCCTTGGGCAGGAATTTGATGATCCGGTTGATGTCGTCAATGAAGCCCATGTCCATCATGCGGTCGGCTTCATCCAGCACCAGGAATTCCAGGCCCTTGATGGACACATAGCCAAGGTTGAGGTGGCTGAGCAGCTTGCCGGGCGTGGCCACGATCACTTCGGTGCCGCCGCTTAGCGCGGCCTTCTGCTGGTCGAAGGAAGCACCATCACTGCCCCCGTACACGGGCATGGAGGTGATGGGCGTGAAGTAGGCGATGGCCTGCATCTGCTGGTCGATCTGCAGGGCCAGCTCGCGTGTGGGCACAATGATGAGCGCCCTTACCGAGCCTTCTTCCTTGGGTTTGTACCCGGTGATCACTTCGATCAAGGGGAGCAGAAATGCCGCGGTTTTGCCGGTGCCGGTCTGGGCACAGGCAATGAGGTCCCGGCCGTCCAATGCGGCGGGAATGGCTTGGGCCTGAATGGGGGTGGGTTTCCGGATGCCCATGGCCCCCAAGCCGTCCAGGATGCCCTGGTCCAGGCCGAAGGCCGTAAAATCAGATACGGGTGCTATGGTTTCCAATGCTTGGTACAAAGCGCCAAATGCGGCTTTGCGGCGCGAAGGTAGAACATCACCGGGCCAGCCCCCTGTTGGGGCGGATCAGGAGGCCTTCCTGATTTCACACTGCTGCGCAAGCCTGAAGGTAAGCTGAACGGTGGTGTGGTCGCCTTTGAGCAGGACCATTCCGGCCCCGATGGCCCTTGCGTATTCATGGAGCAGTGCAGCCTCCAAGGAACCGTTGTTCAAACTGTCCCTGGTGAGGCCGCCGTTTTCATCCGTATAGAGCAGCTCAAATTGTCGGGGGCCAAGGTCACGCAAGGCTGCCCGCACCATGGCTTTTCGGCCCGAGCTGGCCGCGTGGGCAGCGCTCATCGACAGCAATTCCCGGATGATCAGGCTGAGCGGAAGCACCTCCTCGGGGTGCATTTCCCCGTTTGTTGCATTGTATTCAACTTCCATCCGCCCGAGCAGGCCATGGTCCTTTATCACCATGGTGCTCAGTGATGCCAAGTGCGCCTTCAGGTTGAAAAGTCCCGTTGCCCCCGTCTTGGCGGCATGTTGTTCCAACAACTCAATTGCTTCCATGCGCCTTTTCAATGCGCCTAAAGCTTGCAGGGCCCCTGGAAGGTACGATTGGTTCAACTGTGTGCGCAGCATCAGGTCCATCCATTGAACGGTTCCGGTGCCAGGGCCTGCCTCCCAAGGCCGCTGCCGCCCCGGTTCCTCCATCAGTGCATGCGACAACTGAAGATTTTGCCGTTCCAAGCTCAAGGTTTTGGCCTGCATTTCCTTTGCATGGCCTGCCAGCACCGTATTGCGCATCCGAGAACGTTGCAGAAAGCGGGATTGCTTGGAGCGAAGCACAAGGAAGAATACCAAGCCCGCAGCAAGCATAAGGGCCAGGCCGCCCAGCCAATAGAGCATGGTGCCGCTTCCTTGCAGCCTAGCTTGCATTTCCTTGTTGGAGGCGGTCAGCACGGACACGTTCCTCTTGATGGAATCCACTTCGTACATCGTCCGGATGTTCACCAGGCGCTCGGCCATGGAGGCGCCCAGGCTGGAATCCTTTGCCATGGCCTGCTTTCGTTCCAGGCGCAGCGCATTTTGCAGATCCCCCATGCCTTCGTAGATTTTGGCATCCAACCCGTAGAGTTCGGTGAAGTTGGCCTGGACTCCCGGAAATTTACTGATTCCGCGGTTGTAGGCAGCCCGGGCCAGCTCCCATTGGCCCATGCCTGCATTGGCCCGTGCCAATGCGAATTGCATCATTGCCGCCTCGCGAGGCGGGAGGGCTGCCGGTGCTATTCCTATTGCCTGGTGGATCAAGGGAAGTGCATCTGCAAACCGGCCTTGGTTGCTTAGGCATTCTCCCTGCCTGTATAACACGTTGGCTTGCCCTGATCGATCTCCGGTCCGTTGGCAAATCGCCAATGCCTCGGTGCTCAGGTGCTTGAACTCCAACCATCTGCCGGCTTTCAGCAAGATGTCGAGCAGATCCATGGTATATGTTGTGATCAGCTCTTGGTTACCAGTGGTTTTCTGGATCAATACGGCCTTCTTGGCCGAGTAGACGGCCCCGTCCAGATCACCGGCCAGTTTGCTGATACGGGCCATGGCCAACCAATCATCCGCCATGGCTGCCCGGTCGCTGGAATTCCCGTTGATGGCTGTGATCCTTAAGCTGGTTTGCAAGGCTGAATCCAAGGTGCCGGCCTGTACCTGGCGCTCCCGCAGTTGGCGGAGCTGGCTGATAAGAAGATCGGATGATTGGACACGGCTTCCCGAACTACCTTCACCTATTTGAGGTCTCAGTGACCTGCCATGGGCTGGGGAGGCACCGGGCAGAACAAGGCATAGGCACGCTATTGCTAGGCATAAAGTTCTCATTGTGGGCGTATTACGCACAAAATCGATCAGGGTTGCGAATGAGGGAAAGGCCAGGAACCCTTCTTGGCCTGCCAAGAGATGTTCAATGATCGGTACTGCTATTTTTAGGACCGGGGAATGGGGTTACTGGAAGACCACTTACCTTTCCCTCGCCTAAAGACACAAACAAACCCTTGATGAACCCCACTTTACACGTTAAGGCTGCCTTGGCAGCCTTGGTTTTGTGCGCTGCCGTTGGTGAGTTGCATGCACAATGTACGAACTCCAGCCAGTATCCAGGGAGCACGATCGTACCGGATGCCATGGGTGGCATTACAAACATTTCCACCTGCAGCTTTTTCGGCGAGTATTCTGCGGTAGGCCCCGTAGTGGCCAACGGCAACTACCAGTTCACCGTGGATGGTGGTGGGTACATCACTGTGCACGAAGGCACCTACGATGGTCCGGTGATCGCCAATGGCAATTCACCCTTGGTGGCCACTGCCACTACCGCTGGTACGCTCTACGCGCACTGGAACTCGAACTCCAGTTGTGGCACAGGCTCTAGTTGCCAAGTCACCACGGTCCAGTTCCTGCTGAATTGCGTGCCGCCCGCAGCCACGGTAACAGCCACGGACGACTGCGCCAACAACCAGTTCACCCTCACGGTGAACGTGACCAGTATTGGCGACGGAACCGGTGTGGACCTGATCTACAATGTGAACAATGGAGCTGATCAAACCGCCCAAACGGGCGTCCCTGTTGGCACCTATGACATTGGTCCATTTACGGTCGGGGATGTGGTAAACCTTACCGTGGTGCACAGCAGCGACCCGATGTGCAACTTGCATTTGAACGGGCTGGTTTCGCAAAACACCTGCCCTACCATCATCAACTGTGGCGGCCCCCCCTTGGACCAGACCTACTGCTACATCAACAACGACAACAACCACTGGCACTACCTGCGCAGCACACCGGGCCTGCCGTTGATCATTATCTTCTCCGCAGGCACCATTGAGAGTGCGAACTACGATCACCTCCGAATCTACGATGGCCCCGACAACCAAGGAACGCTGCTCTATAATCACGTAATCACCAGCCAGGAGGACCTTACGGGGCTCCAAGTGGTTGCCCCCTCCGGTGAAATTTGGATGGAGAACAGTTCCGATGGATCAGTAAGCTGCTCCAGCGGGGGCCAAACGCCATGGGTGTGGCAAGTGGGCTGCTTGGATTGCAACCCGGCTGAAGCCACCTACACCGTGAACACGGATTGCGATGCACAGACCTTTACCATCGATGTGAACCTCACCGCCCTGGGCTCAGACCCCACCTTGGACATCACCAACAATGCCGGGGCGCCCACGGTTACGGCCACGGCCACGGGCACCTATACGGTGGGGCCGTTCCCCATCACCACCTTGGTGACCTTGACCATGGTGAACGACAACAACTCCCTGTGCAACGTAACCTCCCCGGTGCTCACCAACCCCTTGTGCCCCTCACACATTGTTTGCGGTGATCCACCTTTGCAGTTGACCTACTGCTACACGAACAACGATACCATGGCTTGGCACTGGCAAGTAACCACTCCCGGGGACTCCTTGGCCCTGTTGTTCAGCGCGGGTACCATTGAATATCCCGGCGATTTCGGGGATAACATCCGCATCTATGACGGACCGGACAACAACTCCCCGCTGTTGTTCCAGAACCTGACCAACATGAACTTGGCAGACCTGATGGTGCATTCCAGCGGAACGGACCTCTACATGGAAATGACCTCCAGCGGCTTCGGCAGCTGCAGCGACGGAACGGTGACCGAATGGGCTTGGCAAGTAGGCTGCATGGACTGTACGCCACCCACTGCCACGTATACCGTGGTCACGGATTGCAACTCCATGACCTTCAATGTGGAGGTGAACATCACGGCACTTGGTACCGACCCCGCAGTGGACATCACCAACGATGGAGGTGCACTGCCCCTTTCGGCCACGGCGCCAGGTACCTACACCGTGGGTCCGTTCACAGCTGGGGATACCGTGGTGGTAACCCTGAACAACGACATGAACTCGCTGTGCAGCGTGCATTCGGCACTGCTCACCAACCCGTTGTGCCCCACCGTGATCCAGTGCGGTGGCACCCCCATTTCCGAAACATACTGCTACCTCAATAACGACTACCACGAGTGGCATTGGCAATCCTCAGGCGGACAACCCTTGGCGCTGCAGTTCTCAGCAGGCACCATTGAGTCCAACTTCTATGATAAGCTGGTGATCACCGACGGTGTGGACATCAACGCGGATACGCTGTACTACAATACCACCGGTGCCAACGACCTGTCATCCATCTTGGCCATCTCCACCGGCCCGGATATTTACATGCGGGTTACCTCTGATGGATCGGTGAGCTGCCAAAGCGGTTCACAAACGGCATGGGCCTGGCAGGTTGGTTGCCTGGACTGCACCAACCCGGCGGCGACATATAGTGTGGTGGAAGATTGCATCCACCACGCCTTCTCCATTGCGGTGAACGTGGATTCCACGGGCAGCAGCTCCACCGTGCGCATTGCGAACACGCTGACCAACGATACGCTGGCCAATGTGCCTGCGGGCATCACCATGGTGGGGCCGTTCCCCATGGACAGCTTGGTAAGCCTCACCGTGATGAACGCCACCAACTCGCTCTGCCGCGTGTTCTCGCCGCAATTCACCGCTTCCACCACCAACTGCGTGGATTCGGTGTGCGCCGCGGAAGCGTTTGAATACTGCTACTCCAACCAGGATACGGCCTGGTTCCTGTACCAAGGCACGGCCAACGTCCCATTGACCATCCAATTCCTGTGGGGCCAAATGATGGCCGGTGATTTTGTGCAGATCTTCAATGGATCGGTTCCGTCCGTCGGTGCCCTGCTCTGGCAAGGCAACCTGAACGGAAACATGGCCGGGTTTGCCATCAATACCACCAATCCCGAGCACAGCATGCTGATGCGGGTGGTGTCCAACGCTGCCGGCTCCTGTGCAACGGGCGAGGTATCCCTGCCGCTGCACTGGGTGGTACAATGCGGTGCGGTGGGCGTGAATGAAGTCGCCAACCAAGACTTCTCCATGTTCCCGAACCCCACTACCGGGCAGCTCACCGTGCGCTTGCCGGACAATAGCCGCGGGGCCATGGACCTGCGCATTACAGACTTGGCGGGCCGCATCGTTCATCATGAGAGCTTCAATGCTTCCGGCGCCGTGAACACATTCGACCTGAAGAATTTGGTGAGCGGCAATTACACGGTGACCCTTACCACAAACGACTGGGTGAAGTCGCAGCGGCTGCAGATCATCCACTAAGCGATCAACCGACAATGGGAAAGCCTCCGATATACCGGGGGCTTTTTCATGTTGGAATGAGCGGGAAGCATGGTACAGGCGTGCGGCGGCAGGCACATCCTTCCCCCGTATCGTTGCCAGAATACCCTTTCGGCCTAGAGTTGTGCCGCAAGCCCCGCAAACGGGAAGTGCAAGCAGATGAATTGTCTTGGATGTCACAAATTGCTAGGGGAAAGCCGCGGGTCCAGAGGCCATCGAAATGCCGCGCAACCATGCACTTGGCATGATCCAAGTGGACCTGCAATGTGGAACTCGCTGAAGCAGGTAGAACTGCTGCAGTTGCCCATTGGCGAAGGCCAGTTATCATGCGGCCGTCCGGGCCTCATGGCGGGGGCATCTGCACCACGGATCGGAACTGCCGTGAAAAGGGCAATTCCATGGTGGCCTCCATGGGCCGAAAGCGGTTTACTTGGTGCGCCGGAACACGGCCAGTTCCTTGGTGCCTTTCAGCTTCAGCTCATCCCCTTGGACGGTGAACGTCCGGGTGTCATTGAGCGCTTGGAGGAAATGATCTTCCAGTTGCTGACTGTCCTGGCAGTACATTTTGGTGGCTGCCAGTCCTGGAAAGGACATGGAGTCACCGTGCAGGACCATGCTTCCGAAGATCCGGTTGCAACCTGCGAAGCCGTTGACGTTGCGGCCCAGGCTATCGATGTTGAGAAAGGGCTGCTCCCTGTCCCCGGCAACCTGTTGTGGCTGGCCATTGATGGACACCAGTACCCATTTTCCCGCGGCCCTTGCAACTGCATCGGTGGCGGTGCCTTTGTTGGAGCAGGTGTTTGCGCTCAGCACCATCCCCAGGACCAGGGCGGCAACCGGCAAGTGGAACTTATTCATGCCTCAGGTGGTGCAAAGCGCTTGCCGAAGATCAATTGTTCAACATCACCGGCATCACCAGCATCAACACGTCCTCGCCATGCTCGCCACCTTCGCCGGGCAGTAAAATGCCCGCACGGTTGGGTGCGCTCATTTCCATCATCACATGCTCGCTTTCCAGGTTGGTAAGCATGTCCATCAGGAAACGGGAGTTGAAGCCGATGGCCATGTCCTCGCCTTCATAGCTACAGGTGAGCTTTTCGTTGGCCTCGTTGGCGAAATCCAGGTCTTCCGCGCTGATCGCCAGCTGGGAACCCGTGATGTTGAGGCGCACTTGGTGGGTGGTCTTGTTGCTGAAGAGCGCCACCCGCCGGATGGAATTCAGGAACCCTTGGCGGTCGATGGTGAGCTTGTTGGGGTTTTGCTTGGGGATCACGGCCTCGTAGTTGGGGTACTTGCCGTCGATCAAGCGGCACACCAGCCGCACATTGTCAAAGGTGAACGACGCGTTGTTCTCGTTGAATTCCACGCCCACCTCGGCATTGGTGGAGGCAAGCAGGTTCTTCAACAGGTTTAGCGGCTTCTTGGGAACAATGAACGAGGCGGTCTTTGGCGAGCTGATGTCCGAGCGGGTGTAGCGCACCAATTTGTGCGCGTCGGTGGCCACAAAGCGGAGGGCTTCTTCCGAGAGCTCGAAGAAGATGCCGCTCATCACCGGGCGAAGGTCATCGTTGCCGGTGGCGAAAATGGTTTTGTTGATGGCCGTGGCCAAGGAGCCGGCAGGGATGGAAAAGGTCGCAGGCGATTCCAGGACGGGGCTCTTGGGGAATTCACCGCCGGAGAACCCGGTCATTTTGTAGGTGCCCTGGTCGCTGCTGATCTCAATGCCGTGGTGCTTGGCGTCCACGCTGAAGGTGAGGGGCTGTTCGGGGAAGGCCTTTAGTGTGTCCAACAGCAAGCGGGCCGGGATGGCTACGCTGCCTTTGTCCTTGGCCTCCACGGCCATGCTGGCATTGATGGTGGTTTCAAGATCGCTTGCCGTGATGGTCAGTTGCTTATTGTCGATCTCGAAAAGGAAATTGTCCAGTATGGGCAGGGTGTTGCTGCTGGCCAGTACGCCTTGGAGGCCTTGGAGCTGCTTGAGCAAAGCGCTGCTGGAAACGATGAACTTCATCCGTGATAGGGGGCTTTTTGCTTTTAGGTGCGCGGCAAGGAGCCTGCGCGGCATGGCGGGCAAATATATCCGCGGTGCGGCCTGCTTCCGGCCCGTGTTTTCAACACTGGCAAGGCGTTTTCCACATCCGTGGATCAGGCGGTCATTTTGATCCGGCGGGGTGGGGCATCAGGCTGCCCAAAGGCCGCACGACTTGGTCCCACCAGTACCGCTGCACCACCACCAGGGCGGTGTCGTTGGCCAAGGCGTACATCCGGTTCACGTCCGATGTGACCGGCTGGAATTCCATGTTCTTTTCCCCCGGTTCCGGGTCCTTTTTCCAGAAGGGAATGCGCTGCACGCCATGTTTGCTGGTGATGGTAAGCACATACCGTGGCGTGGAATGGAGCACGGAATCGCGTGAGGCTGGCTTCAGGCTGCGTTCGAAGCCTTCGTAGCTGCCAACGCGAATGGCCAACATCAGGTTCTGGACGCGATCGGTGTCCATGGGCATTTCCCGCCCTTGTGCGTCAAAAAGCTTCAGGTTGTCGCCGCCGGCGTAGGTTACGCTGAAACCTTGTGCACTGGAGTCGGGGCGGTCAACCTGCACTTTGGTGACATCAGCCAACTTGGGGTAGTAGGTGAGCCTGCTGCTGCGCCAGGAATCGATGTCCGTGTGGAAACGGGTGCCGAGCACGCCAGTGAAACCGGCCATGCCCATTTCGTACGGCACGCTGCTGCGCCCCTTGCCCGGCACTTCAAGCACCATGTACGTACCGTATTGGTCCTGCGTGGATTGCCCCACCCACCAGATTTTCACGGGCTTGTCGCCACCTTGGTAGATTTCCACTTTCTTGGCCACGCCGGCCATTACCCGCAGGATGGTTGCCTGTGCGCCCTGGGGCACCGGGCTGCGCAGTTCCACCAGCTTGAAGGTGCGCAGCAGCAGGTTCACGGAATAGTCCTTTGCCGGCATGCCGTTCACGCTCCAGCCGTAATCGGTCCGCCGCAGGTCGGCCACTCCGCCCTTTTTGTCCGCAATGAATATGCGGTCCACGGCGGCGGTGTCCGGAATGGCAAAATCAGTGAGCGGGCCTGCAAGGGTGCTTGGGGTGTTGTTTTTCCACAGCCACCACGCAATGGCGGCCAGGCAGAGCAGCAAGAGGGCCGGAAGCCAGCGTTTGTTCATGGTTTACGGGCAAAGCGCCGCTTGCGCAGCAGGTGGAACACTGTTCCGCCCAACAGGCCAAGCAGGATGGGCAGCAGCACGTTGGCGGCTTGGATGGCGGTGCGCTGCGTTTCCAAGCGCTGGGGATCCAGCTGGTGCAGGCGGATGGTGCGTGAACGAATGCTGATGAGGCTTTTGTCGTCCAGCAAGTAGTTCATGGCGTTCACGAAGAACTCGCGGTTGCCGAAGATCTTGGCCCGTGCGGCTTTCTCGTAGCCCAGGGGGAAGTAGGTGCCCCGCTCAAGGTCCACGGGGTTGGCAATGGCATCTCCGTCGCTGATGAACACCTGGGCGGTGCGGGGGCTCCATTCCCGGTAGCCAATGCTCCTGAGCACGCTGTCCGGCATGGCCAGACGGTCTGCAAAGGCGGACCGGAACTTGCCTTGCGTGAGCACGGCAACCGGGCGGAAAGGATTGTTGTTGCGGTCCAGGGCGAGGTCCATGTCCACCACGGCCAAGCTTACGCGGACCGGATTGCGGAGCACGCGCGTATACTTCGATGTGGTGAGCAGAATGGTGCTGTGGGCGCTGTCCAGGCCAATGGTGTCGATGTCCCCGGCCAGCTTCAGGTGCACGGGGTCGATGTTGTTCACGATGGGGTTCAATCCCTGGGCCAGCACCAACGGTTCAAAGGGGAATGGGCGCGTGACCATTTTGGGCTGGTCGCCATACGGCCTGGCCCAGAACTGGATCGGGGCGCACTGCTTGTCCAGCAGCAAGTCCTTGTTGAACCGCACCCCATAAGCAAAGAACAGTTGGTCCAGGCCCAGGTCCAGTGGCGTGGCCATGGAGAATTGGTTGGTGCGCAGGCTGTCCAGGTGCGGGTCCATGGCATCCACGGCCCAAAGCATTTTCCCGCCGTTCATCACGAACTGGTCCAGGATGAATTTGTCCTTGTCGGAAAACAGGCTGTCCGGCTTGGCGATGATCAGTGCGTCAAACTTGTTCACCCTGTAGCGCGCTCCTTCAAACTTGTCGCTCAGTGCATCCACTTGGCCGTTGATGCGCACGCGGCTCACGTCGTACTGTTCACTGAGCGCGTCCGTGAGGTCTTGCACGGCAATCTTGGCAAGCTCGCCCTGGCCTTCCAGAAAAGCCACTTTTGGCCGGTGCGTGGCGGTTACCTGCCGGATCGCGCTGGCCATTTCGTACTCCAGGTTGTTTACCGAGCGGTTTACCATTTCCGCGTCGGTGGCCCTAAGCTGGGATTTGAGCAACTGCAGGGGGAGGTTCTTGCCGCGGTACGTGATGATGGCGCCTGGCCATACGATCATTTCACCTTGGGAGCCTTTGCCTTGCAGGCGGATACTGGTGTACTGCAGCCCTTCCTTTTGCAGGTTCTCGTACACCTTGTTGCGGGTGGCTTCATCCAGGCTGGCGCTGGGGTCGATGAATTCGTATTGCAGCAAGCCGGGGTTGCGCACGCGCATTTCATCCAGCAGGTCGCGCATGGAGGTGCTCAACTGCTGCAGCTCCGCAGGCAGGTTTCCGCTGAGGTACACCTTGACAAAAACCACGTCCTTGAGGCTGTCCACCAAATTCTTGGTGGCATCCGTCAGGGTGTAGCGCTTTTCGCTGGTAAGGTCGGCCCGAACACGGGTGAATGATCCAATGAACAGCACGAGCACCACGCAGGCAATGCCAATGGCCAGTTGCAACAGCCCTGAAGCTTTGCGGGTGGTATGCCGGGAGAGCTTCATTACCAGGTGCGGCTTTGGAGCACGGTGCGCGTGGCCAGCAGGAAAATGGCGTCCACCCCCAGGAAATAGAGCACATCGCGGAGGTCGATCACGCCGCGGCTCATGCTTTCATAGTGCTGCTGGATGCCCATGGCCTTGATGGGCCCCTCCAACGCCCCGAGCACGCTGAAGTCCGCCATGAGCTGAAAGCCAACGTGGATGATGAAACAGAGGAACACGGCGATCAGGAAGGCCACGATCTGGCTTTCGGTGAGCGAGCTGGCAAAAAGGCCGATGGCGGTAAAGGTGGAGGCCAGAAAGAAGAGCCCGATGTAGCTGCCCCGAATGCCGCCGTTGTCCAGGTTCCAAGCGGGAACGGCCAATGAGCCGATGCTGTACCAGTATACCAGCGTGGGCACCAGCGCCAACAATACGAGCACCACCGCCGCCAAGTACTTGGCCAGCACCAATTGCATTTCGGAAATGGGCTTGGTGAGCAGCAGCTCAATGGTGCCCGTGCGCCGCTCCTCGCTGAAGCTGCGCATGGTAACGGCAGGCACCAGGAAGAGGAAGACCCATGGAGCGATGAAAAACAGGGTGCCGAGGTCCGCGTAGCCCTTGTCCAGCACATTGTCCGGGAATACCCAGGTGAAAAGGCCGGTGAGCAGCAGGAACACCACGATGACGATGGTGCCGATGAGGGAACCCAGAAAGCCCCGTATTTCCTTGCCGATCAGTGCGCGCATGCCGTTCCAATGCCCCGGGCAATACCCGGCCATTTTACAATGGGCGCGAAGGTAAGCCCGCTGTTCCCGCCTGCCCCTGCCATTCCGGGGAACGGTAATGCACGTTGGAAAAGTTTGTGAGGATGGCGGCGGTCAGAACTGGATGGTGGTGCGCCTGCGGCCCCGCTTTGGCTTTTTGGGGATCTTCTTGGCGTCCGTATCGCAGTAGTTCCGCTTGATGAAGGCCGCATCGCGATCGCCCAAGCGCATGCTTTTGTTCCAGTCCTGGCAGGCGTGTTCCTTGTCCCCCAAGTTGTAGTAGCAGTCGGCGCGGTAGTAAAAGGCCGCGGAAAGCTCGGTGGTATCGCTGGCGATCACTTGGGTGAGCTTTGGGATGGCTTCTTCGTAGCGTTTCGCCTCGTACAGCAGCACTGCGGCGCTCATCAGCCCGCCGGGAATGGAAGGCTTCAGCGCCAGCGCCCGGTTGATCTCCTCCACGCCCTCGGCTTCATCGTACTGCGCTCCCTTGATCACCCCGGAGAGGTACAGTGCTTCCGGGAACTCCGGCTCCAGTTCCAAAGCTTTGCGCACGCTTTTCAGCGCGGCCTCCAGGTCATTGCCTTGGTAAAGCGCCCAGCCCCGGTTGTACCAGGCATCGGCATCCTTGGGGTCCAGTTGGGTGGCCTTGTCGGCATCGCGCAGGCCGCCCTTGAAATTGCCTTCGGTGATGCGCAATGCGCTGCGGCTCACATACAGGCGGGGATCGGAGTTGTCCAAGTCTTCGGCCGTGTTGTAATCGGCCATGGCCTGCCCGTACGCATTGCTGCGTTGGTAAATGTCACCTCTCAACTTGTATGCCTTGGCCAGCTTGGGGTCCAAGGCGATGGCCCGGCCCACTTCGGCCAGGGCACTGTCCAATTGGCCGGCCTTGTATGCTGCCGTGGCGGCGGCGAGGGTGGCTTGGGCATTGCTTTGCGCCATGGCCGGGAGCACGGCCAAGGCAAGGATCAGGGAGGCAATGGTCTTCATTTTTTGGAAGGGGATGTCCCGGCGGGCGGCGTTGCTTGCATGCGGTGTTCGAGGTGCAGCGACCAAGCCTGGGCGCGTTCTGCAAAAAGTTGCTTCACCACCGGCCAAACATCGGCAAAGACTTCGGAATTGCGGTAGTGTGCCAGGGCATCCGCTGAATCCCATTCACTGTGGGTGAAGAAGATGCCCGGTGAATCCTTGTCGTGGAGCAGTTCCAGCTTTCGGCAGCCGGGAAAGCGGATGATCTTGTGCCGCCAATCCTCGAAAAGTTGCTGGAAGTGCTCCGCTTCCTCCGGCCGGAAGGACATTTTTACCAGGCGGACGATCATGCGCGGGCCACGGTTCGTGCAACGGTTTCCAGTTCCAGCCGCACGGCATCGGTAACGCCCAACCCCAGCAATTGCGCAGCTCCGCCACCGCCGCCCACCACGCCTTTGTTGATCGCGATCTCCAGGAAGCCGGAATCGCCAAAGAAGGCCACGCGTTCGCCATGGGGAACATCGGAGTAGGTTTTATGCACCTGCCGGATGTCGTGCATGGGCCGCCCGAAGGAGATGCGGAAATTGCGGTGCTTCACCACGGAGGTGAAGAGGTCCTTGGAAATGTTGGTGACCACATTGCCGTAATGGTCCACGTGGATCACTTCACCCTTGATGGTTTCGCCCATCACCACGGGGCGCACGCTGAGCAGTTCACGCACGTTTTCCACCTTGCGGCCCAGCATCCCGATGATGCCTCCGCGGCCCAAGTGGCATGCGGCTTTCACGAAGATGTTCTTGGTGGGGAAGGCCAAATGGTCCGTGTCCAGCTTCATCGTTAGCTCGTAGGCTTCTTCCGGCTTCCCGTCGAAGAGCAGCGAGAAGATGCCGTTGTCCGCCCCGATGAAAAAATGGCCGCGGTGGTGCACGGCCAAGTGTGCCGTTTTACTGTCCGCTTCGGGGTTCACGCCAATGATGTGGATGGTGCCTTCCGGAAATTCATGCCAGGCATTGCGCAGCACGAATGCGGCGTGCATGTTGTTGAACGGGGCGATGGAATGGCTGATGTCCACGATCACCGCGCCCGGCAATTGGCTGAGGATGGCACCCTTGACGGCGGCCACATAATGGTCGCGCGTGCCCATGTCGGAGAGCAGGGTGATGATGGCCATTCGTGCCGCGTGAAGGAGGGGAGTTACCTTCGACCGGTCAAATTTAACCGCTTACCGCCACTGGCGGGAAATCCAGCCAAACAGCCCATTCCCTTGAGCGAACGAACCATCCACATTACGGCGGCCGATCCCTTGGCGGTGCTCGGCGCCAATGATGCCAACCTGCGGTTGATCCGGGAGTTTTTCCCGAAGCTGAATCTGGTGGCCCGCGGCGATGAGATCAAAGTGATCGGGCCCGCCTCACAGGCCGATCTGTTCGTGGACCGCTTCGGCCAATTGGTGCAGTACGTGGCACGCTACAACGAACTGCCGCGCAAGGTGCTGAATGACATCATGGGCAGTGACGGGACCGAGGAGGCCGAGGAAGGCGGGGAGGCCAACGAGGTGATCGTACACGGCAATGGCGGTTTGCGCGTGAAGGCCCGCACGCCTAACCAGCTGCGGATGGTGGAAGCGGTGAAGGACCATGACATGATCTTTGCCGTAGGCCCGGCCGGAACGGGGAAGACCTACACGGCGGTGGCCCTTGCGGTGCGGGCGTTGAAGGAACGGCAGGTGCGCCGGATCGTCCTTACGAGGCCCGCCGTGGAAGCAGGGGAGAGCCTGGGTTTTCTGCCGGGCGACCTGCGCGAAAAGCTTGATCCCTACCTGCAACCGCTCTACGATGCGCTGCGCGACATGGTGCCGCCGCAGAAATTGCTGGAATACATGGAGGGCGGCGTGATCCAGATCGCCCCGCTGGCCTTTATGCGTGGCCGCACGCTGGACCACGCCTTCGTGATCCTGGACGAAGCGCAGAACGCCAGCCTGCCCCAGCTCAAGATGTTCCTCACCCGCATGGGCCGCGATGCCAAGTTCATCATCACCGGCGATGCCACCCAGGTGGACCTGCCGGACCGCGTGCGCTCCGGTTTGCTGCCCGCCGTGGAACACCTGCGCGGCGTGAAGGGCGTGGCCGTGATCGACCTCGATGAAAAGGATGTGATCCGCCACGAGCTGGTGACCCGCGTGATCGCGGCCTTCAAGGACATCGAAGATGGACGGCCACCTGCGGGTGACAGTAATAAACCAACAGAACACAAAGGCGAAAAGCCATGAGCTTGCCGAACACCTTGATGCGCTCAGACCTGCACCTGCCGGGTGTTGCCGATGTTTACCACGGCAAGGTGCGCGATGTGTACCACTTGGCCGACGGCCGCACCATCCTGGTGGCCACCGACCGCATCAGCGCCTTCGATGTGGTGCTGCCGCGCGGCATTCCGCACAAGGGACAGGTGCTTAGCCAGCTTAGCTGGCACATGCTGCAAGCCACGGCCCACATCGCGCCCAACTGGGCCATCGCCTCACCCGATCCCAACGTGGTGGTGG
Organism: Bacteroidota bacterium; assembly: GCA_018266685.1. Classification (GTDB taxonomy): domain Bacteria; phylum Bacteroidota; class Bacteroidia; order Flavobacteriales_F; family PHOS-HE28; genus PHOS-HE28. The sequence goes on from JAFDZY010000417.1 coordinate 19,743, forward strand.
GCCACCGCTGCACCACCGTGAAGGTGGAAATGGTGGTGCGCGGCTACTTGGCGGGCCACGCCTGGCGCACCTATAGCGAAGGCAAACGCGTGCTGTGCGGTGCCACCATGCCCGACGGGCTGAAAGAGAATGATGCCTTCCCCACGCCATTGATCACCCCCAGCACCAAGGCCGATGTGGGGCACGATGAGGACATTTCCCCGGAGGAGATCCTGAAGCGCGGCCTTTGCACGCCGGAAGAATGGGCCACCATGAGCCGCTACGCCTTGGCGCTCTTCGCCGAAGGCAGCCGCATCGCCAAGGCGCGCGGCCTGATCCTGGTGGACACCAAGTACGAGTTTGGCCGCACGGCGGACGGTCGCATCCTGCTGATCGATGAGGTGCATACGCCCGACAGCTCGCGCTACTTCCACCTGGAAGGCTATGCCGAGCGCCAGGCCAAAGGCGAACGTCAAAAGCAGCTCAGCAAGGAATTCGTGCGCGAGTGGCTGATCGCGAACCACTTCATGGGCAAGGAAGGGCAGCAGGTGCCGGCCATGGATGATGCCTTTGTGCAAAGCGTGACCACACGGTACGTGGAACTGTTCGAGAAGATCACTGGGGAAAAGTTCATGCCGGCGGATACGGGCAATATCAACGGACGGGTGCAGCACGCGCTGGAAGGGTATCTTCGGTGATCAAACACCGAAACGGATCCGGCACTACCTGATCATTGCGGCAGCAATGCTGGCCTTTAATGGCCTGCGTGTCCAGGTGCCGGACACCACCTACACGGTCACCGCACCGATCACGCATTCGTTGTGTTACACAAATAACTTGGACACACTGGCGGGCTACCAAAGCGCAGACGGCGCGCCACTCTGGATAGCAATTTGCTCCGGGCACATGGCAGCCTGCTGCGACCACGCCTATCTCTTTGATGGCCCGGATGCAACGGCACCGCTCCTCGGCATGAATTCCGCCGATGAAGCCTTGGCCGGATTGACTTTTGTGGCCAATTCGGGCATGCTCACCTTGCGGTTGGAGTCCGATGCCACGGTGAGTTGCGCCACGGACGGTTTTGATCCCTTGACGTGGATCGTTGGGCTTGATGCAAGCTCCGTAGAGTGCCAGCCCTTGGGCATCACGGAGCAGCGTGGTTCACCATTCAATCTGTACCCCACTTTGGCCGATGACCGGGTAACGATCAGTGTGCCGTCCTCATCCAATGGTGGCGGGCTGCTCCAGCTTTTGGACCTAACGGGCAGGACGGTCGTGGTGCAGCACATCGGAACGGGATCCACCGCAGTGGGCACCGCCAGCTTGCGCGCAGGCGTGTACGTTGCATTGCTGACCAACGACGCGGAATCCACATCCCGGCGGTTTGAGGTGATGCACTGAGTGCAAGGGTGAAATGATCACGAGACCCACCTCGCAATCAAAAATGCCGCACTTGCCGCCAGCACGCCGATCAGTGTGGTCTTTATGGCCCCCAGCAGCGGCTTGTCGCCGGTGAGCTTGGTCTTCACATAGCCGAAGATGAACAGGAAAGAAACGGTGATGATGGAGGAAAGCAGCAACCCCATGTGCGGTGCATCGGTGATGAAGTAGGCGCTCAACGGTACCAGGCCACCAACTACATAGGAGGCCCCGATGTTGAAGGCACTTTTGCGGGCACGCATGGGGTCGGGCTTATCCAGGCCCAGTTCAAAGCGCATCATGAAGTCCACCCACAGCCGCTTGTCACGGCTCAGTTCCTCGGCCACATCATCCTGCAGGCGCTTGCTGATCCCATACTCGCCAAGGATATTGCGGATCTCTTGTTTTTCAAGCTCGGGCACTGTTTCAACTTCATGCCTTTCGCGGTTCAGCTCCACAGCGTAGTGTTCGGCATCGGTGCGGCCCGCCAGGTAGCCTCCCAACCCCATGGCAATGGAGCCAGCTACTACTTCAGCAACGCCTGCGGTGATGATGATGCCGTTGCTGGCCACCGCACCGCTCAACCCCGCCGCCAGTGCAAAAGGCACGGTGAGGCCGTCGGCCATGCCGATCACTATGTCCTTGATCAGATTCGGCGCCGTGAAATGCTGCTCTCCGGTTGAATGCCCAGGGTTCATTGCTTTGCCACTAAGGACAATGTCACACTTTCAAAAATTGCGGCGGGCGAGATCACGGGTTCATCCAACGGCACGGCATCGCCATAGCGCTCGCGCAATTTTCCCGCTACGGTTTTGGTTGACAGGTTGAATGAACGCAAAGGCCGTGGTTCGGCCAAGGAAATGCCCAGTGCGTTTTTGTACGCCTTCCACACCAGTTCAGAGCAGTAGATGCGCTCATCCCCCCAGCCGAATAGCGCGTCGTAGTCTTTGCCTATGTACTGTGCCGCAGCGTTGTGCAGTGCGTGTGCTTGTTCCGCGCTTATTCCAGACTTTAGCCGTTTGACCACGAAATGATCATCCACGCCGTGCCGGACCCAACTCGCCAAGGGCGTTTGTTTCACGGGTTGCACGGCTTCCAGTACGTACCAACCACCATCTTCGCTTTGGAACAACAAGCCGCAATGGCTGTACTGCGAGCCTGTTGCCTGCTGAATGGCCTTGCTTTGCGCGGAGGTGGAAGTTTGGAAGATGATGTCTCCATCCCTAAACTGGCTTGTGATTGCGGACAACGGCTTGTTGCTGTGCGGGCGGTTGGCCTCATGGAATGGGAGGTAGTACACCTTCAGTCCCCATAACAACGCGATCAAGGCTAACACCACCACGAACCCCCATGCCCAGCGCTCGCGCTGCCGGGGAGTCATCCGTTGCACAGTGGGGTCCATGGCCATCTGCTATTCCTGCACGCCCAGCCTATCTTCCAGGTGCTTCTTCAGGTCTGCCAGGATCGTTTTCTTGTAGGGGTCCGTTTCCTTGTCAACGGCCTTTTTCACCCGGGCCAAGGCCAAGCGCGCGGCTTTTTCCGGCAATACCTCCTGGTTCTCGATCACGGTAAGCACTTCAAACGTTTCGCCGGCATCGCCCTCCAAAGCGATCTGCACCAAGCGTTCAACATAAGGGGCTGCATCCAAGCCTGCGTTCCAGAAGGCCGCGATCGCTGTTTTACGTACGTCCAGCAGTTCGGGAAGGTCCAATGCCTTGGCCAATTCGGCTGCAGCATCCTTCACTTTTACCTCGTACAGCAAGCCTTCTATCCTGCGTTGCCGCGCAGGATCATCCGTTTGTGCCAGGGCATGCAACAGCGGCCGGATGGAAAGGGCATCGCCTTTCTCGTGGATCACGGCGATGGCTTCCAACGCCTGTGCATCGTCCTCGCTGAGCAAAGCAGCAAAGGCCTTGTCCAATTGTGCTCCCTTCTTCGCAGTCATGGCGCAAAGGTATTGTGGGCCGGGGGCAGGACAGGGGGCATGGTGAATGCCGAACTTTGCACCACCATGTCCATTGCAAAAGCCTATTCCGCACAGGGTGCATCATCACCGCTTGCACCCGATACCATTGAACGCCGTGATCCCGGTCCGCATGATGTGTGGATCGACATCGCCTATTGCGGGGTATGCCATTCCGATGTGCATGCCGTGCGCGATGAATGGGGCGGCACACGCTTTCCCATCGTGCCCGGGCACGAGATCACTGGCACGGTGCGCGAAGTAGGCAGCGCGGTGAAGCGCTGGAAAACTGGCGACCGGGTGGGCGTTGGCTGCATGGTGAACAGCTGCCGGGAATGCAGCGCGTGCCGTGAACATGAGGAGCAGTTCTGCGAACGCGGCATGACGGCCACCTACAATTCCTACGACAAGTATGGCGACCGCTCCTTGACGAAAGGCGGCTATTCCACCCATATCGTGGTGAACGAAGATTTTGTGCTGCGGATCCCGGACGGCATGCCGCTGGACCGCACGGCACCACTGCTCTGCGCAGGCATCACCACCTATTCACCCTTGCGCCGCTTTGGCGTGGGGCCGGGCATGCACATGGGCGTGGTGGGCCTGGGCGGCCTGGGCCATGTGGCGGTGAAGATCGCCAAAGCCATGGGCGCGCACGTTACCATGATCAGCCATTCGGAGCGCAAACGCGCCGATGCCGCCAAACTGGGTGCCGATGATTTCCTGGCCACGCATGACCCGGACGTGTTTGCACACAACAAAAAGCGCTTTGATTTCATCCTGGACACCATTTCCGCCAAGCATGACTACAGCGCCTACCTCGGCCTGCTGAAACGCGGGGGAACCATGGTACTGGTGGGGATCCCCGAGGCATCACCGCTGGATGCAGGTGCGCTGGTGCACCAGCGCCGCCAACTGGCGGGCTCGCTGATCGGCGGCATCAAGGAGACCCAGGAGATGCTGGACTTCTGCGCCAAGCACGGCGTACTGGCCGACATCGAGCTGATCCCCGCAAGCAAGATCAACGAGGCCTATGACCGCATGGTGCGGAGCGATGTGCGCTACCGCTTTGTGATCGATATTCAGTCGCTGGGTTAGGGGGGGGGATTCACCGCCAAGACGCCAAGGGCGCCAAGAAGGGCTGCCGGCCCCTCACAGCATCCCCCTCGCCTTCACCTCCAAGTATTTGTTCAGCACGCTGGTGCTCAACTGCTCCGGCGCAGTTAGAATGGTAAGCACGCCGTGGCGCTCCAGCTCCTTGGCGATGAGTTCCTTTTCGTGGATGAACTGGGTGGTGATGGTCTTGATGTACACGCTCATTGTACTGCGGTCCGGATACTGGAGCAGAGCATCCATTTCCGTGTTGCGGAAGATCACTACGGCCACCAGGTGCGCACGTGAGAGCAGTTGCAGGAAGGGCAACTGCCGGCGCATGGCCTGCACGCTTTCAAAGTTGGTGTACACCACCAGCAGGCTGCGCTGCGGCACGGTGCGTTTCACCTTGGCATAGAGCGCCTCCATGTCGGTTTCGGCGAAATCGGTGCGCAGGGCGTAGAGCAGTTCCATCACGCGGTGCATCCAGCCCTTGTCGCGCGCGGGCGGCAGCACCGCATGCACGGCATTGCTGTAGGTGATCACCCCGGCCTTGTCGTCCTTTTTCAAGGCGATGTCGCTGAGCACTAGCGTGGCATTGATGGCGCGGTCCAGCAGGGTGAGCCCGCCGAAGGGCATCTTCATGGTGCGCCCCGTGTCGATGAGCGAAACGATCTGTTGGGCCTTTTCGTCCTGGTACTGGTTCACCATCAACTTGGCGCGGCGGGCGGTGGCCTTCCAGTTCACCGTGCGGCGGTCGTCGCCAGGGATGTACTCGCGGATCTGCTCGAACTCCGACCGCTGCGCGCTGCGCCGCACCTTGCGCACACCGGCCGCGCTGAACGGGTCGGCCTCGGCCATCAGCTCGTATTTGCGCAGGTGGATGTAGCTGGGGTACACGGCGATCTCCCGGCCTTGTTCTTGCTTGTACCGGCGTTCCGCCAGGCCCAGGTTGGTGCATGCCAGCACATTGATGGCCCCGAAGGCATGCATGCCACGCGTGAGTGGCCGCACCATGTAGCTGAGCCGGGCGCTGCCACCAGCGTCGATCGCCGCTTCCAGCACAAGCCCGCGTTCCTGCAACTGCGCGGGCAGTTCGTCCAGTACCTTCGCTGCAATGGGGATCCGGTAGCGGCTCAGCACGGTGATGGTCACGGGGTTTTCGTCGCCGTTGCTCCACTTGGCCAGGGTGTGGCGCGAGGCTTGGATGCCTTCCTTCACGCCGTAGAGCCGCACCGCATCCAGCACCGTGGCCACCAACAGCAAGGCCACGGCGGCCATTGCTACGGGCAGGAGCGGCGCTAGGAAGTACGCGGCAACGAACAAGCCCACGATAGCCCAACCGATGCCGAAAAAGCGCCGGGTCAGGAAGAAGGATCGGAGGGTGGTTTTCACCGGGGCACGGGGACTTTGGCGATGATCCGGGCCACGGCTTCATCGGGCCGCAGGCCTTCCATTTCACGTTCCGGGGTGAGCAGGATGCGGTGCCGCAGCACGGCGGGCAGCACTTGCTTGATGTCCTCCGGCACGCAGAAGTCGCGGCCCTGCATGGCGGCCACGGCCTTGGCGGCGCGTTGTACGGCGAGGCTCGCACGGGGCGAGGCGCCCAGCATGAGCATGCCGTCAGTGCGGGTGGCCTGCGCGATCTCGGCGATGTAGCGCACCAGCTTGGCATCGCATTTCACTTGGAACACGAGCTGGCGCAGCCGGGCCAGTTCCACCGGTGCGATCACCGGGGCCACCTGCGCAGCATCCATGCGGTGCAGGCCCTCCTGGGCGCGCAGCAGGAGTTGTTCTTCCTCGTCCACGCCGGGATGCCCCATGTCGATCTTGAAGAGGAAGCGGTCCAGCTGGGCTTCCGGCAGGCGGTAGGTGCCTTCGTGCTCAATGGGGTTCTGCGTGGCCACGATCATGAACGGGTTGCCCACGGGGTGGGTGGTGCCGTCCACGGTGACCTGCCGTTCCTCCATCACTTCGAAGAGCGCGCTCTGCGTTTTGGCCGGTGCCCGGTTGATTTCGTCCACCAGCACGATGTTGCTGAAGATGGGGCCCGGCTTGAAGGTGAAGGCTGCGGTGGCGGGATCGAAGATGCTGGTGCCGATCACGTCGCCGGGCATCAGGTCCGGGGTGAACTGGATGCGCGCGAAGCCGGTGTCCACCGTGCGGGCTAGCAGTTTGGCGGCAAGGGTCTTGGCCACGCCCGGCATGCCCTCGATCAGCACATGGCCGTCGCTGAGCAGCGCGATGATCAGCTGGTCGATCACGGCATCCTGGCCGATGATCACGCGGTGGATGCCGTTGCGGATGCGCTCGGCCGCGTCGCGCAGTTCTGCCAAGGGCAGGGCGGGGGCGTAGCCGCCTTCGGGGATGTTCTCTTGTTCCATGGTGCTTGTGCTATGGGTTTGCAGGCGGGTCCGATCACAACCGGGCGCGCAGGCGGTCAAGTGTTTTGTTCAATGTCAAAAGCTGTTCCTCGCTTACTTGTTCAGCGGAGTTGTAATAATCCATCAGGCGGATGGCATGCTCCAGTTCGGCCGTGCTGATGCCGGTGCGCTGGGCAATCTCTTCCACGGTATGTTCTTTCCAGCCGGTGTAGTGCAGGCGGAGCTTGCGGCGCACTTCATCCTTGAACTGCGCCGATAGTTTGCGCGCCAGGTCGGCATGGTCGCCGCGGAAGTAGTAGAGCCGCCCGATGGTGTCGGCGAAGTCGCGGCTGGTGTTGCGCGGAGGCTCCACCACGGGGATGGCACGCTGTCGGCGGCGCGCGTACACCAGCACGGTGAGGAACAGCAGCGCGATGATGGTCCAGTACGCCCAGCGCAGTGCGGGTTGCGCCAGGATGTAGCGCAGCGGACTGCTGCTGCCTGCCCGGCCCGCCTTGTAGTACTCGTCCCATAGCACGGGCCGGTCCGGCAGAAGACCGAACGACTGTTCCATGAAGCCGCGTGCGTCGTCCTTCAGCAGGTAGTAGTTGGTGAAGGCCAGCGGCGTGCTGCACAAGTACAGCGTGCCTTTGCCGATGGGCACGCGCAATAGCACGGGATCGTTCCGCCAGGTTTCCGCGAGCACTTGGGCGCTGTCCTTGGAATACTTGCTGAAGTAGTTCCGCATGTCGCCGCGCCCGAAGCGAAAGTCCCCGGCCTTGCGCAAAGGCTCCACGGTGTAGTGCAACACGGCGGTATCCCCGAGCAGGATCTCCTTCATGCCCTGTGCGCTCAGGCTGTCCAACGGCTCATAGCGGTAGGCCTGTTGCAGATGAAGTGTATCCATGAGCAGGCCTTGGAAGTTGTCTGCGGCGATGAACGCATTGTCCCCGGCCTCCACCAGTTTCAACAGGTGCTCCAGGTCCAATTCATCCAGGTTGAACCAAGGCTCAATGAAAACGAGGTTCACACGTGGCGCAGTGCTGTCCGGCCCCAACCGCTGTTGCGCAACACCGTATATCGGTTCGCGCACGGTGGTGATGCCCTGCGGGAAGAGGTCGCCCAGGCGTTCGCGCACCAAGCCGCAGCCGTACGGGTCGTTGCTGAATGCCGTGAAGGAGCGCCGCCAATCGGGCGGTTTCGGGGTGATGGCGTCCAGCACCACGATCAGCAGCACCACCGCCAGGGTGGCGGCCAGAATGGCTTTCTCGGTGCGGTTCATGGCTTTTGTGGCGAAGGGAAACCCTTGAAAGCAGGGGCCAGGCTGCGGTAGCGGGCCTGATCCATGGGCGCGTCGCCGAACCAAGCCCATTTGAAGAGGAAGCTGAGCTCGGCGAAGGTGCTGCGCTCAGCAGGATTCATCAATTGCCGCAAGTAGTCGCGGTCTGTGTTGTCCGGTTGGAAGCGGATGCTTCCGCCGTCAGCCAAGCGGCGCAGCACCAGCAAGTATTGGTAGCGCAGGGCCATGCGCCAGTCGCGCTGGTTCTCAGCTTCTGCCAACAGTCCGTCCAGATCGATCCGGGTGATGTCCTCGCCGATCTCCAGCACTTGCCTGGGCTTGGCGGCTTCCGCAGCAAACCCGCCGTGGAACAGCCGCTTCCTCAGGTAGAACAGCAAGAAACCCGCAGCAAGGAGGATGATCAACCAGTCCAGATGGCTGAATGCCCAGCGGCCTGCCTCGGTGCCGAAGAGGTCGTTCAGTTTCTGCTGCATCCAGTGCTTCAAGCGGTCCCACCACAGGGTTTCCACATGGAGGTCGCGGTCATAGTCATATTGGGGGTCGGCTTTCAGGCGGGCCAATTCCGCCGTATTGAAGTGTACCGGGCGCACCCGCAGGCTGTCATGGGAAACGACCGCACTGGCCGTTGCAATGTCCGCGCCTTGTGCCGCAACGGAACCAAGCCCCCACAGGAGCAGCGACAGAAAGAGCAGGATGCGGGCCACTGTGCTGCGGACGGGTTGTGGGCTCAAGCGGCGGGCGGTGCGGTGGCTTCTTCCACGCGCTGCATCAGTCCGCGCCCCTCCTTTTCCTCGATCAGGGACAGGGCCTGCAGGCCGATGGGCACATGGAGGAAGGGCAGGAGCAGCACGTTCACCACGCCCGCCAGCAGCATGAAGAGGGTCATGAACCAGCCCATGCGCTGGCCGAATTCCCCCGCACCGCCGGGTTCCATGCCGCTCAGGGCACCGAAACCCGTGAGCAGCATCAACGGCAAGTACAGGAAGTAGCTGATGAAGGTGATCAGCATGACCAAAACGAGCACCAGCCCGAAGGTTTCCCACCAATGCCCTTTGATCACGCGGAAGGAGCGGCTGATGCACTCGCCGATACCGGCCCTTTCAAATGCACGCAGCGGATAGGCCATGGTGAATACGATGGCCAGCCACAAGGCGCCCACGAACAGCATCACCACGCCCGCCATGGCGATGATCCCCGCCAACAGGCCCACCACGAAGTAGGCCGGAAGCTGCTGCAGCATGGCCTTCCACATCTCCCCGGAGGAGGGGGGCAGGCCGCGGTTGAGCATGTAGTGCCGCATGTGTTCGTACACCAGGGTGTACATCATCAGCATGGACAAGGCCATCAGCAGGTATCCGGCACCCATGGAGCCCACGCTGCTGAGCATCGCTCCGCTATTGGCCCCTGCCATGTTGGTGTACACCGTGCGGAAGAAGTTGCCCATGAAGAAGGAGGCTACCACATATAGCGGCAGGCAGAAGAAGGCCAGCGGTCGGTAAAGCGATTTCCAGTTCTGGCGTACATACTGGAAGCCGGTGCTGATCACCGCGCTGAAGTCACGCCGTTGGCGCAGTTCTATGTATTCCATGGGTGCGTTGGACTTGGTAGGGGTAAAGGATGAAGTAACCGATGATGAAGGCCAGGCTGGCGGCGATGATGGTGATGTTCACCGCCGGGTGCATGCCGGCGCTGCGCCGCGTGATGAAGGACTCGATGAAACCCGCCAGGATGAAGCAGGGCACCAGGCCGATCACGATCTTCATGCCCTGCAAGGCTCCGCGCCGGAAACTGGCCAAGCGGGTATACGTGCCGGGGAAGAGCAGGCCGTTGCCCATCACGATGCCGGCCGAACCCGCGATAACGATGCAGCTGATCTCGATGGTGCCGTGCAGCCAGATGGCCAGCAGGCTTTCGCGCAGCACGCCTTCCTGGTACATGAAGTACTGGAACGCCCCCAGCATGATGCCGTTCTGCACCAGGATCCACCAGGTACCGTAGCTCAGCAGCACGCCAAAGGCAAACGCGTAGAAGGACACCATGATGTTGTTCAGCGTGATCCCGAAGAACATGTCCATCATGCCGGTGGTGCCGTACACGGCCATGGGCTTGCCCGCCTTGATGTTCTCCAGGGTCATGTTCACGTAGCCGTCGCCCAGGATCAGCCGCGTGAAGGTGGTGTCGTAGTGCGCGCTGAGCCCGCCGATCAACACGGCCACCAGGAAAACCGCCGCGGAGATGGCCAACTGCGGACGTGTGGCTGCCATCAACAACGGAAGCTCCGTTTTCCAGAAGGAAACAAACCGCCCCAAGCCCGTGCGCTGGTTGCGGTAAATATGGCGGTGCATGCCGGTGGCCAGCGTGTTGAGGTAGGCCGTTACCTGCGCGCCGGGGTAAAAGGTGCGGGCGTAGCTCAGGTCGTCGTTCAGCTCGATATAAAGCGCACTGGCTTCATCGGGCGTGATGGTAGCGCCGCGTTGCGCCACCAGCTCTTCCAAGCGCTGCCACTTGGTGCTGTTCTGTTTTACAAAGGCCGCTTCGCGCATGGGGGTGGGCAAGAGCAAACATAACGCAGCGGCGCTACCCTATTTTGCGCCCTGCATGGAAACCGTCCGTATTGAAACCACGCACAACGTGGCCCTGCAAGTGGAAGTGGCCACCATTGTGGACCGCGGCCTGGCCGTGGTGATCGATTGGCTTTTGCTCGCCGGGTATTCGTTCGCACTGGTGTTCTTCACGAACAAGTTGGGGGTGGACTTCCCGGATTGGTTGTCCATTGTGCTTTTCGGCGTGCCCTGGACCTTTTACCACCTGCTGTGCGAACTGCTTATTGACGGCCAAAGCCTGGGCAAGCGCGTCCGCCAGATCAAGGTGGCACGGCTGGACGGAGGGCAGCCCGGCCTGGGCCACTATTTGCTGCGGTGGATGCTCCGCCTGGTGGATTCCATGTTTTTCGTGGGTGCCGTGGTGATCCTTTTCAACGGCAAGGGGCAACGCATCGGCGATCTTGCCGCAGGCACAGCGGTGATCTCCCTGAGGCGCCGTACCTCCCTGGCAGACATCGTGGCAAAGCAGGTACCGGACGACCACCGCGTTACCTTTTCCGGAGCCGGCGCCATATCCGATGCACAGGCGGCGCTGATCAAGGAAGTACTGGCCGATACCAGTGCTGCGCGCGTTGCTGCGATCAACAAGTTGGCGGAGCGCTACAGGGCACAATTCAGCACGGACGTGCCAATGGGGCCGGAACAGTTCCTGCGCACGCTGCTTACCGACCACGTGTTCCTCACCAGCCGCTAAGGGCTATACCTTGCGGAATACCAGTTTCACCAAGGGCCGTGATACCTGCACTTCCTGAAGCACGCCCCCGGAATACAAGTAGGTGTTCACCTTGTTGCCCGGTAGTTCGAGTACATACCGGCCGGGAGCCGTGCGTTTCAGGGGGCAGGGGCGGAGCACGCTTTCCACGAACACCTCCTGCTGCCCTGCGGGCTCTTCGAAGTACATGCGCGCGGTGGTCCATGCCGAGGTGCCCGCAAGCCTGAAACTTTCATCGGGGTGGACGAAGCAATTGAACCCTTGGCCCGCACGCTGCATGTTGCTGGAATCGCGAAGCGTGCCGTTCAAGCGGAAGGATGTAAAGCATGTGAATGGCCGCCCTTCGCGGTATTCCAGCCCCAGGCTGGAACGCACTACTTGTTTCTTCACGATGTGCATCTCCGACCAGGAACTGATGCCATAAACTGTGTGCTGCGGCGTCTGGCGCCGCAGCGCGGTTATTGCACCCACGGCCTTATTGTCTTTCCAAATAATGAAATTCACCTGTTGGGCAATGCCTTGAAGGCAGCACGATGCAGCCATGACCAAGGCCAATGCACGCATGTATGGAAGCAATGCCCCAGGCCCATTTGTGCGTGTTGCGCACAAGACCTCCCATCCCCACAGCTTTCCCCGGGCCATCCGTTGCTCACTTCACGGCCTGGATCCATAATTCCCTTCCTGCCCTGGGCTTGATCGAGTTCCGGCAAGGTTCCATGAGCAAACGGCTGAACGTTGGGCTGAACAGCTTGCGGTATTCCTGTTCGTTGCCGCCGTATGGCGGATGATCCGTGAACAGGGGGTCATTGAACAATACGCCCACAAGTTTGCCCCCCGGTGCCAGGAGGTTGTGCATCTGCTGCACGTATTGTGGCCGCAGCACAGGATTCAGCGCACAAAAAAAGGTTTGTTCAATGATGCGGTCATAGCGGCCCGCATGTGCAAAGAAGTCGCCCAAGTGCAGGTGCGCCTGCGGAAAATCCGGGCAGCGCTCCAGCAATGCCGCAAAGGGTTCACCGCTGAGGTCCACCACATGCACATGGCGAAATCCCTGCCGGTGCAGGTATTCGGCCTCATAGCTGCGGCCGCCGCCGGGGATCAAGATCTCCAGGTCCTTGTGCCCCAGTTGGTCGAAGTAGGCTTTCAGCGGATCGCTCACCGCACCGAGGTCCCAGCCGGTGTTGCCGCTGGTATACCGCTCCGTCCAAAATGCAGCACCAAGATCCATGTTCCTTGGTTTTGGTTCAATGGGCGCAAAGCACCGGTATGCCTTGTTCATTGGTGAGCAGCCGTTCCTTTTCCGCGTCCGCGATGTAGCGGTACTCATCCGAGGCTACCGACATGATCGCAATGCAGCCTGCACCTGCCTGCTTTGCGTAGGCCAGTGTGGATTGTGAGAAGCCCACGGAAAAACCATGGCTCGGAACCACGGCTTCCTGATAGGCGATTCCTTCCGCCTGTAGGCGATCCACCATCAATTTCTTGTTCTTTACCAAGGTGTCACTGGGTTGTTCCCCGGGCCTTTCCACCTGGAAAATGTGCACGTTGCTGCCGAATTTACCGGCCACCAGGCATACGGCATTCAGCAGGTTGGTGATGTCCGCGTGCCCGGCCACGGGCATTACAATGGTGCCGAAGTCATTCTGCATGGGGCTGTTCTTGTGCACCACCAAGCTCGGTATTGCCACTTTCCGCACCAACTTGATGATGTCCGGCCCGAACAGGGATTGGCGCAACCCGCGGATGCCGTGCGTGGCGCACACCATCAGCACATGCCCCTTCGCACTTTCCTCCGCAATGCCTTCCATGAATTCGCCCGAGCGGACGTGGGCCGTGGCGGGCACCTTGGAAATGCTGCTGCGCTGCTCCTCCAATTCCTCGCGCACCAAGGCACCGCCATCATCGCGTTTTTCGTGCCGGTCCATTACGTGCAGCAGGGTTACCGTTCCTCCGAGCCGGTTGGCCAAGTGCTCCGCATAGGCTACGCCGACCATGGATGTTTCGGTAAGGTCTGACGGGCACAGGATGTTGTTCATTTTGGGCAATCGGTGATTTCAGCGCTAAATGTAGGCAGGGCGCGGTTGCCCGTGAAGCGGGGCGTACCCTCCGATGTTATCATGCAAAAGCCCCGTGTGCTTCCGGTCCGGTTGCACACGGGGCTTCGGCCTAGGCGAATTGCTCAACGCAGCATCAGGCGCTGAACGCTGCAGCCGGTTGAAGTGCGGATTTCGACCAAGTATTGCCCCGGCGCCAGTTTGCCGCCAAGGTCAAGGTGCAGGTTTCCGGTTGCCGGGATCGCCTTGCTGATCAAGATGCGCCCGGTCATGTCCGTGATGGCCAGCCAGCCTTCGCCTTGGCTGTGGCTGAACGCCACCGTTACCGCTCCGGTTGAGGGATTGGGGTACAGGGTCCAATCGGGCATGCCCTGGCTTTCAGGAATGCCAACGGTGCAGATCGCGGCGCTGACGTTGATGTTGTATGCACCGCCACCTTGGCCAAAGCCCACGTTGGGGACGGGCAGGTAATACGTTCCAGGGGCCAGCGCCAGGAAGGAGAACGTCCAGTTGCCGTTGGCACAAGCGGTGGTATCGGCATTGCTGGCATTGATCAGCAAATCCGCAGGGCAATCCGTGGAAAGCAGCCGCCAAACGTTGCTCCAGCCGCTGTCCGTTGCGCAGTAGCTTACCGTGACATCCGTGCAAGCGGTGGTGGTGAAGGCATGCCAGGTATTGGGGAAGGGATATTGCGCCATGATGGTGCCGGGCTCGGCATCCCCGGTGAAGGTGGCGGTGCTATTGTCCCCGGTGAAGTTGAGCGTGCTGCCGATGGCCAAGGCTTCCGGGGTTACGCTTGTGCAGAGGTCGTTGGCACCGGCACAGGTAACGGCGCCCACTTCAATGCTGTACGCTCCGCCGCCCTGCCCGAAGCCGAAGTTGGGCACCGGCAGGTAATAGGTGCCCGCAGCCAGGTTGTTGAAGGTGAAGGTCCAGTTGTGGTTGGCGCAGGTGATGGTATCCGAAACGGATGCCCCGATGAGCGAATCGGCCGGGCAATCGGTGGAGAGCAGCCGCCACACGTTGCTCCAACCGGCGGCGGTGCCGCAATAGCTCACGGTAACGTTGCTGCAGGTGGTGGTGGTGAAGGCGTGCCAGGTGTTGGGCGCCGGATATTGGGCCATCACAGTGCCGGGCACGGCATCACCGTCAAAAGTGGCGGTGCTGTTGTCCCCGGTGAAGGTGAGCGAGGCTCCCACGGCGAGTGCCTGTGGCACTACGCTTGTGCAGAGGTCGTTGGAGTTGGCGCAAGCAACAGCACTGACCGCAATGTTGTACGCTCCGCCGCCTTGCCCGAAGCCAAAGTTGGGTACCGGCAGGTAATAGGTGCCTGCCGCCAGGTTGTTGAAGGTGAAGGTCCAGTTGTGGTTGGCGCAGGTGATGGTATCCGAAACGGATGCCCCGATGAGCGAATCGGCCGGGCAATCGGTGGAGAGCAGCCTC
>JAFDZY010000418.1 GCA_018266685.1 Bacteroidota bacterium
ATCGCCCAGGATAAGGATGGAAGTTGGCGCGCGCCCCATGACCTGCGCGAGCACCTTTGCGGAGTGGCGAAACTTGCCGCAGCTTTTGCCCAAGGCTTCGCAGGCGATGGGTGGGCGGGCATTGCCGCAATGCTGCACGACCTCGGCAAGTACCAGCCCGATTGGCAGCATTACATCAGGAAGGCGAGCGGCTTTGAGCCCGAGGCGCATATCGAGAACAAAGGCGACCACCCCAACCACTCCACCGCAGGTGCGCTCTGGGCGTGCGACAAGCATGGACCAGTAGGACGCGTACTCGCCTACCTGATCGCTGGCCACCACGCTGGCCTAAGCGATTGGAACACGGAGTACTCCAGTTTGGAACACCGATTGGCTTTGGACGAAAGCCGCACTGAACTCAATGAAAGCCTGAAAGGTGCACCTGCCACCCTGCTGAACGGATCTCCACTGCCTTCCTTACAAACCGTGCCGGGTACCAAGAACGGCTTTGTCCTCTGGGTCCGCATGCTCTTCTCCTGTCTGGTGGACGCCGACTTCCTCGACACAGAAGCGTACATGGATCCGGACAAGCGTGATGCGCGCGGGAATTGGCCGAAGCTCTCATCGCTCCACGAAGCTTTCGACACCTACATGACGGACAAGTCGCGCGGAGCGGAAGCCACGACCGTCAATCGCCTGCGCGCCGACATCCTTGCCCAATGCCGAACGAAAGCGAAGGAGGCCCCTGGCCTTTTCTCCCTCACCGTTCCCACTGGTGGCGGCAAGACGCTTTCCTCCATGGCCTTCGCATTGGAGCACGCCAAGGCCCACCCTGGGAAACGCCGCATCATCTACGTCATACCCTATACCAGCATCATCGAGCAAACGGCGGATGAGTTCCGCAAGGCGTTCGCCGTCGTGGGTGATGACGTGCTCATCGAGCACCACAGCAATGCCGAGGCCGACCCGAAGGCGGAGAACAGCCGAAGCCGCCTGGCTAGCGAGAATTGGGATGCACCCGTGGTGGTCACCACGAGCGTGCAGTTCTTCGAGTCGCTTTTCGCTGCCAAGACCTCGCGCTGCCGAAAGCTCCACAACATCTGCAACAGCATCGTAGTGCTGGACGAGGCACAGCTGCTGCCACCGGAGTACCTCCAACCCATACTGGACGTGTTGAACCTGCTGAGCAAGCATTACGGCGTTACGGTGGTGCTTTCCACGGCAACGCAGCCCGCTCTGGCCACCATCGACCACTATGTGGATCCCAAGAAGCACATCAAGGGCCTGGACAATGTGCGCGAGATCATCGCTGACCCGGATGCGCTCTACCAGCAGTTGAAGCGCGTGCAGGTGGAAATGCCTGCTGAGATGAACGCGCATGAGCCTTGGGAGGACATCGCCGCGCGTATCACCAAGCACGACAGCGTGCTGGCCATCGTGAACACGCGCAAAGATGCACGGGAGCTGCACCAGTTATTGCCCAAAGGCACTCTGCACCTGTCCGCCCTCATGTGCGGAGCCCATCGCAGCAAGGTGATCGGAGACATCAAGCAGCGCATGAAGGAAGGTATACCCACGCGCGTTGTTTCCACGCAATTGGTCGAAGCGGGCGTTGACATCGACTTCCCAGTGGTATACCGTGCCATGGCCGGGCTGGATTCCATTGCCCAAGCCGCCGGAAGGTGCAACCGTGAAGGGAAAATGGAACTTGGCAAGGTGATTGTATTTGTGCCACCCAAAGATCCACCCAAGGGAATGTTGCTCAAGGGAGCCAATGCATGCAAGAGCGTGCTCCATGAACACCGGGGCGACCCGTTGGACAGGAACCTGTTCAATTCCTACTTCACCAAGCTCTACTACGATTGCAACTTGGACAAGAAGGAGATATGTGCGGACCTGCGCATGGATGGCAAACTCGATAATTCCCTTGCGGTGAATTTCCGCACCGCCGCCGAGAACTTCAAGTTGATCGAAGATGGTGACCAGGTCTCCGTGGTAGTGCGCTACACGGAGCCGGACAAGGATGGCAAGACCATAGACTACTGGCTGAACATCCTGAAGAAGGATGGACCACAACGCTGGCTTATGCGCAAGCTCCAGCGCTACATCGTGCGCATCCACCAGCGCCAGGCCACCCCCATGCTTGCCCATGGTGACATCAACGAACTCATGCCCGGCCTCTTCGTGCAAACGGCCGATGGACTCTACAACCCTGATTTCGGCCTGCAACTGGACCACGTGCAACTTACACCTGACCAATACGCCATCTGAACCATGAAACGATACTGCCTTGAAGTCACCGGCGACTATGCCTGCTTCACGCGTCCCGAAATGAAGGTGGAACGCGTGAGCTACGATGTCATCACCCCATCGGCCGCGCGCGCGGTGTTCGAGGCCATCCTGTGGAAGCCCGCCATCCGCTGGCATGTGCGCAAGGTGGAGGTGCTGAAGCCCGTGCGCTGGATGAACCTGCGGCGCAATGAGGTTCAATCCAAAGTGTCCGTCGCGAATGTGAAGAAGGCCATGGCTGGCACCAAGGTGGATCTCAGCATCTACGCGGATGACTCTGATGAACGCGCCCAACGCGCTGGGCTCTTCCTGCGGGATGTGGCCTATCGCCTGCATGCCGACCTGGAGTTCCTACGCGACAGAGATCCGCAAGCCAACGCGAAGAAGTATGAGGAGATGTTCGAGCGCCGGGCGCAGAAAGGCCAATGCGTGAACCAGCCCTACCTCGGCTGCCGCGAGTTCGCTGCGCACTTCCGACTGGTCGAGGACCCGTCCAGGGAAGCCGCACCCATCGGCATGGACGAGAAACTCGGCTACATGCTCCACGACCTAGACTTCTCGAACCCCAGCGACCCGCAGCCGAAGTTCTTTCGTGCAGAAGTGAAGAGCGGGGTGATGGAAGTGCCGGAGTTGGATCACAACACGGTGCACGCATGATCCTGCAACGCCTCAACGAGTACTACAACCGCAAGCAGGCATCGCCCGATGCGGCCGACCACCTTCCAGGATTCGGTGTTGAGGAAACTGCGATCCAGTTCATCATCGAGCTTGATGAAAATGGCAAGCTGCGTGGCATCACCGATACATCTGAGTGGCAGGGAAAGAAGAAAGTAGCCCAACGATTCCTTGTGCCGCTCGGCGCAAAGAAGTCCGTCAACATCGAAGCCAACATCCTGTGGGGTTCGGCTGAATACGTATTGGGCATTCCTCGGTTGGACACGAAGGCAAAGCAGATGTCCAAAGTCAGTCTTCGGCACAAGGCGTTCCAAGAACGGATTGAGGCACTTCCCGATCAGCAGCGCAATGATGTTCGCATACGCTCTATCCTCTCGTTCTTAAACACGCTCGACCTCAAAGCGATCGAAGGTTTGCCTCAATGGGGAGAAATCAAGAGGACCAACCCCGTTATGAGCTTTCGCGTGCATCCGGATGTCGAACTCACTTGCGAGAAATTGAGGTTGTCCTCCGCCGGGGAAGACGAAGGTGGCCAAAAAGCGCAATGCCTAGTCACCGGCCACGAGGATGTGATCGAGAGATTGCACACCTCCATCAAAGGAGTATGGGGCGCACAAAGTTCAGGAGCGAGCATCGTGTCCTTCAATGCCGACGCGTTCTGTTCATACGGAAAGGAGAAGGGGGCGAACGCAAGCGTAGGGAAGACCGCTGCCTTCGCATACATCACGGCGTTGAAGCACCTCCTCAGCAACAATTCACGGCAGCGCGTCCAAGTGGGTGATTCGAGCACCGTCTTCTGGGCTGAACAACCCAACGAACTTGAAACCATGGTTCCGGACCTTTTCGGTGAACCACCAAAGGATGACCCTGGTCGTGGCGCAGAAGCATTGAAGGCCCTCTATCAAGCTACGCGCTCCGGCAAATTCGTCAAGGGCCAACCCGGAGACAAATTCCATGTGCTTGGCCTCGCCCCCAACGCCGCACGTATCTCCATCCGCTTCTGGGAAACGGCAACCGCCAGGGATATTGCCAAACGGATCGAGCAGCACTTTGAAGACTTACGTGTGGCACACGGTCCGAAAGACCCGGAACATCTTTCATTGTTCCGGATGCTCACAGGTGTCGCCTTCCAGAACAAAGCGGACAACATACCGCCCAACCTTGGAGGCGACATCATGCGCTCGATCATCGAAGACATCCCCTATCCCGCTGCACTCCTCAACATCGCCGTGGAGCGCTGCCGTGCCGAGCAGAACGTGAGTTACGCACGTGCCGCCGTCCTCAAAGCCTACCTGAACCGAATCATCCGGCGCAACAACCTGAACACAAGCGAACCAGAAACACAATTCACTGCCATGCTCGACCCCGCGAATACCAACAACGCCTACCGACTCGGTCGCCTCTTCGCTGCGCTTGAACGAACACAAGAAGAGGCTCACAAACCAGCAAAGCTAAATAGCACTATTCGGGACCGCTACTACGGCGCTGCGTCGAGTTCACCTTCAACCGTGTTCTCCTCGCTACTTCGACTGAAGAACCATCACATCTCCAAGATGCCGAACAGAGGTACCGCCGTGAAACTGGAGAAGCTCTTTGGCGATATCATGAATGGCCTCGATTGTTTCCCTGGCCACCTGCCATTACCTGAGCAGGCCCGCTTCGCACTAGGATACTACCACCAGCGCCAAGACTTCTTCAAAGGAAAGACCACCACACTCGACGAACCCTCCAACAACTAAACCTCAAGACCAATGAGCCTCAATAACCGCTACGACTTCGTCCTGCTCTTCGATGTAAAGGACGGCAACCCTAATGGCGACCCCGATGCGGGAAATCTACCTCGCATGGATGCCGAAACCGGACATGGCTTGGTGACCGACGTGTCGCTAAAGCGAAAAGTGCGCAACTACGTTGGCCTCACGCAAGACCAAGCATCCATTG
>JAFDZY010000041.1 GCA_018266685.1 Bacteroidota bacterium
TCATTCGCGCCGAACAGGTCGGATCGGCCACCGTGCTGTCGCGGATCGTGCAACTGGTGGCCCAGGCCCAGCGTTCGCGCGCTCCGATGCAACGCATGGCCGACAAGGTCGCGTTCTGGTTCGTGCTCGCGGTGTTGGCCGCAGCGGCGATCACCTTCGTTGCATGGGGCGTGTTCGGGCCGGAACCCTCCTGGACGTACGCGGTGCTCAATGCGGTCTCGGTGCTGATCATCGCCTGTCCATGTGCACTGGGCCTGGCGACGCCGATGTCGGTGATGGTCGCGACTGGCCGCGCCGCGCATGCCGGCGTGTTGTTCCGCGATGCCGAGGCGATCGAGCGATCGGGTTCGATTGACACGCTGGTGGTCGACAAGACCGGCACGCTCACCGAAGGCAAGCCTGCGTATCGCGAAACGATCGTCGCCGACGGCTTTGACGAAAACGATGCGATTGCCTGGGCCGCAAGCCTGGAGCAGGGCAGCGAACACCCACTGGCGGCAGCGATTGTTGCCGAGGCGAAGCGGCGTTCATTGCAACTTTCGAAGGTCGATGCATTCGAATCGTTGACCGGACGCGGCGTACGCGGGCAGGTGGATGGCCATGCATTGGCCCTGGGCAACCAGGCGTTGATGGACGAGATCGGGTGTGGCGTGGCGTTATTGGCAAAAGATGCCGAACGCCTGCGTTCCGAAGGCGCGACGGTGATGTTCCTTGCGGTGGATGGAAGGCTGGCTGCGGGAATCGCCGTTGCCGATCCGATCAAGGCCAGCACGAAGCCTGCGCTTGACGCCTTGCGTGCCGACGGCGTGCGCATCGTCATGGCGTCGGGAGATGCGCCGGCGACAGCGGAAGCCGTCGGTCGTACATTGGGCGTCGATGAAGTGCACGGCGGCGTCAATCCTGCAGGCAAGGTCGCATTGATCGAACGATTGAAAACGGAAGGACGCCATGTCGCGATGGCCGGTGACGGCATCAACGACGCACCGGCGCTCGCGGCGGCCGATGTCGGTATCGCGATGGGCACCGGCACCGATGTCGCCATGTCGAGCGCGCAGGTCACGCTGGTCAAGGGTGATCTCGGCCGCATCGTCGAGGCTCGCGCCATTTCGCGCGAAACCGTCGCGAACATGCGGCAGAACCTCGGGTTCGCCTTCCTCTATAACGCGCTGGGCGTACCACTTGCGGCAGGCGTGCTGTATCCGGTGTTCGGGCTGCTGCTGAGTCCGATGATCGCTGCGCTGGCGATGAGCCTGAGTTCGGTTTCGGTGATCAGCAATGCCTTGAGGCTGGGGCGAAACCACAAATAAAATCCGGGGGTACCACGATCGGCCCAGGGAGGACGGCGATCGGGGATACCCCCGGCCCCAGAAAACGAGGGTAGAAAGTGGTTTGGAGCTAGAGCTGCAGGCGAGCCTGGCCCGGTGCAGGTGCCAGGCGGTTTTCCAGCTGCTCGTATCGCGTGTATTCCGCTAACAGGACAAAAACCAGCACCAGGCTGAACATCAGGGCCCAGATACCGGATATGAGCCACCACATCCTGGAGGGTTCGACATCAGATGGATCAAGACCTGTTTTCGGCTTGGCATTCATCACGGCGATATCGGTCATTCGTCGATTTCGATCCAGCAGGCAACAGTCGGGTGACCCGCCACCAGCACCGGCGGACCAGCTCTGTGGGTGTGGAAACCGGTCTTCTGAAGCAACCTCTCCATGCCGATGGGAGACACGGTAATCAGTCGCTTGGCACCTTGGCGCCGGGCGTAATCTGCCGCGACATTCAATATTTCCAGGGCAAGCTTCGAAGGATGCTGCGAGCCGGCGCCGCCGCCCGGGCCGGGATCGCCAGTCGCGGCAAATCGCGAAAGTTCCCACACGTCGACGGAGGAGGGGGGATCCAGACCGTTCAGGAGGTTCGGAAACACCTCTCCGAGCAGGTACGGGCGAGTCGTGGGCAGCAACCTTGCGCAACCGACCACTCTTTGGCTTTCGTTCCGTGCCAGGACATAGATGGTGTCCTGGCGATCGAACTGGTCAAGTTCCAGATCGTTCGTGAGCGCAAGTTCCCAGCCGAGCTTCCCGACAAAAATGTCCCGCCGGTATTTACCCAGCTCCTGGAACACGTGGTCGGTCAGGGAGGCCGCATTTCCAAACAGTACATCCATGGTTTTTCTTCCCCCCATGTATTTCGAGGGAAGGCTCGCAGATGCCTGCTGCGGCGATAACTGTCAGATTTGACAGCGACTTGCCGGACGAACGGTCTGCCGGTGACTTGCCATGCAAGGGGCGACCCGGTACATGATGGCGCTTGCCTACTTCGTCCTATTCGAGCCGATTGCTTATTTCGTGGGCCGTGGGCGCCTGGTGCATCGAGTAACGATTTTCGATCGCACCAAGTACCGTTTCCTGCCATTCGAAGCAATCGAGGACGGCCTCGAGCAAGACCGAAGTCTTCAGGTGGCCCGCTTCGATTCCGTCGTTGTCCAGAAGCATCACATTGGTCCTGAGCGAGTTCTGGCGCACCTGCATCGCTGGAACCCGCATCGGATCATAGATCCAGTCCCATCCCAGGGAAATCACCGGTGCGGAAATGCTGACCCATTCCGTATACCCCTCGATCGTGGAGACGCAGGCGCCTTCCATGACCGTCCTGTCGGGTGATTCTTCATCCAGACCGGACACGAAGTGCTGCAAACGTATGCCGTGGAAGTTCCTCAACTGGAGTTTCACATATCCATCATCATCAAGAATCATCGTCATTCCCTGATCTTGCGCGCATGCGCAGTACAACCCGACTTCTTTCAGGTGTATCGTCTGGGCGTAACCTAACGCAGGCCGGAAAACGATCGTACTGTCAGTTCAGACAGGCGATGTGAGTGGCGTGTTGTTCGCGTGACGATCGACGGGAGTGACTTTGCGAGAGTGGAAGGAAGATCAGTTGCAAGCCCTGATTGGCGAAAGCAGCCAAGAGGAGTTGTTTGCGAAAATCACCTCCTTCGGACGCGAAGTCGGGTTCGAACACTGCGCCTACGGCGTGCGTGTTCCATTGCCGATATCGAATCCGAAAATCATCATGCTGAATAACTATCCGTTGTCGTGGCAACAGGCGTATTCGGAGAAGGGGTATTTGCTGGCTGACCCCGCCGTCCGGCATGGCATGAGTTCGATTTCCCCGTATGTCTGGTCGGGGTTCGACAAAAAAAGCGACGACATTCCATTCTGGGGTACAGCCGAGGTACGAGTAAAAATAGGACATAGACTCCAAAAAACATATAACAAACAGCCTCTTACTGGATAAAATTGTCTACGAGTACGAGTGCATCAACGGAATCTCGGTTCTGATCCGAAGAACTGGCGGATGTCCAAGTGCTCGGTCCGGCCATCCTTCTCAACGGTTTGCTGAAATGCGGCTTGGACCATCGACAATTGTGCCAAGGGTAGTTGGATCATCCCCGAACGGCTGGGATCGCACCAGTAGGCCGTATTTGTCAGAGCCACATGCTGGCGACAGCTCATGGGGCGATCTTCATAGATCCCGCATCGTCCTTCCGTCAGGAATGGGCAAGGCGTGCCATGAAATTCTGCCTCTGGTGCCGGTTGGCGTAAGCGGGGATGCTGCGTCCGCTTCTCGATGAGTTCGGCCTCGATTGGATAGAGGTGAACGGAGTAGTGGCAGCACGCCGTGCAGCCCTGTTTGCAGGCGACATAGGGTGCGATCGCTTCTGAGATGACTGCCAGTTCCTGGTGCAAGGCCCGAAGCTTTTTGATCGCACTTCCGGGTAGGCGAGCGATGCTGTCGGCAACCTGGTTTTCCTTGTCCTGAATACTTTTCGGAACGCCTGCGACGAGCCGGTCGAAATTGGCCTGGGCGTTCGCTTGAGCGATGATCGGATCGGATTCTGGATTGTCTGCGGTGTCGTGCATGGCTGGCCTTTCCTCAAAAATCGCTTCGAGCCATTGTCAGACGCTCGATTTCATGGGCAAAGGTCGAAACGGCCGCGCTGAGTGTGTGGATTTCCTCGACGGTCACCTCGACTGGAAATCCCTCTTTGGTGTGTCCACTGCGATGGACGATGTCGTGGCGTTTGTTTAGGGCGCTTTCAAAAGGCCTGAAGCTTGGCGCCTTGATGTCGAGGCCATATTTGAGCAGTGGCGCAACAACATCCCAGCGATGCCAGACGATGTTTTGCAAATAGGCCTTGATATCGTTCTTGAGGTTCTTCTGCTTCTCGTAGATATTGCCCAAGGTGATGGTCTGCTCCCGAAAGACGGGCAGTTTGGTCACTATGTTCTGCACGACCTCCTGATCATGGTCCACCCAATAGACCATGGTTTCCCAAAGGAAGGATTCCAAGGCCGTGATGACCGAGGAATAGACCAGCTTGCGTGTCAATTCCTTGGCATTCTCTGCGCCATCCAGAGTGAGCACCTGCTCGGACTGGGCCAGTCGTTGCACTAGTCGACGTAGCGGCTCGACGCTCAGGTCGACTTCGACACCGAACTCTTCATCGTAAAAATCGTCACGGCGAATCGGCGCCCAGGCATCACCATGGATGCCGTGGAGTTCCCCAACCACCTCGTCAATAACATCCGTGTCGACCACACCGGCAAAGCGGTCTGGCAACTCGTCAGCAGGATCAAAAGGACCGCCGTGAATGTACAGGTAGCCGCCTTCGCGTCCGTTGTAGGGGGTTTCTTCGGCCGGGTCGCAATAGCGTGCGAGGAACCACTCGCGCATGGCCGTGCGTTGGTCATCCGGATCGGCAGTGCGCAACCAGTCATCATCGACGTCGAACGGCGGCTCTAGAGTCGCGAACGCCTCGGCAGGCAGATTCGACAGTTCGCTGTCATCAATGTGGTCATTCCAGCCCATTCTTGCTTCCTGCCCGGGATTCAAACCAATCACAATTAAAATACGAGACTAGCACCAGCATCACTCCAGGTTGAGCTCCGAATCGACAGGGGCGGGCACCGCCTCGATGTCAATGATGTAATCGCCAAAGCGCTTGATGTGGGTGGTGACGTAAGGGCTGAGGACCGCCACGTCGTCGCGTGTGATCTTCCATCCCTCCCGCATCAATTTCTTGATGATTCTGGTTTGCTCGACCGCATTGGAAAACACCACGGCGTTGGCGACCAGATCGTTGTACTTGATCGCCTTTTCCTGTTCGAGTGGATCGTTTTCGCCGATGACGCCTTCGCCACCGAAGAACAGGTATTTGGCAAAGCCGTTATACGACTCCACCTTGTTGGTTGAGGCGGTGATCTGTTCGCGCAGTTCCTGATCGGAGATGTATTGCAGCAGGAATAGTGTGCGAACCGCAGATCCAAGTGCCTTGAAGGCGTGGTACAGGCGGTTCTTGCGGCTATAGTTGCCGAGTTTGCGCAAGAGGGTGGAGGCCGCGATCTTGCCCGCCTTGATCGACAGCACCACTTGCATCAAATCCTTCCAGTGGCGTTCGATGATGTCCCAATCGACCGTTTCCCGGAACAGAGCATCGATATGCGCGTAGCGGGCGTCTTCATCGGGCCGGAAGAAACGGTAGTCGTGCCAGTTGCGGATTCGCGGCATGAGCTGGATGCCCAGCAGGTGTGCCAGTCCGAACACTGGCAATGACTGCCCCTGGGTATCCGCATGGACGCGATTGGGTTGAATGTCGGATGTGTTTTTCAGCAGGCCATCGATGATGTAGACCGCCTCCCAGACCCCGCAGGGAATGAAGTGGGAAAACAGGGCCACGTAAGTATCCGACACATGGTGGTAGGCAATGCCGCCGTAGCCACCATAACGAATGTGGTAGGACGCCAGCAGGTTCTGATCGTAAAGATCGTACTTGGTGCCATCGGCTGCGGCGCTCTTTCCGTCCCCCCAGAACTTGGGCAGCTGCAAGCCGGCATAACTGTTGATGATGTCGCGGCAGGCTGCTGCCAGCTTGTCGGCATCGATGTGGCGCCGGTTGACGAATGACAGCATGTGGGCAGAGGCGGCTCCACGCAAATGGCGAGCAGCTTGCGCCGGCCCCAGATTGCAACCGTAGGTAAAGGTCGTCAGCACGTAACGCTGGTGTGGCTGATCGATCTTGGGATCGGAGCCCGAGAGGGGGCCGAAGTGCCGGGTCCAGTGCGTCCAGTGCGAGACATCGCACAGGATCTCGATCACGCTGCGCTCATGCATGCGCTCCAGGATGGCGGTTTCCAGGCTGCGCGCACTGCGGGTCATCTCCTTGGCGCGTGAGCGCTTCAAGACGGGCAGGCCTTGTTCGTCAATGGCAACCTGGCTGTTCTCCATGTAACCCTGATCCGTCAGCTCGCCGACGTGGGTCAGGCGCGCCTGCAACGCATCGACGAATTCCACGGCGGTGGCTGGCAGGTTCAACTGCTTGCAGTAGTCAGCCACACGAGGTTCGCATTCCTCCCATGGCAATAGATGCTCGCGGTAATCGGCGTAGGCGTCCGAGCCGCGCACCGCGATGTCACCCGACTTGAGTTCGTTGGCCAAGGCCGAAAACACGCACACTTCGAAGTGTCGGCGGTGGATACGCTCTTCGCCATTCTCGGCGCGATGGATGAGCGTGCTGCGCCACAACTGACTGGTGAAAGAGAGGTCTACGGATTGGTCGAGCCAGTCACCGCGTGCGCGCTCGTGCTCAAGAACCACCTGGATTGCATCCACCAGCGCGGTATCTTCCGTGGTGGTGACCAGATCCAGCGACCGGACCATCTTCAAGATGGCAGCGCGATGCGAGCGATAGAACGCCCACAAGAGCGGCAAATAGTTGTCGCCGCTATAAGCATTGACCGCCGAGCAGTCGTCCTGGAGCACGCGCACACCGCCGCGCGAGATGACGAGCTGTCGAATTTCGCGACCGGCATCGGTATCACTGGTATGGGTGGCCAGTACCCGGATCACATCCGACATGGTAGCAACCAGCGCTTCGGCTTTGTCCCGGAACTGTTCGCGCAACCGCGCCAGTTCCTCTTTACCCCGGTTATGGATATTGGCCATACGCTTGATGAACATTTCGACCAAGTCGTCCCGGGCTTGCACCCGTGCCCGATGGATCAAGCAGAGTAATACCGCGTGGCGCTTCGCCGGCGTAAAGTCGCGCAGCTCGGCGGCGTCAAGGGCACGGGCTTCGGCGGCGAAATGTCGACGTTTGAGTTCTGGGATATCGGCCAGTGCGAGGCTGGTATCGACGAATTGATCCAGTTCATGGATGTGGCCCAGCAGATCGAGGAAATGGGTCAGTGAACCACGCTTGGGTAGGCGCTTGATCTGCTGAAGGGCACTCTTGTGGTGACCGAGCTCGACGACGAGCATGGCATCCAGGCGCTGTTTTTCGTCTTGGGCCAGGCGACCTGCGATCAGTTGAAAGTAGCGTCGGTTGACGAGCGCACGCACACGGCGTGCCAATCGGTCGAGCGTCGAGAAAGAGGGCAGTTCGATCCGGTCACGGATCAATTGCTCGATCGCGACGTTGATCAGATCGGCTGGATTGTCCATGGCCGCGGCCGCTTCCGCGATCGAGCGTGTCGCCAGATCCAAGCCATCTTGGGCAAAGTCGCGAACCCCGAGGTGCCGGCGTATCTGCGCGTGATAGCGATAGAGCGTGCGCGGTTGGATGTCACCCAGTTTGACTTTGGCGCGTAGCTTCAATGCCCCGCGAATGTGCCGCACCACGGCAGGTGGAATCTCATCAATGGCGCAGAAGTAGCCCAGCCGTTGAAAGGTCTTGAGCAGCACCATCATGAGCAGCCGGTGTCCGGGCTGACGGGTGCGTTCGACAACGAATGCCAGTTCGGCTTCGGTGGGTGTATAGGTGCGGATGAGTTCGCGAACGACCGGGTTGCGTCGGAACTGGGGGTAGGCGGTACGTTCGATAGCCGCCATGGGTCATCTCTCGCGACACTTGGTTACTGCATTCTTGTTAGCGATGTGGTCGTGGTGCCGGGTGGTCACGCCGTGCTCCTGCGAAAATGGCAGTGTGCCGCAGAGCTGCGGAATGACAAGCCGTCCTAGGGCATGCCCAGGCGTTGGGTATGCTCCATGCCATGACCCACCAGCATTTCAATGCTGGGCAAGCTCGTCCAGTACAGTGCGCCCAGCTGGGTCACGCGCTGCACGAAGCCACGCCCCAAGGCGCTTTCCGGCTGATGGCTAAAGGGCACGAACGAGCCGCCAGTCCATGTGCCACTGGCCAGTGAAGCTGCACGGCGGCGAATCTCCTGGTAGATCGCATCGCGCAATCCGGCAGCTTCCTGGCCCTCTTGCAGGGCCATCGAGGCTCCACGCCGAACGGCTGCCCAAGCACAGTAACGCCATTGCGCCACGGTCAGGACAACTGAACTATCGCGATAGGCAAAGGCGATATCTTGGGCCCAGTCGGAGGAAAACCGATGTTTGACCAGTTGTTGTTCGAAGAATCGTTCGGCTTCGGCGGACCCCAATTCCGTCCAAAGCCGAAGTCGCTCCGCAGTCGTATAGTCGTCGCGCTCCAAAGTGCCGAAATAGTCATCTAGCGCATTGATCAAGAGGTGCGGCTCGTACACATCCCAGGACAGACACCACTGCAATCCTTCGATCGGGGTAATTCGGGCATCCGGTTTCAGTTGCCAGCGCGCCTCAGGCCAAGGTACCTCGATGATGCCTCGTTCCTGCAAGTACCCCATGGCGACCAACGTCATGCGCTTGGTCTGGGCAATCGGAAGGCGATTGTCCTGGCCAGTCAACAGCGCCCACAGGTAGAGGCAGCCGCGTATCCCGAGTTCATCGACAGTGGCCGGGGGAGAAGGGGCCATGGGGTAGGGGCCAAAATCGGTTGTTAGGGGTCTAAGAATATCTTAGTATCCAAATCACGGTCACTTCCGCCATCCTTAGGTCCTCCTGAGGGGATGGCAGTGGCAAATCGAGCGGCAAAACTCCCGGTATTTGCGCGGCGGCTGGCACAGGCGCGGGAGCGCGCCGGCTTTTCGCAGACGCAACTCGGCGTGCTCGCCGGTATGGATCCTGCCGTGGCCTCTCCCCGAATCAATCAGTATGAACGTGGCAAGCACGAACCACAGCTCAAGACGGCCAAGCGTCTGGCCGAGGTGCTGGGCATTCCCCCGGCTTTCCTCTATACGGAAGACGAACTGCTCGCCGGAATGTTGCTGCGCTGGAACGACTTGACGCTGAACCAGAAAAAAGACCTGCTCAAGCAAGTCGAGGACATGCAGGCCGCTCGTGCTAAGCGCAGGCCACGCAAGGCAGAATAGACATAAGGCTTGCTCTATCCATCCTGTGATGGGGCAAACCTTGGAGGTCGTTCAGGGTTCATGCTTTGTGTATCCAAGTCGCAAAGATTCCGGTTAAAGTCACCGCATGCGCCCTTGGTCCATTCTGCTGCGTGTGCTGCTTAGCCTGACCCTCGTCCTGAACGGGGCGATGTCGGCTATGGCCGCAACATCCATGCAGATGAATCACGCCACCACACACGTGCCGATCAAGGCGGTGGCGCAGCAGGACACGTCCTGTCACCAGCACCATCAGGCCCGTGTCGCGGCTTCGGATAGCGCCTCATCGGGCAAAAGCTTGCCGGCACCCGAGAAATCGAAGCATCCCGCACCCGACTGCTGCAAGTTCGGGACCTGCGCGTGCGCCTGCACGCATTTGGCCCAGGCAACGTTCCCTACGTTTGACATCGGGGCGTCTGCATTCGACGGCCACAGCAGTAGCGGCCGCTGGCTGACGTCGGCCCATACCGCGCCGGCATTGCCCCATTTGATCCGACCTCCCATCGGCTAAGTGTCCTTCGGCGCCACTGGCGCCGGTTCGCCTGCGCGTACGCCGTCATCGGCGGGCAGCGGGTGTGTGGTCCAGCCTTCGTGCTGGCCATGCCAACACTTCCATGGAGTTCACAATGTCTACCAATTCTTTCGGCCGCCATGCCGATGGGTCATTCAAGCCGTCACGGCGGCAATTCGTGCAGGGACTTGCCGCAGGCGGCGCCATCGCCGGTCTCGGGCTCTGGCCCAAGTCGAGTTGGGCGCTGAAATCGCTGGGCAATCCTGTCGTGCTCGCCGGCACCCAGTTCGATCTCGTCATCGGCGAAACACCGGTGGATTTCACCGGTCGTGTCCGGCCCGCGGTCACCGTCAACGGCTCCCTTCCCGCACCGCTGTTGCGCTGGAAGGAAGGCACCACGGTGAACCTGCGTGTGTCCAACGCACTGCCGGAGGGCTCGATCCACGGCCACGAAACATCGATCCATTGGCACGGCATCGTCTTGCCGGCGAACATGGATGGCGTACCGGGAATCAGCTTCAACGGCATCCACCGTGGCGAGAGTTATCTCTATCGCTTCCATGTCCGCCAGGCCGGCACCTACTGGTACCACAGCCATTCCGGTTTCCAGGAGCAGGTTGGGCTGTATGGTCCGCTGATCATCGATCCGATCGAGCCGGAACCCTTCCATTTCGATCGCGATTACGTGGTCTTGTTGTCAGATTGGACTGACCTGAGTGGCGATGCATTGTTCTCGCGACTCAAGAAAATGGCCGGCTACGACAATTACTACCAGCGCACGGTCGGCGATTTCGTTCGCGATGCCAAGAAGGACGGACTGAAATCCACGCTCGCCGATCGACGGATGTGGGGTGCGATGCGAATGACACCGACGGATCTGTCGGACGTCAATGCCAATACCTACACCTATCTGATGAACGGAACGACGGCGCTCGGCAACTGGACGGGGTTGTTCCGGTCCGGCGAGAAGGTGCGCCTGCGTTTCATCAACGGCTCGTCGATGACCTATTTCGATGTGCGCATTCCGGGCCTCAAAATGACTGTGGTCGCGGCCGATGGCCAGTACGTGCATCCGGTGACGGTGGACGAATTCCGCATCGGAACGGCAGAAACCTTCGACGTGATCGTGGAACCCACCGGACAGGATGCCTTCACGATCTTCGCCCAAGACATGGGCCGCACCGGTTACGTCAGCGGCACGCTGGCGGTCCGCGAAGGGTTGCGAGCGCCCATCCCGGCCGTCGATCCGCGTCCGATCCTCACCATGACCGATATGGGCATGGGCACGATGTCGCACGCGGGCATGGAAGGCATGGGTGACATGAAAGGCATGGACATGTCGAGCATGCAACACGACCACGCGATGGCCGGAATGCCGATGCAGGGCATGGATATGGGCAGTGGTGAGCAATCGCATCCGGCCAGCGAGCACGGCAATCCACTGGTCGACAACTTGGCGATGTCGCCGACTTCGCGTTTGGATGACCCCGGCAATGGGTTGCGCGACAACGGCCGTAAGGTGCTGAGTTACTCGATGCTGAAGAGCGCCTTCGAGGACCCGGATGGTCGCGATCCGGGTCGCGATATCGAATTGCATCTGACCGGGCATATGGAGAAGTTCGCCTGGTCAATGAACGGCGTGAAGTTCTCCGCTGCCGAACCCTTGAAGCTCACGTATGGCGAGCGCGTGCGCATCGTACTGGTCAACGACACGATGATGGCGCACCCGATCCACTTGCATGGCATGTGGAGCGATCTGGAAGACGCGCAGGGAAATTTCATGGTGCGCAAGCACACCATCGACATGCCGCCCGGCAGCAAGCGAAGTTATCGCGTGCGCGCCGATGCCCTCGGCCGCTGGGCCTATCACTGCCACCTGCTGTATCACATGGAGGCGGGAATGATGCGGGCCGTCCAGGTTGAGGAGGGCAAGGCATGAACATGCTCTTCCGTCCGATTCATATGCGCCTGTCGGGCCTTGCGCTGGGCGTGGCCATCGCCACCGGCGTGTCGGCGCAAACCATGGATCATTCAAAAATGTCGATGCCCATGTCGATGCCGGGCATGGACATGCCGATGCCGGCCGTCAAACAGAAGCCTGCAGCATCAAAAAAGCCGACGCTAAAGAAACCGGCCGTGAAGAAGAAGGGCGTATCAAAAAAGAAACCAAGTTCCGCAGCGTCATCGCCCCATGCCATGCATCAGGCCGCGCCATCGGCCATGCCCGCAGACATGCCGATGGACCATTCCGCCATGGACCACAGTGCGATGGGCCATGACATGGCCATGCCGGGGATGAGCACCAGCCAGTCCATGGATCATTCGATGCAAGGCATGGATATGTCCCAGATGGATCATGCCGGCAAGGCGAAGGCGCCGACGACACCGCGGACGCCCATTCCGGCATTGACCGATGCGGACCGCGCTGCAGCAATTTCACCCGCGCAGATGCACGACACCATGGACAACAGCGCGCATGCCTTCACGCTCATCGACCGCCTTGAAGGCTGGAATGCAACGCCGGGCCGGGGGGCGAGCTGGGAAGGAAAGGGTTGGGTCGGCAATGATCTCCGTCGCGTGTGGTGGCGCAGCGAAGGTGAGCGTATCCGTGGCCGGACTGAAAGCGCCGATCTCGAGATCCTGTACGGGAAAAGTGTCAGTCCGTGGTGGGACGTGGTCGCTGGAGTGCGTCACGACTTCAAACCAGGGGAGGCGCGGAATTTCGCTGCGATCGGCGTGCAAGGGCTCGCGCCGCAAAAATTCGAGGTGGCCGCGACCGGGTATCTCGGCAGTTCGGGATTCGCGACTGCACGGCTGGAAGCCGAATATGAAACGTTACTGACCAATCGGCTCATCCTGCAACCGCGGATCGAGATGAACATCAACGCGAAAGACGACCCGCGTCGTGGCCTTGGTTCGGGGCTGGCGACCGCAGAGGCTGGGTTGCGGCTGCGCTACGAAATCACCCGTCGATTCGCCCCGTACATCGGCGTGAGTCGCGAATGGGCGTTCGGACGTACCGCGGACTTCCGGAGAAACGCCGGCGAAAACATCAACGATACCCGCGTGGTCGCGGGCATTCGCATCTGGTTCTGACTTCCTAGGGGGAAACCATGTCACTCATGTCCCGAAAATCACTTGTCACTATGCTTGCCGCTATTGCCGTCGCGGTCCTTCTGGCGCTCGGCTTCATCTGGTCCGGAATCTATAACGTTGGTGCCGATGACCATCACACCAAGCCGGTCTTCGCCTTGATGCAATCATTGCGCGAGCGTTCGATTCACGTTCGCTCCAATTCACTCACGCCGCCCAATCTCGAAGATCCGCAATTGATCCTCAAGGGCGCGGGGCAGTACGCAGCCATGTGCACCGGCTGTCACCTGGCGCCCGGAATGACGGATTCCGAAATTCGTCCGGGCCTCTATCCACAACCCCCCGATCTGTCGAAACTGCGTTTCGATCCCAAGGACGAGTTCTGGGTCATCAAGCACGGCATCAAGATGAGCGCGATGCCGGCATGGGGCGGCAGCCATGACGATGCCACCATCTGGAGCATGGTGGCGTTCCTGCAAAAGCTTCCCGGAATGACGCCCGAACAATATCGCGACATCGTTGCCAGGGCACCAGCCGACGAAGACATGGAAGGTGGCCACCATCATGAGGGTAGCGATGGCCACGAGACGGCAGCAGGTGCCATGCCATCGATGCCTGGCATGGACGGGGCAGGGCGCGCCGAAGCGGAGAATGCACCGCACACCCATGCAAAACCGCCCGCAACCACGACGATCTCGATGGAAGGGATGACCGCGAACGCTGTCCCTGATGCCGAACATGCAGCCAAGGCACTCCACACCGCCTTGCAAAAAGGCGATCGCCAAGCCGTGCTGGCGTTGCTCGCGCCCGAAGTGGTCATCAGCGAAGGTGGCGAATCACAATCGCTTGATCAATATGCCGCGGGTCATCTGGGCGAAGACATTGCATTTCTCAAGACGGCCCAAATCAAACCAATCTCGGTCGGCTCCATGCCGATGGGCGATACGGCGATGGTCGGCAGTCGTTCGGAAATCCGCACCAGCAGGAATGGCAAGCCCATGGCCATTCTGAGCAATGAAATGCTGACCCTGAAAAAGACACCGAAGGGTTGGCTGATTACCCGGATCGAATGGGCTTCGGACAAATTGCCCGAATGAAATGGTCGAAGCACGGGCTTGACTCTGGACCGTAGTCAAGGGTGCACAGTCGTCTCCGCTGCCTCCTCGAGGCAGCGGGAGGGATGGTTTCATGCACGCCCACCATTGATGCGAGGAGCTACCGACCATGAAGATGACACCTGGCATTCGTAAATTCGCGCTGACTGCACATGTAAGTACTTCGGTTGGCTTGCTTGGTTCGATCGCAGCCTTTTTCGTTCTCGCCCTGTCCGGGCTGAATGACCAGGAGACGCAAGCCATTCGTGCGGCCTACCTGGGAATGGGTTTGCTCGCCAAATTCATCATTGTCCCGCTGGCCTTCGCATCGATTGCAACTGGGGTCATCCAATCACTCGGCACCCCATGGGGCCTGTTCCGTCATTACTGGGTCGTCGCCAAGTTGGTGTTGACGGTCTTTGCCACCACCATTTTGCTGATCAAACTCAAATTGATCGGCTACGCGGCCAGCCTGGCGTCCGCGGCAATACTGCCTCGCGCCGAGCTGCGCGTAGTGGGGATGGAACTTGCGGTTCACGCCGCCGGTGGTCTGTTGGTCTTGCTCGTGCCAATGGTGCTCTCGGTCTACAAGCCGCGTGGGCTGACTCCATTCGGCATGCGCCAGCAACAGCCGCAACGGGCGCTATCCGAGCGGCCACGTCCGGCCTTGCCGCGCACGAGCAGAAGCCCTGGTGTTTCATCCGACGGCACGATCACGTTCACGCTGCGTCGCATGCAAATCGTTGCCTTCGCCGCCACAGTTCTTGTCCTGCATGTCTTTGTCCTGCACGTCATGAAAACCGGACTGGCTGGACACTGAGATTCCACGGTCGCCCGAGTGCGATGAAACATTTCATGCGCGAACCCGCTTCGCGGTTAAACCCAAATCGAGTGTTGGATGCATCCATGAAAATCGGAGAACTCGCCAGGCGCGCCGCCGTTCCCATCGACACCGTGCGCTACTACGAGCGCCAAGGCTTGTTGCCCGCACCGCCGCGGATGGCATCAGGCTATCGACTGTATGTGCCCGGCGACGTGGCGCGCCTCAATTTCATCAAGCGTGCCAAGACGCTCGGATTCACGCTCGAGGAGATCCAGGGCCTGCTGTCATTGTCTGGGCGTCGGGATAACGACATGGCCGAGATGAAAGCCGCCGCCAGCGAGACATTGGCGAAAGTGGAGGCCAAGCTCGCCGAACTCACTCGCATGCGTGATGGACTACAGGTATTGGTGGCGTCCTGTCCCGGGCATGGTGCGCTGGATCAGTGCCCGATTCTCAATGCATTGGCTGGAGACGAACAATGAGCGCGCATTCCCATGATCATGCGGATTCAGGCAAACCTGACTCCTGCTGCGCCACGGCTCCCGCACCCGTGGAGCCGGCGAAGTCGTGTTGCTCGGGAGAACATGGCGGCGGAAAGACGAAAGTGACCGATCCTGTCTGCGGCATGCAGGTGGACCCGGCCACGGCGGCGCACCATGTGACGCATTCCGGAACCGAGTATTACTTTTGCTCGGCCCGCTGCCGCGAAAAGTTCATCGCGGATCCCGCCAAATATCTGTCGCCAAAGCCCTCCGAAGCCGTGGCGACGCCCGCCGGCACCATCTACACCTGCCCGATGCATCCGGAAATTCGCCAGGAAGGACCGGGCACCTGCCCGATCTGTGGCATGGCACTGGAACCGGAAATGCCGAGCCTGGAGGAGGACAATCCCGAGCTGCGCGACTTCAGCCACCGCTTCTGGTGGACGCTGCCCCTGACCATTATCGTGTTCGTGCTGGCGATGTTCGGGCAGCATTTTTCGGTGCTGTCGATGGGGACGCGCACCTGGCTCGAGTTCGCTCTTAGCGCGCCTGTAGTGCTGTGGGCGGGTTGGCCGTTCTTCGTGCGTTGCGTGCAATCGATTCGCAATCGCAGTCCGAACATGTGGACCTTGATCGGCATCGGTGTGACCGCTGCATTTGGGTATAGCGTGGTCGCCACGGTGTTTCCGCAACTGTTCCCGGACTCGTTCCGTGAACATGGACGCGTTGGCGTGTATTTCGAGGCGGCCGCTGTCATCATCTCGTTGACGCTGCTCGGGCAATTGCTGGAACTGCGGGCGCGCTCGAAAACATCTGCGGCGATCAAGTCACTGCTTGGGCTTGCGCCAAAAACCGCGCGTCGCATCAACACCGACGGCAGTGAAGAAGATGTGCCTCTGGATCACGTCCATGTCGGCGATCGCCTGCGTGTGCGGCCCGGTGAAAAGGTGCCGGTGGACGGCATCGTGGTCGAGGGCCGCTCCAACATCGATGAGTCGATGCTCACCGGCGAGCCGATTCCAGTCGCGAAGGGAGCAGGCGACAAAGTGATCGGCGCCACACTCAATGGCACGGGAGCCCTATCAATTCGCGCGGAACAGGTCGGTTCGGCGACCGTGCTGTCGCAAATCGTGCAGATGGTGGCGCAAGCACAACGCACGCGTGCGCCGATGCAACGCATGGCCGACAAGGTCGCGTTCTGGTTCGTGCTTGCCGTACTGAGCGTTGCGGTACTGACATTGTTTGTTTGGGGCCTGTTCGGCCCGGAACCCTCCTGGACGTATGGCGTTCTGAACGCCGTATCGGTACTGATCATTGCCTGTCCCTGTGCCCTGGGTCTTGCCACACCAATGTCGATCATGGTCGCCACCGGTCGAGCAGCACAGGCGGGCGTACTGTTTCGTGACGCCGAGGCGATCGAGAACCTGAGCAAGATCGATACGCTAATCGTCGACAAGACCGGTACGCTCACCGAAGGGCATCCGGCGTTCCGCGAAATCGTGATGGGCGAAGGTGACAACGAAGATCGTATCCTGCAACTCGCCGCAAGCCTGGAGCAGGGCAGCGAACACCCACTGGCGACAGCGATCGTCACCGAAGCCCGGCGCCGCAATCTGGCGCTGGCATCCACAGAGGATTTCGAGTCGGTGACCGGGAAAGGGGTTCGCGGTCGCGTGGACGGGCATGATTTGTTGTTCGGCAATGCGGCGTTGATGGAAGAAGCCCATGGCGGAATCGATGCGCTGACCAACAAGGCCGATGCATTGCGCAAAGACGGGGCGACGGTGATGTTCCTTGCGATCGACGGCCGCGTCGCTGGCGCGATCGCTGTCGCAGACCCGATCAAGTCCACGGCATTGCCAACGCTCAACGAGTTGCGTGCGGCTGGTTTGCGCATCGTGATGGCCACTGGCGATAGCGCGGCGACTGCGGCAGCAGTTGCACATGCTCTGGGCATCGATGAGGTCCATGGCGAGATGCGGCCTCAGGACAAGTCCGCACTGGTCCAGCGATTGAAATCCGAGGGGCGCAAGGTGGCAATGGCAGGCGATGGCATCAACGATGCACCCGCACTCGCTGCCGCTGATGTCGGAATCGCCATGGGAACAGGTACCGATGTCGCCATGTCGAGCGCCCAAGTGACTCTGGTCAAGGGGGATTTGCGGCGGATTCTGGCCGCCCGCGAAATCTCCGAGGCAACCGTGCGCAACATGAAGCAGAACCTTGGGTTCGCATTCCTCTACAACGCCATCGGAGTGCCGATCGCGGCCGGCATCCTGTATCCCGCCATCGGGCTATTGCTCAATCCAATGATTGCGGCGCTGGCAATGAGCCTGAGTTCTGTTTCCGTGGTCGTCAACGCATTGCGCCTGCCGCGTGCCGCCAGCCACATCAACGCCAATTCCCGTGCACCCAAGCCTGCGCACGAGACCTCCTGTCACTAAGGCTTGAATCGTCCATTTCCAAAGGAAACAGCATGAAACGCACCGCCATGACCCTGCTGCCACTTGCCGTCTTCTTCGCCGCTCCGGTATTCGCCCAACAAGCCAGCCAACCGGCAATGGACATGGGGCATATGCACAAGATGGATGGCCACATGAATATGCAGGCCAAGTCCAAGACCGCAGCAAAGGGCGATGAATTCACCCAACTAGACATCAATAAAGATGGCTTCTTGTCCAAGACCGAATTGGCCAAGCATGCCTTGGCGCCACACTTCGACATGGTCGACGCCAATCATGACGGCAAGTTGTCGAAGGAAGAATTCGCCGCTGGTTTGAAGATGATCGGGAAATAAGCCCGCAATCAATTGTATACGAGGACTCTTGGGCTGGTGCCAAATCACTGGCACCGGCCCGATCTGTTCGATCGGGCGTTTAACGCAAGGGCCACGCCAAGGCTTCGATGGGTTTCAATCCGTGGCGCAAAGCGCGCCATGGTATCCCGGTGCGCCTGCAACTCGCTGTAGGGAAGGAAACGCAAGTCCATGTCGTTCACGCTCTGGAAGGCCGGGCGAGCGAATTGGGCGCGGGCATCTGCTTCGCGGCGATCTGGCGCCACCAGAAAGTATCGACTGGCAAGCCCCTCTGGAACGCCAAGCGCAAGATCCAGCATCCGCACGATGCCCGAGTAAATACTGGTGTCCGTGTTCGCTCGCTAACCCACCGTTGTTCTCAATTCTGTGAGCCGCGCATCTCATTTTGTCACGATCCGAGCCGTTGCCCATGCAGAGAACCCAAGGGAATCAGCCGTTCGTCGTTCAACGCGCATCAACCGTTCAATAGACGAGCTCTTCGATGCTCGATGAAATGCATCACTCCCCAACCACTCACCGTGATGAGCCCAGCTATCCCAAGGGCACCCATCATGTCACTGGGGTAATGCACCCCAAGATAGACGCGTGCCCATGCCATCGGTAACCCGAGCAACGCGATCACGATCCCCCAAGGCCGCGTGCGACGATCGAGCAACAACATACCGGCGATGGTCCACTGCAACGTCAGGTGATTGCTTGGAAAGCTGCTCGTTGCGGCATGTGAGATCCAGGCCTGCCCGATATTTGCGATGAAGGGCCGCGGCCGGTCCCAAACGATACCGATCAACCCGTCCATAGCAAGGGCAATGATGGCGGCGATGATCGCCTGGCCTGCCGATGCACGCATCGACAGGCGTGGGAACGCGACCATTAGCCCAAGGAGGACTGCTGTCAGCACCAGTGGCCCATCCGCCAGAAGGCGTGCCACCACCAGCATGTCGGGTGGCGGCGGTGTAGCGGAATGGATGACGTGAAAGAGTTGAATGTCCCAGCTATTTGGGCTTGTGAACATCACGACGGCTTGTTCTCAAGATTCTGTCGTCGGTACGAGTGCGTTTGCGCGTGCCTCTTTGGCCTCACGGAGAATCTCTAACGCTTCCTTGATGATGAACAATGCAATGGCAGCACCGATGATGAGATCGGGGATTGGGCTATGCATCAAAAGAACGAGGACCCCTGACAGGATCACTGCCAGATTGGCGATGACATCAACCCGGGTGAACAGCCATGTGGCGCGCAAATGCACCTCGCCCTGGCGGAAGCGGTCGAGCAGTCGCAACACCGTGGCATTGACGATGAGCGAGACGAAGGCGATCCCCATCATCCAGCTCCCTTCCGGGTGACTGCCCATGAGCCCACGCCATGCCACGCCGGCCACCACACTCAATCCCAAAATCAACAGAATTGCACCGCTCAGTGTTGCGGCGTTGGCTTTGAACATCGCGCTGCGGCGCCAGGCCGCTAGGGCAATGCCGTAGGCGCTTGCATCGGCCAGCATATCCAGCGAATCGGCGATGAGGCCCATCGATTGCGCGATGAGGCCCGCGATGGCACCGATTATGAACATCGCCGCATTCAGGGCGAGGGCGATGCGCAGGATGCGGCGCTCTGCTTCGTTGTTTGCTTCGGCGTGGCAGCCACAGTCGCTCATGTGCGATCGCTCTCTGTTTCAATCAGTGTCTGGAACCGGCGTAGATTGCGCCGGAGGTATTCGACCACGCAACGTATTGAACGTGAATCCCGCGGTCAGCGCCAGAACAACCACAAGCTGAGCCAACAACGTTTGCCAGGTCGGATAGATGCCCAGCAGTTCGATGTGCGGCACGGGCGCAACCGTTACCGGTATCCAGCCAGCCTCCTGCAGTGCCGCCACACCTTTGCCTGTCAGTACCACGGCGAGCACGGCAATCAGCGCGGAACTGGCTGAAAAGAACGTACCGATTGGCAGGCGTCTGCTGGTCCGAAGCAGGATCCAGGCGATCAACCCGAGAACGAGGGCGCCGGCAGCAATACCGCCCAGCAGCCACGCCTCTTGCCCTTCGTTCCAAAGGGCGGCGTAAAACAGGATCGTCTCGAACACTTCCCGATAGACCGAAATGAACGCCAAGCCGAACAGGAACCATGCCGAACGCTGATTGAGTGCGGCCGCCATCTTTTCCTTTAAGTAGGTCTGCCAGCGCCCGCCGATACTCTTCTGGTGCATCCACAGGCCGACGCTGAGCAGTACCGCTGCGGCGAACAAGGAGGACAGCCCCTCGGTCACTTCTCGCCCGGCACCACTGATGGAGATTGCATAGCTGGCGATTGCCCAGGTGATTCCACCGGCCACGAGGGCGAGCGTCCACCCGGCATGCACGTAACGCACGGCTTCGGGGCGATCGGCCTTGCGCAAGAACGCCAAGAGCGCGACGACGACGAGGAGTGCTTCCAGACCTTCTCGAACCAGGATCGTGAATGCACCAAGGAATGTGGACGTGGGATCGCCAGCGGCATTGGCCGTGACGTCTTGTGCCTTCACCAGCAAGGCATCCACTTCACCCGCTTGCTGCGCCACCACGTGTGGCGACGCTTTGCTCGCCAATGCAGTGCGATAGGCGCCCATCGCGGTTTCGAGCTTGACGCGCAATGCACCATCGCGGGCATTGAGTTGCGGCTCGACCGGTTCGACGCCATCGAGATAGGCCGACAACGCCAACTGCGTCGCTTCGACGGAATCCCCAGCGCGGTAGGCCGCCAGGCTCGCGGCCAGACGTCCCCGTGCAAGCGGAATCCCCGTCAATGCCTGCTGCAGTGCCTCCGGATGGGAACGCAGATAGCCAACGACGGCGCGTGCACGGTCATCTCCGAGTGCCGCGCTCAACTGGCCCACCCGGGTTTGGGACAGCTCCTTCAAGCCGGCAATTTGCGCACGCACGGCTTGGTCGTGTTGCCAAGCCTCTGCGCCGGCTGTGACTTCCTGGGTGTATGCCAGTGTCCCCACGAAGTAGGCCAGCGCCCAACGGTCATCCGCCGTCAATTGTGAGGAGTAACTGACCATCGGCGTACCTTGCACACCTTGGCTGATCACTTCATAGAGGGACAGCGGGCTGCGTTGATCCGCGCGGGTTTGATCGGTGAAGTTCACGGGCCGCGGATTGAGCTGCAGCCCGGCGGGTCCGTCGCCATGCCCCGTAGGGCCGTGACACATGGCGCACTGGCTTTGATACAGCGTCGCACCACGCGCCAGATCGGGGGCATGGTCCGGCGCGGTGGGCACCGGATAGGCCTTCAGTAGACCATCGGCCAAGCCGTGGGCTTCCTGTGCCACCTGCACGGGCGACGACTTGGCATCGACCGACTTGATGAGTTCATCCGCCTGGGACAACAGCTTCGCCGAGGCTGGCACAGGAGGAAGCGATCGGATTCGAGTGCGGGCAGTGGCCGCAAATTCGCGCATCTCGGCGTATTCGGAGGCGCTCTGCACCGCGCCATCCTTGACCGCGCCCGCGTAATCGGAGGCCAGATAGTCGAGCATCTGCCAGGTCTGCGGCACGGTTGTACTGATGTTGTCGGCGTAGGCCGGCGGGCTTGCCAGCACCCACGCGACCAGTGCGATCAGGAGGCCGGGACGGGAAAAGGCGGGGATGAGACTCGTTATCATTTGCCAAGTTTAGCGAAGATCGGGCGTGGGCGCGTGGAGCCAGATCCAGGGGGAAGCAGCAGTTCAATGCCAGGCATGGTGAAATTTCATAACGCCAGGAACATCGTGTACCGTACCGGGGTGATGCCGACCGCCTCCCACTCCGTGCTTGCCCGCCTGCGCTCGTCGGCGCGGTTGGCCGTGCTGGTGTTGCTGGTCTTCGCATTGCGAATCGGCTCGGTATCGGCCTGCGCGCAACAGGATTTCGCCGACCTCGGGTTTGGTGGCAACCCTCATGGGGTAATGGTCAAAGCCCCAACCGATCTCGATGTGGGCGGCAAGACCACCGTGTCCCATGGCGGAAGTTGCGCGGATTGTGGCTGCCACCATCCTGCAACCTTGCCCCCGATGATCTCCACGGCGCACGTCCAGATGCCGCAAGTGTTGCGTGTGGTGATCTCCGGCATTCCGCCCAGCACAGCCATACGCCAAGAACTGCGGCCACCGATCGCCTGAACAACGTGTACTGACCTGGGCATTCGCCCGGGACCGACGTTATTCAGAGGATCTCAACATGGTTTTTCCGTGTACGCCGCGACGGCGATTCGTCGTCCGGCTGGCGCTCGCCATTGTGGCGGCAAATGTGTCATTCACGCCCGCGTTCGCGCAGGAACACCCCGCTACGGCACCGCTGGAATTGCGCCAGGCGCTGCGAGCAGCGTGGCAGCAGCACCCGACCTACCGGACCATCGAAGCGCAATTGACAGCCGCCACCGCGCGCCGCGATGCAGCCGCGCAGCCGCTCTACAACCCGCAACTCGACCTGTCCTACGACAAGGCGGGAACGGAGCGTACCCGAACCACAGGCATGAGCCTTACGCTAGACATACACGGCAAACGCGGTGCTCGCCGCTCGGCTGCGGATGCGCAGGTTGAGGCGGCAACTGCGGAAGCGCGGGTGCGTCGCCGCGATTTCGCCAGGCAATGGATCAGTGGCTGGTCCGATGTACAAACAACGGTCGCCCGCACGCGCATTGGCGAACATCGCCTTGCGGTGATGCAGCGGTTTTCGGAACTGGCGCAGAAGCAATTCGCTGTCGGTGACATTTCCGGCCTTGAGCGCGACCTCGCCCTGTTGGCACGCGATGAAGCCCAGGCCCAACAAAGCACGTTGATTATTGAGCAAGCCGAGGCACGGGCGCGTTTTGCAACGGTTGGCGGCACTGCCGATACCCCGGGGTTGGCCGGCCTCGCACGCGCGGCCGATTCGTTGCCGCCCGTTATCACAGCCGGTGGAGACCGGATCGAACGGCTCCCGGATTGGCAGGTCGCACAGGCAGTGGCACAGGCAGCGGAGCGTGAGGTCGCTGTCGCGCGACGCAATCGCTTTGCCGATCCGACGCTCGGTCTGCGCGGGGGACAAAAGGCGATCGGCAATCTCACCGATAACGTGATTGGTGTTTCGGTGAGCATTCCCTTGTACGTGCGCAATTCCTATCGCGCGGAAGTGGTTGCGGCGCAAGCGGAATCCGATGCGGCTTCTTCCAATGTGCAACGCGTGCGACTGGAACTGGAAGCCGATCGCAACCGTGCCATCGCCAGTTACACCGCGACACAAGCGGCCTGGCGGCAGTGGCGGAACAGTCGTGGAACCGATACCGATCGCCGCACGGCATTGCTGGAGCGCATGTGGCGCGAAGGTGAACTCTCCACGGTGGATTATCTGCAACAACTCAAGCAGACGCTCGATACCCAACTAGCGGGTGCCGAACTTGAAGCGCGCCTGTGGCGCACCGGCACCGACTATCTCGCCGCCACCGGCCAGCTTGAAGCCTGGCTTGGACTGGAAGGCACACGATGAGAACCCGTACGATGATCATGATTCGAACTCTGCGACAGCCTTTGACTGTCGCGCTGCTGTTGGCATTGACGGCCTGCGGTCGATCCAATCCGCCTGCCAGGGAAGTGGCAACAAAACCCGCCGAATCCGAAAGCAACACATCGGGGCTGAAAATGGATGCCGCCGCTCTGAAGGCGGCAGGGGTCGTGTTGCAAACGCTGCAGCCGGCATCCGTCAGTGAACAATTGCGCGCCCCCGGCGAAGTCGTCGACAACGCCTACAACGCCACATTGATCACACCGCGTGTTGTCGCGCTGGTAATCCGTCGTCACGCCAAATTGGGTGATGAAGTGCCCGCCGGCGCGGCGCTGGTGACGTTGTCCAGCGTCGAGGTGGCGAATGCACAAGCCGATTTGCGCGTGGCGCAACAGGAGTGGCAGCGCGTCTCTGCACTCGGCCGCGAGGCGGTGTCCGGGCGACGCATCAACGAAGCCCGCGTCGCGCTGGATCGAGCGGCTGCCACGGCACGCGCCTATGGCTTGCCGGGCACGGCCCCGGGACGCGCCAATGGCGAATTCACCTTGACCGCGCCGCATGCCGGGCGCATCACCGAGGACGAATTCGTTGTCGGTGAACGCATC
Source organism: Bacteroidota bacterium (assembly GCA_018266685.1). Taxonomy (GTDB): domain Bacteria; phylum Bacteroidota; class Bacteroidia; order Flavobacteriales_F; family PHOS-HE28; genus PHOS-HE28. The sequence continues at coordinate 24,189 of JAFDZY010000041.1, forward strand.
GAACCTGGCAAGCCGTTGTTCCGTCTGGTGAATGAGGCAGTGGTCTGGGTGGATGCGAAATTGCCGGCAGGCACCGTCTCGCGCATTGCACCCGGCAGTGCAGCGACGATCGTTTTCAATGGTCAGCGATTGAACGGCAAGGTGCAGCGTGCAGCGCATCGCACCTCGGATGCCACCCGCAATGCGATCGTGCGCGTGGAAGTGCCCAACCGTGGCGATCGCCTGCATGGAGGGGATTTCGTTGAAGTGTTCTTCGATGCCGGGGATGCCAACAACGCTGCGCAAAGTCAGCTCACGGTCCCCAACGATGCATTCGTGCAATTGCAAGGCGACACAGTGGTGTTTCGCCGCACCGCAAGCGGCGCGATTGAACCGGTGCCCGTGCGGACCGGCGAGGTGATCGGCGATCGCACTGTGGTTCGGGAAGGCCTCAAGGCCGGCGATGCCGTTGTTGTACAGGGTGCATTCGCCATCAAGGCACAGATGCTGAAATCGCAGTTGGGAGAGGCGGAATGATGCGCGCCGATCTCTATCCGGGAGGCGTGCCATGCTGAATCGCCTGGTCGAATTCTCCCTGCGGTACAAATTTCTCGTCCTGATCGTCTTCGCTGTTGTGGCGTTTCTCGGCATCAGCGCGGTGCGCAATGTGCCGATCGATGCGTTCCCCGACGTGACCCCGGTCCAGGTCAACATCTACACCGAATCACCGGGGCTAGCGGCCGAAGACGTCGAGCAACTATTGACCACCCCGGTGGAGTCCGCGCTGGCGGGCTTGCCCAAGGTTCAGGAAATCCGCTCGGTCAGCCTGTTCGGGTTGTCGTATGTGTCGGTCTATTTCAAGGACGACATGAATATCTATTTCGCCCGCCAACTGGTCGGCGAACGTCTGCAGGAGATCGGTGACCGATTGCCCCAAGGCTATGGCAAGCCCAGCATGGGTCCGAATACGTCCGGCCTTGGGCAGGTGTACTGGTACACGGTCGAACGTGCTCCGGGCGTTACGAAAGACCAGGTCAGCGATATGGATCTGCGCACTTGGCAGGAATGGACGGTGCGGCTGATTTTGCGTACCGCGCCGGGCGTGGACGATGTCAGTTCCTGGGGTGGCGGCGAACGCCAATACCAGGTGCAGATCGATCCGCAACGCCTGTATGCCCGGGGTCTTGGTTTCGGCGACGTGATCAATGCCTTGCCGGCGAACAATGGTCAGGTCGGCGGCAACGTGATGGACGTGGGCCGCGAGCAATTCCTGGTGCGTGGTCTGGGATTGTTGAAGTCGACCGACGATATCGGTGCGATCGTGCTCAAGGCCGAACACGGAAGCCCCGTGTATCTTCGGGATGTGGCGACCATTGTCGAAGCGCCGGCGCCACGCTTCGGTGCGGTCACCCGCGACGGACAGGAAGTGGTGATGGGGCAGGCGCTGGCCCGCATCGGCGAGAACGCCAAGAATGTGGTCGAAGCGGTCAAGGGCAAGCTCGATGTGGTCCGCGCCGCATTGCCGAAGACGATGGTGCTCAAGCCGATCTACGAGCGCACCGACCTCGTCAACAAGGCGGTGGAAACCGCAGTGCGGGCTCTGGTTGAGGGCTCACTACTGGTCGCCGTGATCCTGTTTCTGTTCCTGGGCGAGGTGCGCTCGGCATTGGTGGTGATCGTGACATTGCCACTGGCAATGCTGATTGCGTTTATCGGGATGGGCCAAGCCGGCCTGTCGGCCAACTTGATGTCACTGGCCGGTCTTGCGATCGGCATCGGCATGATGGTGGACGGCGCCGTGGTCATGGTCGAGAACGCATTCCGGATCATGGCCGAACGTCTTGAGCATGGCGAGAAGGTCGACAGGACATCGGCGGTACTGGCTGCAGCAAAGGAAGTGGCGAATCCGATCGCATTCGCGATCATCATCATCATCGTGGTGTTCCTGCCACTATTCTCACTGGAAGGCCTTGAAGGCAAGATGTTCAAGCCGATGGCCTTCAACATCGCCTTCGCGATGGCGGGCTCGTTGATTTTGAGCTTGACCCTGATCCCTGTGCTGGCCTCGATGATCCTCAAGCCCAAGGTGGAGCGCGATACCTGGCTCGTGGCACGAATCAAGCGCCTGTACCGACCGCTGCTGGACAAGGCGTTGGCACGCAAGAAAGTCGTTGTCGTCAGCGCGGTAGTGGCGCTCGTACTCAGTCTTGCGCTGTTTCCCTTCCTCGGCAAGGAATTCATGCCGCAGTTGCAGGAAGGCTCGATCATGTGGCGCGTCACTGGCATCCCCTCGACCTCGCTCAACGAGTCGATCCGGACCAGCAACACGATCGCGACAGCCTTCAAGCAATTCCCGGAGGTGGAAACGACGCTCGCGATGATCGGGCGTGCCGAGAAGGGCGAGACGGCCGACGTCAACTACATGGAAATCTACACGGCGCTCAAGCCTGAAAGTGAGTGGAAGTCCGGCCGCAACATCAAGCAGCTCGAAGCGGAGATGCAGAAGACCTTGGAGAAGGTCGTCCCCAACGTGGTGCCCGGCTACACCCAGCCGATCCAGATGCGGGTGGAGGAACTGATCTCCGGCGTGCGCGCCACCTTGGCGCTCAAACTGTATGGTCAGGATTTGCGTGAGCTCGACCGGCTCAGTGGCCGGATCAAGCAGGTACTCGACAAAGTGCCTGGTGTCGCCGATCTCGCGCTGGAAGCCAATATCGGCAAGCCGCAGATCCGCATCGCGGTCAAACGCGATGAACTGGCTCGCCACGGCATGAATGCCGAAGAAGTGCTGACTATCGTCCGCAATGGGTTGGGCGGAGAACCCGTCAGCGTGCTGCTCGATGGGGTCAAGCGCTTCGACATCGCGGTTCGACTGGAAGATGCCACACGCGATTCCGTGGAGGCGCTGCGCCGCATTCCGTTGCGAACGGCGACCGGGGCGCTGGTGCCGTTGTCGGAAGTTGCAGACGTTGACGTGGCCGAGGGCTACTCCTTCGTTCGTCGCGAGCAATTGCAACGCTATGCCGTGATCCAGATGGATGTGCGCGGTCGCGATGTCGATGGCTTCGTCAAGGACGCCGAGGCAGCAATCAAGCAGCAAGTGAAGCTGCCATCTGGCTACTGGATCGAGTGGGGTGGTGCGTTCGAGAACCAGCAACGGGCGCTAGCGAAACTGGCGTTGATCGTGCCGGTCACGATCTTCTTCATCTTCGTGTTGCTTTACACCGCGTTCAACTCCGTCAAATACGCAGCATTGATCCTGGCCAATGTGCCGTTTGCCACGATCGGCGGATTGCTCGCACTGTTCGTGACTGGGCAGTACCTCTCGGTGCCCTCGGCGATCGGCTTCATCGCGGTGTTCGGTGTGGCCATGCTCAATGGCATCGTGCTGGTCAGCTTTCTCAATGAGCTCCGTGAGAAAGGCTTGTCGGTGCGGGAGGCAGTCGTCCAGGGCACGGCCTTGCGGCTGCGCCCTGTATTGATGACTGCGAGCGTCGCCATCCTCGGTTTGGTGCCGATGCTGCTCTCCAGCGGGGTCGGTGCCGAGACCCAGCGTCCGCTGGCCACGGTCGTCGTTGGAGGGCTGATCAGTTCGACGTTGCTGACCCTGATCCTGCTGCCCGTGTTGTACGAATGGCTCGAAACCCGTGCCGAGCGCAAATCGGCCGAACCCATCCCGCTGGAGACCAAGTGATGAAACAGATCAAGGCGTTCGTGCATCGCAATCGCGTCTCCGATCTCATCCATACGCTGGAAGCCTCAGGCTTCCAGCGGTTGAGCTTCTTCGACGTGAAGGGCCTGCTGCGCGCACTCAGTGCGCGCGAGCAGGAGTATTCCGTCGAGTTCGGGGACCAAGTAGTCAACGAAGTGCAGATGGAGTTGTTTTGCGAAGGAGAAGACGTGGATCGTGCAGTCGAGATCTTTCGTCGTATTGGATGGACCGGGCGCGCTGATGCGGGCTGGGTCTATGTCAGTGATGTAGAGCAGGTCATTGTCATCGGCGGCGACAAGCCGCCGGCATGAGTCGGACAGTGGGCGGGGGCAACTCCTGCGAGCGGCGCTCACGCACCCAGTGGCTATGATCGACATGCAAATACTTAACGGCGGCCCTTATGAGTAGTGTGCTTTCCAGTGTTCTGACCTATGCGATGTTTCCGGTCGTAGCGGCAATCGTTGGCGCACTGGTATCGACCTTCCGTCCGCCCGGGCCGAGACTGCGCAGTGCAATTCAGCATTTTGCTGCGGGGGTGGTGTTCTCGGTCGTTGCGGTGGAATTGCTGCCGGACATCGTGCGTTCGCATACTCGCGCTTCGGCTTTCCATGTTGTCATCGGCTTTGCGATTGGTGTCGGGGTGATGCTTGCGCTCCGATCCATGGCAGAAAAGTTGGAGAAAGCAACCCCGGAAAGCAGATCCAGGCTGCCAATAGCCTTTCTCGCCGCGATTGCGGTGGATCTGCTGATCGACGGTCTATTGATTGGTATCGGATTCGCCGCTGGGGCGAAAGAGGGCAGACTGCTCACGTTGGCCCTGACCGTCGAGCTTTTATCGCTCGGGCTGGCAGTTGCCGTCACCCTGACGGACGCGGGGGCGACCCGAGCCAAGATCATTGGAGTTACTACGACGTTGGCCATGGCGCTACTCGTTGGTGCTGCTGGCGGGGCGACCCTGTTGGTGGGTTTGTCCCCCGTGGCGCTCGAAATCGCGTTCTCGTTTGGGCTGGCGGCTCTGCTATTCCTCGTCACAGAAGAACTGCTCACCGAAGCCCATGAGGTCCCCGAAACGCACTGGATTACATCCGCTTTTTTTGCCGGTTTCCTGCTCTTCTTGATTCTTGGCATGGCGTGGTAACAACATCGCACGTCTGTGAGGCAACCACACAGCTCAGATACTGAGCTTGGTCTGCTTATAACAAGTGGCGCAAGCGGGCTTCCATCATCGAATTGATCTGACTAGGCGAGAGCACTCCTCAACGATTGCCTCCCAATCAACCAACGAATGTCGTTAGCCGTTGTTGGCTGCTAGCTGTGGTCAGGAAAAGCATCGTGGATACACGAACTGAAATGCGTTCGAATGATTATCGACCGCTTGACATTATTCATAATTTCCAGAAATATGGAATCATGAAGAATGATACCGCAGTTTCCGCCCTCAACGCTCTCAGCCACGAATCCCGGCTCGCTGCTTTCCGGGCTCTGGTCCAAGCTGGCCCCGATGGCCTGGCCGTGGGCGAACTTCGTGAGCAAATAGATATTCCCCCGGCCACGCTGACAGCCCATCTCAATGTGCTGCGGACTGCTGGCCTTGTGGACGACGAACGCGAAGGCCGCGTCATTCGCGTGCGTGCCAACTACAAGCACATGAACGCGCTGATCGCTTATCTCACCGAAAACTGCTGCGCTGGCGCTGCGGATTGTGGCCCGGATGCAAGCTGCAAACCCAAAAAGACAGGAGCCCGTAAATGAACCGCTTTCACGTCCACCTCAATGTTGCCGATCTCGATGCCAGCATCCGCTTCTATTCGGAGTTGTTCTCGGCGCAACCCACCGTCCTCAAGCCCGATTACGCCAAGTGGATGCTGGAAGACCCTCGGGTGAACTTCGCCATTTCCAATACAGGTCGTGCACCGGGCATCGATCATCTGGGCTTCCAGGTGGAAAGTAATGACGACCTGGCCGCGATCGGTGAGCGATTGAACCGCGCCGGCGGCACCGTTGTCCCGGAAGAGGCGGCGATCTGCTGCTACGCCAAGTCCGACAAGCTGTGGACGGAAGATCCGCAGGGCACGCGCTGGGAAACCTTTCACACCAAGGGCGAAGCGACCACGTATCACACGGGTGATGCGGCATGCGCGACCGATGGCGCGTCTTGCAGCCCAGATATCAAGTCGATCAAGCCGCGCCCGGATCAGGTGACATCCTGCTGCGCACCGCAATCCGGGTGCTGCTGATCCTCCGCTTATCCGTCCCCAGCCGCCCGTCCGATCAAATCCTTGGAGTGACGTCATGAATGAACCTCGCACGTTCAACGCCTTGTTCCTGTGCACCGGCAATTCGGCGCGCAGCCAGATGGCAGAAGCCTTGCTCAACCACTACGGCAAAGGACGGTTCCGTGCCTACAGTGCTGGGAGCCACCCCTCTGCTACGGTGCAGCCACTGGCCGCGCAGTTCATCGGCGAACTGGGACAGGACACCTCGACCCTGCAACCGAAAAGCTGGGACACCTTCGCGGGTGCAGATGCGCCGAAGATGGATTTCATCATCACCGTGTGCGACAACGCCGCCGGCGATACCTGCCCGGTCTGGGTCGGACACCCAGCATTGGCGCACTGGGGCGTACCGGACCCAGCATTGAAGCCAGATGATCCGAAAGGATTCAAGGACGCTTGGCTGACCTTGCGACGTCGCATCGAATTGCTGCTGGCATTACCTCTGGAAAAACTTGACCACCTTGCTCGCGAGCAGGAGTTGCGTCTGATCGGGAAGGAAGTCTGATCCATGAAGCGCGTCCTGTTCGTCTGTATCGAAAATTCCAATCGCAGCCAGATGGCCGAGGCCTTCGCGCACATCTACGGCGGTGATCAGGTTGAAGCGTTAAGCGCCGGATCGAAACCCTCCGGCGTGATCAACCCGAAGGCGATCCGTTTCATGAGCGAACTCGGTTACGACCTGACTCAGCAGGCCTCGAAGTCGCTGGACGACATCGATGGCGAATTCGATGCGGTGATCACCATGGGCTGTGGTGACAACTGCCCATGGGTGCCGGCAAAACGTCGCGAGGATTGGGCGTTGCCGGATCCGAAGCACATGGACGATGACGCCTATCGCGCCGTGCGCGATGAGATCGCCCAACGCGTCAAGAAGCTGCTGGCGGAACTCTGATGCCCTTGTCGCGCAAGTTGCTGGCCGAATTCCTCGGCACCGCGCTGCTGCTCGCGTGTGTGGTTGGCTCCGGGATCATGGGCGTGAAGCTCTCGCAAGGGAACGATGCGGTCGCGTTGCTGGCCAATGCCGGCGCGACCGCCGGCATCTTGTACGTCTTGATCATCCTGTTCGGTCCGATTTCCGGTGCGCACTTCAATCCTGCAGTGACTTTGGTGATGCGCCTGCGCGGCGAGCTGACCACGCGGGATACGGTGGCCTACATTGCCGTGCAAATTGTTGCGGCGATCACCGGCGTGCTGCTGGCACACGCCATGTTCGACCTGCCGTTGATCCAGCCCGGAACCCATACACGAACCGGCGCGGCTCAATGGTTGAGCGAAGGCATCGCGACCTTCGGGCTAGTGTTGACCATTCTGCTCGGCTTACGGCATCGGCCGACTACCATTCCGGTGTTGGTGGCCAGCTACATCTTCGCCGCGTACTGGTTTACCGCCAGCACGTCCTTCGCAAACCCAGCGGTCACGATCGCGCGATCACTCACACAAACCTTTGCCGGCATCCGCCCCGATGACATCGTCGGATTCGCATTTGCGCAATTGGTTGGGGCGGCAATCGGCTTGTTCGTGGCGAATGCCATTGCGCCGGGAGGGCGGCAAGGCCAATCGACTTGAACGCCTAGCGGCGAACTGCTTCAGGGAGCGGCAGCCGATCGCCCGCAACACGATTGATTCTGCTGGATCGGCGGGCACGGCACGGTGCCGTAGGAGCAGAACACGCAGCAATCACCCGACTTGGGGCGCAGCACAGCGCCACAACCGGCGCAGTCATAGAAAAACTGGCAGGCCGTCGTTGGCATTGCCTCCGTGCGCTGATGCCCGCATTCCGGGCACGTCAACGTGCTCTGCAACTGGAGTTCACTTGCCACTGGTTCTGGCCTTGGCAGGGAAGCCCGCTTCGGTAACGACCTGCGCAATCGCCGGCGCACTGGTACGGTCGGCATCGAAGTTCACGGTGACCGTTGCGGATTTCAGATCGACTTGCGTCTTGGTGACGCCTGGCGTTTTGCCGAGTGCCTTTTCGATCGTGATGTTGCACGTCGGGCAGGTCATGTTCTGCACATCCAGCACCACAGCCTTCGGTGTCGCTGCCTGCGCCAAACCGGACCATGCCAACACCAAAACAGCGAACATCTTGTTCATCGACTTCTCCTTACAGGAACCAGGATACGTAGTAGGGAAACAGCAAGAGCAACACGATCACAACCGTCGCCACCCACAACCATATCCGCCGGCGCCGAAGGATGCGTGGATCAACACACGCGCCATCGGATCGGCAGCGGGAGTTCGGACCATACATCGTCCAGAACGCCCACCCCAGGCAGGCAAGCGTGGCCAAGCTGAACCAAGGACGCCACGGTTCAAGTGCGGTCAGGTTGGCGATCCAGGCGCCGCTGATCCCAGCCAGCACAAACACCAGGGGAAGCACGCAGCACACTGATGCCCCGATCGCCGCCAGGCTGGCGCCCAGGATCGCGGTCAGGGGGGATTTGGCGGTTTTGTCGAGCATGGCGGCATACTACAGTCCGTACCCGAGTACGGAGTCAAGCATCATGCGCCTCACCATCAGCCGACTCGCAGCGTCGGCAAACGTCCATGTCGAAACCGTGCGCTACTACCAACGTCGTGGGCTGCTCACCGAACCCCTGCGTCCGCAAGGTGGCGTGCGTCACTACGACGCAGCCGACGTCGCACGCCTCCAATTCATTCGCAGAGCCCAAACCATGGGCTTCAGCCTGGACGAAATTGCCGGGCTTCTGGACGTCCACGGGAAACGGGCCTGCGAAACGACCCGCGCCATGACCGAACTCAAGCTCGCCGATGTACGTCGCCGACTGCAGGAGCTACAACAACTGGAACAGGAACTCGTCGTCATGGTTGAAGCCTGCCAACACACGCCGATGAATGCCGATTGCCCGACTTTGAGTTTGCTCAAGGCCGCGGGTGCGACATGATGTCTATCAGATCGGGAACTTCTGGTACCAAGCGGAATCTCACCCAGTAGCCAAGATTGCCCTTCGGCCGAAGGAGTAAGATCCCCCCATGACCCGGCTTGTCCGCCACCGCATGCGCATCGCCGTTCTGGTGATCGTCTGCCTGCTGTTTCAGCAGACAGCCTTGGCGGTGTACCTGTGCCCGATGGAGCAGATGCCGGTTCAGACCACGGCGATGGCTATGCACTGTGCCGACATGGGCATGGCGCAGAAGCAGGACAATCCGGCGTTGTGCGAGAAGCATTGCAGCCCGGATGTCACGGTCTCCACGGATGCCGCGAAATTGTCGGTTCCGCCTTTGGCGTTGCCGCCACTGGTATTGGCACCGGTGTATGTCCCGCCGGTGTCCCACGTTGCAGTCCAGTCCGAGGCGCCGATCGCCCGATCGGACCCTCCGCCACGACTGCGTTTTTGCAGCCTGCTGATCTAGACCTCGAAACGACCTGATCCATGCGCGCCGGCCGCTGTGCCGTGCGCGTTGTTCCGTCGTTTCGGAGGTGTCATGAACGCCCGTTTTGATCGTTTAGGGATTTTGGGTGCATGCCTGCGCGTGTTACCTGGAATCTTCTGTGCCGCCGCGTTGGCGGCGCCCATAGCAACCTGGGCGGCATCGCCCGGACTCACATTGCCGGAGGCCATCCATCTGGCCAATGCACGCGCTCCCATGCTCAAGGCCCGACAGGCAGGGCTTTCGGCAGCGCAGGAAGACGCGGTTCGCGCGGGGGCATTGCCGGATCCGATGTTGGTCGTGGGCATCGACAATCTGCCGGTGACCGGCCGCAATGCCTTCGACACCCGCATCGACGACATGACGATGAAGAAGATCGGTGTGCGGCAGGAGATACCGTCGCGAGCCAAACGCAATGCACGACGCGCCTTCGCCGATCGCAGGATCGATGAAGCACAGGCGCAGACTGAGGCCGAACGGTTGGCGATACGTCGTGCGACCGCCGAAGCCTGGATCGCGGTGTGGATCGCAGAGCATCAGCTCCACGCTTTGCAAGCATTGCGCGATCAAGCAGCGTTGACCGTTCGCCTCGCCAAGGCCCGTGTCAGTGCTGGGGGCAGCGTGAACGATGCGCTGGCGACGCAGTCTGCCTTGTTGGAGATCGATAACCGGATCGAGGCTGCTCGTGCTGCAAAAGTCGCCGCGCAAGCCGGACTGGCTCGCTGGGTGGGCGATGTCGCACCCGAGGTCAGCATGTCCGCACCGGATTTCGGGATATTGCCGATTCCTGCAGCGCAATTGCTGGCATCGGTGGATCGCACCGGCGCCTTGCTGCCGGCGACTGCGCAAGTCGAGACCGCGGCGGCGGCCACGGATGTCGCCCGTGCCGATAAGCATTCGGACTGGAGTCTTGCAGCTTCGTATGGCCAACGCAGTGGGCATCGCAGCGACATGATCATGTTCGAGGTCGGCATCGGATTGCCGCTGTTTGCGCGCAATCGCCAGGATCGCGGCGTTTCGGCACGTGAGGCCGATTATCAGTCCGCCCTTGCCACGCGCGAGGACCTGCGTCTGGCGCAGAGCGCGCAGATCCGTGCCGATCTCGCACGTTGGGAAGGACTGAAGCGTCAGGTGGCGTTGCATGAGCAATCGATGTTGCCGTTGGCGCACGATCGCAGTGCAACGGCGCTCGCGGGGTATCGCGCGGGTGGCGATCTACAGCCCTGGCTCAATGCCCGCCGCGACGAGCTCGATCTTCATCTCGCCCATGCCGAACATCTCGGCGAACTGGGGCGATCCTGGGCTGCATTGGCCTTCCTTTTGCCGACGGAGGGCCAGCCATGACCCGCACGCATCGTTTCCTTCCCATCGCGCTTGCGGTGATCGCGCTGCCCGGTGCCATCGGACTTGGGTATTGGTGGGGGCATGCGCGTGGCGACACGTCGGCGTCGGGGCCATCGACTGGGCGCAAGGTGCTGTATTGGTACGACCCGATGGCCCCCGGGCAGCACTTCGACAAGCCCGGCAAATCGCCCTACATGGACATGCAGCTATTGCCAAAGTACGCCGACGAAACGGCTACCAACGGCATCGCCATCGCTCCGGGCGTCCGGCAGAACCTGGGCATTCGCACGGTCGAAGCCAAGCGCGGCGCGCTGGAAAGCGCGATCCAGGTACCCGGCACCATTGCCTGGGATCTACGCCAGGAACGCATCGTCAGTGCTCGGGTCGACACGATTGTCGAGCGCCTCTACGTGCGCGCTCCGTTCGAATCGGTCCGTGCCGGACAACCGCTGGCCAGCGTGATCGCACCGAGCTGGAACACCGCGATCGCGGAAGCGCGTGCATTAGGCGGCGCCCATTCGTCTGCTGCTCGTGAACTGCAATCGGCCGCCCATGAACGGTTGAGTGCATTGGGATTGCCAGCAGGAAGTGGCACAGGTCGCGGCCGCATCACGCTGACATCGCCCGTGAGTGGCGTGGTAAGCGAAATCGGGGCACGTGAAGGACAGGCCATGCCGACGGGGATGTTGATGTTCCGCATCAATGGCACCCGGAACGTGTGGCTGGATGCGGCGATTCCGCAGGCTGGAAGCGCGGGCATCACGGCCGGGACACCGGTTGAAGCCACGGTCGATGCTCGACCTGGCGACATCTTCCACGGCCGAATCGAGGCGTTATTGCCGCAGGTCGATGCAACGAGCCGAACTCAGCGCGCCCGCATCGTGCTGGACAATCCCGACGGCGTGCTCGCCGCCGGCATGTTCGCCAAGGTCACGTTGCAGCCTGTTGCCAGCGCTGAGCACGTTCTTGTGCCGAGCGATGCCTTGATCGGTGCAGGCACGCAGACTCGCGTGATCGTGTTTGGTGCCGACAACACTTTCCATCCGGTGCGTGTTCAGGCCGGGCGTAGCGGCAACGGCATGACGGAAATCCTCACGGGCTTGCAGGGCGGCGAACGAATCGTGGCCTCGGGGCAGTTCCTGATCGATTCGGAGGCCAATCTCTCGGGGGCACTGCAACGCTTAAACGAAGACACGAAGATGCCCGCCGATGTCATGCCTGGCATGCCGGAGATGGCGAAGCCTGCGTCCTCGTCTTCACCCGCACGGATGCCGCAACCATGATTGCGCGCATCATCCGGGCATCCATCGCCCATCGCATCTGGGTGCTGATCGCAGCCGTTGTGCTCGCGGTGGCCGGCATCTGGTCGGCGTTGCACACACCACTCGATGCGCTGCCCGATCTCTCCGATACCCAGGTCATCATCCGCACCGAGTGGCCGGGACAGACACCACGCATCGTCGAAGATCAGGTCACCTATCCATTGACGACGACGATGCTGTCGGTGCCGGGCGTCAAGGCCGTGCGTGGCTTCTCGTTCTTCGGCGACTCATTCGTCTATGTGTTGTTCGACGACAAGACCGACCTGTACTGGGCACGTTCGCGCGTGCTCGAATATCTCAGTCAAGTGCGTGATCGCTTGCCGGTGCAGGTGAGTCCGGCACTCGGGCCGGATGCCACGGGTCTTGGCTGGATCTACGAATACGCGCTAGTCGATCGCACGGGGCGTCACGACCTCGGTCAATTGCGCGCCTTGCAGGACTGGTCCCTACGCTACGACCTCAAGACCGTGCCCGACGTGGCCGAAGTCGCCAGCATTGGCGGCATGGTCCAGGCGTGGCAGATCGTGCCGGATCCGCAAGCCTTGGCTGCACGAGGCATCACGATCAAGCAGTTGGTCGATGCCATCCAGTCGGCCAATGGCGCGACTGGTGGTTCGGTGATCGAACAAGGCGAAGCCGAGTTCATGGTACGCAGCGAAGGCTATCTGCGCACACGCGAGGATTTCGAGCGTGTACCGGTCGCGACCGGCGGCGATGGCGTACCGGTGCTGTTGCAGGATCTCGCGATCGTGCAACGCGGTCCGGCTCTGCGGCGTGGCATCACCGAACTTGATGGCGAAGGCGAAGTCGCTGGTGGCGTGATCATCCTGCGCTCGGGCAAGAATGCGCTGGCGGCGATCCAGGCGGTCAAGGCAAAACTGGCCAACCTGAAGGCGACGCTGCCACCCGGTGTGGAAATCGTCCCGACCTATGATCGCTCCGGGTTGATCCTCGATGCCGTGCACAACCTCACACGCAAGCTGGGCGAGGAATTTCTCGTCGTCGCACTGGTGTGTGCGTTGTTCCTGTGGCACCTGCGTTCATCGCTGGTCGCGGTGATCACCTTGCCGCTGGGCGTGCTCGCCGCCTTCATCGTCATGCATCTCCAGGGCATCACCGCCAACCTGCTGTCGCTGGGCGGCATCGCCATCGCGATCGGCGCCATGGTCGACGCCGCTGTGGTGATGATCGAGAACGCACACAAGCATCTGGAGCATTTCCGCGAAGAGCACGGACGAGAACCGGAGAATGGCGAACGCTGGCAGTTGATCGCCGAGTCCGCGAGCGAAGTTGGACCAGCGTTGTTCATCAGCTTGTTGGTGATCACCCTGTCGTTCGTGCCGGTGTTCGCCTTGCAGGCGCAGGAAGGGCGGTTGTTCTCGCCGCTGGCCTTTACCAAGAGCTATGCGATGGCGGCCGCAGCCATCCTCGCGATCACGCTGATCCCGGTGCTGATGGGGTATCTGATTCGTGGTCACATCCGCGCCGAGCAGGACAATCCGCTCAACCGCGCTCTGACCGCGTTGTATCGCCCGTTGTTAGATGCGGTATTGCGATTTCCAAAGGCAACATTGGCGCTGGCGGGTGTGCTGTTGTTGTTGAGCTTGATCCCGCTGTCGAGGCTCGGCAGCGAATTCATGCCGCCGCTGGAAGAAGGCACCTTGCTCTATATGCCCACGGCCTTGCCCGGGCTGTCGGCCGGCAAAGCGAGCCAGCTTCTGCAGCAAACCGATCGCATGATCAAGACCGTGCCCGAGGTCGATCACGTCTTCGGCAAGGCGGGACGTGCAGACACCGCCACCGATCCCGCACCACTCGAGATGTTCGAGACGACAATCACCTTCAAGCCGCGCGACCAATGGCGTCCGGGAATGACACCGGAAAAGTTACGTGAGGAGCTGGATCGTGCCGTCAAGGTCCCCGGGTTGACCAACCTGTTCGTGCCGCCGATCCGCAATCGCATCGACATGCTGGCGACCGGTATCAAGAGTCCGATCGGGATCAAGGTGAGTGGCCCTGATATCGCCGTGCTGGCACAACTGAGCGATCGCATCGAACAGGTGGCACGGACCGTCCCCGGTGTGAATACCGCACTGGCCGAGCGCATCACCGGTGGCCGCTATCTCGACGTCAGGATCAAGCCGGATGCCGCAGCTCGCTATGGCCTGAGCCAGGCGGAGGTGCAACGCCTGATCGCAACGGTGATCGGTGGCGAACCTATCGCCGAAACCATTCAGGGGCGCGAGCGCTATCCCGTGGTGGTGCGTTATCCACGCACGTTGCGGGATTCGCCCGAACTGCTGGCGCAAGTCCCGTTGCTCGCACCGGGCGGTGCGCAGCTCACCCTGGGGCAAGTCGCCGACCTGAGTATCACGGACGGGCCACCGATGTTGCGCAGCGATAACGCTCGTCTGAGCAACTACGTCTACGTGGATGTCGCCGGGCGCGATCTCGGCTCGGTGGTCGCCGACCTGCAACGCGCCGTTGCGAAGCAGGTGGCGGTGCCACCGGGCTATGCCGTCGACTGGTCCGGGCAATACGAGTCCCTCAAGCGTGCCAGCGAGCGCCTGCGCATCGTCGTTCCGGTCACGCTCGTGATCATCTTCGGCCTGATCTGCCTCGTGTTCCGTCGTGCCTCCGAAGCCGCGGTGATCATGCTCAGCCTGCCGCTCGCGCTCGTGGGCGGATTGTGGTTGATCTGGATGATGGGGCACGCGGTATCCGTAGCGACGCTGATTGGTTTCATCGCGTTGGCCGGCGTGGCCGCCGAGTTCGGCATCGTCATGCTGCTGTACCTGCGACATGCCTGGGAACGCCAGCTCGCTGCCAATCCGAATGCCGGTGAAGTCGAACTCGATGCCGCCATTCGCGAGGGCGCCGTGCAACGTGTGCGCCCGAAGGCGATGACGGTCGCTGTTATCCTGGCAGGATTGTTACCGATTCTGATCGGTAGTGGTGCGGGATCGGAGGTGATGCAACGCATCGCTGCACCGATGGTCGGCGGAATGCTCAGTGCACCGCTGCTGTCGATGCTGGTGATCCCAGCGGCCTATCGCTTGTTGCAACGTCGCCGCCTTGCACGGCACATGCAGTGAAGACACCCCACATTCAACAAGAAGGAGAAATGCCATGAAGATGTTTGTTTCCGCACTCGCACTCGTCACGCTTGCGGGCTGTTCCTCACCGTCCGACAAGACGGCCATGCCCGCAGGTATGGACATGCCTACATCCGCCACGAAACCCACGGAGTCCAAGACCCCTGCCGTGACGGGGACAGGTAGCGGTACGATCCAAGCAGTTGATGCCGCCGCGCATACCGTGACGATTGCGCATGGCCCTATCGAAGCCCTGAAATGGCCGGCGATGACTATGACGTTCAAGACATCGGGTGTCGATTTGGCGGCCTTCAAGAAAGGAGATCAGGTCAATTTCGAACTCAAGTCCACTGACATGGGTGCCACGGTAACGAAGGTCGAGCGGAAGTAATCTCGGTCTGAGGAAGACCCAAGTATTGCCCGCGCTGATGCGGGCGGTACTTGAAGTACAAACGCATGTCATGCTCGGTTTATATGGTCTAGTGTTTCCCGGATCCGGAAGTTTTTCTGCGGAGTGCCGATCACGCCATTAGAAGGGAAGGGCATGCTTCACGTGGGCCAATCAAGCAACAGCCGATAGTTTTGTCCATTCATGTCGCAGATAAACGTACTTGGATGGTATTGAAATTCCATCGCGGCCAGATCGAGCGCCAGTCCCTGTCCAAAATCCACTTTGGGTTTGAAGGACCGAATGTCAGCAAGTAACGTTGGCGATGTGCTGAATAGTAGCGGCAGCCCATTCAATACCACGACGACACATTGTGGTTGCACTGTGCCATCTGCCATGGAGGAATTCAGTGTGGAAACCGCGACCTCCATGCTCCGCTGCCTGCTATTCCAAGTGTTGTGGCCAACTGAAAGGCCGCAACCCATCGGCACGGGAGTAGTACCGAAAACACTCCTCACGACCTCCAAATCGAACTGACGAAGGGTAGGTGCTGCAGCACCCCAGCCCGAGGCCAATGTTCCCAGAAAGAGTTTCAAGACTGCCCGCTCAAGTCGTGGACCATGAAGCCTGAGTTCGTGTTGCGCACCAGGCTTTCCCATTGCCACTTGCCAGCGTTGTAGTGCAGCAAGCGTCTCATCCAGGGGACTCAAGAGACTGTTGTGATGATTGCAGAGGATATTGGCGGTCATTGCACTTGTACCAACCGTACCTGTTGGCATCCGCGCAAGCCCCTCTGTGCTGACGGATCGTTGCCCGGAAGCCTCTAGCACGGCACGCGGGATGACGTGTTCGCCCGAAATACGATTGCAGCCACCCAGTGACGCGGCCCAACACTGCCTTGGCATGTCTGATTCTGCCTATGTCAGATCGAAAGCCCGGATGATTCGCTTTTCACTGCGCTCTCCCAGCACCAATTGCCAACGCAAGAAGCCTACTTTGTACTCGCCGAGCGCCGGCAACCCTTCCACAAGCTTGATGTAACCCGATGCCATTCCAGGTTTTATCTGTGCGCAGATACTGAGTTCCGTGCCCCTCCGAACAAGAGAGCCAAGCGGGTTACGGGCTGTGTGCACTTCGAATGCGCTTGTTTCATCAAGCTCCACGCGCAAATTCGGGATAATCAATCCAGTCCAGCAATCTGAGCTCCCGGCGACATCGAACCATTGATAGGCATATTCTCCTTGGAGAATTATGAGAGCCGGTCTGTCACGGCTGCCGGCAATCAGACATTCTCTTTCATGTGCCGCAATCGGACGCAATAAAGAGATCGGCTGCGCCATGGAGATATGGCCTGCGGTGAATTCATTGGGCGTGAGCATGGCTGCTTTTACCATCTGGATTTCCGTTGGAGCGGCTCGATCAGTAACGCCCACAAATACTCAGCCGCACCTTCCTGGGTTAGCTTGCGTTCGCGACCGGCTCCGAGGCTTGCCATCCCATGGCAGCGAAGGAACAGGGATTGATCATCTGCGTCTACCCCTAGTGTCTCGTTTGTCGAATTGCTGGCGGTCGTCTCGCCTTGCACATAGTTGATACCGTTGCCGAAGTGTCCGCCACCGGTGAAGTAGGTGGCGCGCCCGGCAACTTTTCCATCGTGATAAATGGTCGCAAAGAAACGATTGGCATCGATTCGTTTGAACGCTCCCTCATAGCCGGGATTTCGAGTCGTCAATTCGGCGAGCGAGTTCTCGATGAATCGCGCAACGTAGTCAAACGTCTCATCCTTGAAACGGTCTTTGTCGCGTTGAGTAAAGGTTTTGGCCAAGCGCAAGTTGCTCGACCGGGGCGAGGAGGGATCTGGTTGCACCTGATTTTCGATCGATGGTGGCTTGGGGCTGACAACTCCTTCAACTGCCAGTGCTGGTTTTTGCCAACGAGTCGCCGCCTGCCGAACGGCCTGCGCCACCTGCAGCATTGCTTCATCCGCATCAGGCCACTGCTTGATCGGTTTTCCATCGCGAGGCACCGCGAGAAGTGAGCCAAACGGGGTCGCGTGCCAGTCGCATGCACGCAGAATGACGGGAATCACGATGGCGTCTCCGGCTCGGTGACGCTCCATGGCCCGTTGCATCTCAATTTCGTAGCAGTAATCCGATGCGATGAAGTCAGCACTCACCAGCAACAGGATGATTTCATCGTGATTGATGTGGTCATCAATAACCTGTGCGAATTCTTCACCCGCTCGAATGTGGCGATCGTGCCAGGTCGCAATAACCCCTTGTCGCTTGAGCGCGGAGAGCTGTTTTTCAATCTGATCTCGCAGGGCCTCATCAGCATGCGAGTAGGAGAAGAAGACACTGGGGGCAGGCATGTGAAGATCTCAATAATAGGATAGATCCATGCCGTGGCAGCCAAGGCATATGATCAAGCGGTCATGACTTCATGTGTATGCGACCACACCCAGCAAGGACGCATGTCTGACCTGAGACGAAACGTGTAGCCATTTTGATGGTGAGTTCTCTACCCTAGGAAGGCAAGGAGAACTCCATGAAGAAGCGCTTTACCGACGAACAAATGATTTTGATCCTGCGCGAAGCCGA
>JAFDZY010000419.1 GCA_018266685.1 Bacteroidota bacterium
ACCGATGCGGCCGGCTGCGATACCACCGTCTCCTTCACCATTGCTGCACCCGTACCGATCGATGTTGCGGCAACGGTGAATGACGCCAGCTGCAGCGGCAGTTGCGACGGCTCCATCGCGCTTACGCCCTCCGGTGGACAAGGCACCTACACGTATGCGTGGGTTCCCGCTTCCGCAGGTAGCGGGGCCACTGCCTCCAACCTGTGCCCCGGCAACTACCAGGTCACCGTTACCAGCGGCGGTTGCGACAGCACCTTTACGTTCACTGTTGGCCAACCGCCTCCCCTTGATGTGAACTTGAGCACCACGCCGGCCAGTTGCTCCGATGCGTGTGACGGAACGGCGTCGATCACCGGGGACCTTGCGGGGCTCACCTTTGATTGGCAGCCTGTACCGGGTGGCGGACAAGGCACGGCCAACGCCACGGGCCTTTGTGCGGGCAGCTATGCTGTAACCGTTTCCAACGCTGCGGGCTGCGACACGGTGATCAGTTTCACCATAACGGCCCCACCGGCGCTGGTGCTGACCGGCACCCAAACCAACCTGAGCTGTGGCAGTAATTGCAACGGCACGGCCACCGTAACCGCCACGGGCGGAACTCCGGGTTTCACGTATACCTGGTCGCCTGCGCCGCCGCTGGGCCAAGGCACGGCAACAGCTTCACAACTCTGTGCAGGCACTTGGAGCGTGACGGTCACCGATGCGAACGGATGCCAACAAGTGCGCAGCTTCACCATCGAGGCCGCCAATCCGTTGGAGGTCTTCCTCACGTTGTCACCTGTCAGCTGCGGAACAGCGTGCGACGGCAGCGCCCAAGCGGTGGTGAGCGGAGGAACGCCCCTGTACACATATGTATGGGCGCCGGAACCGGGCAGCGGGCAAGGCACCTCCGGTGCGGGCGGTTTGTGTGCCGGCCCGGGAACCTTGACCGTTTCGGATGACGGTGGTTGCGACACCACGGTAACATTCACCATTGATGCACCGGCACCGCTGGATGTGCTGGCCACGGTGATCAATGCAAGCTGCACCGGTGATTGCAACGGTTCCATCGCGCTAACGCCTTCCGGCGGACAAGGCACCTACACGTATGCGTGGGTTCCCGCTTCCGCCGGTAGCGGGGCCACCGCCTCCAACCTGTGTCCCGGCAGCTACCAGGTCACCGTTACCAGCGGCGGTTGCGATACCACGCTCAGCTTCAATGTGGCCCAGGGCACACCGATCAACGCAAGCATCGCAACGGTGAACGGGGACTGCTGGAACCAGTGCGAAGGCACTGCTACGGTCACGGCTTCCGGCGGCGTGGGCACATTGGTGTATACGTGGTCCCCGGAACCGGGCGGCGGCCAAGGCACGGCGACGGCCACGGGCCTTTGCCAAGGTCCCGGCAGCGTCACCATTGCGGATGGAAATGGCTGCGACACCACACTCTTCTTTGACATTTTCAAGAGCCAGCCGATCCAGCCCAACTTGACAGTTTACGCGGAGGTGTGCGGCGGGCCATGCACCGGCGAGGCGGGAACTGCACCGCTCGGCGGCAGCGGCCTGTACCAGTACCAATGGTCACCGGCACCGGGCGCGGGGCAGGGAACTTCAACCGTGTCGGGGCTTTGCGCGGGTGTGAACTACACCTTGACCATCACCGACTCCAACGGTTGCGATACCACCGTGGCATTCACCGTGCCACCCTTTGCGCCCATTGCACCGGTGCTTTCTACCACGGCGGCATCCTGCGCCAACAGTTGTGATGCCACTGCGACAGTTGACACGATCACAGGTGGCGTTGCGCCATACACCTACTTCTGGGACCCCGAACCAGCCAACGGCCAAGGTACCAATGCCGCCACCGGGCTTTGCCCCGGAACCTACACGGTGATCGTGGGCGATTTCAACGGCTGTGATACCACGCTCCAGTTCACTATTTCGGCCCCCGCACCGATCGTTCCGCAACCTACGGTGACGCCGCTTTCCTGCGGGGGGCAGTGTACCGGTGCCATTGGCCTGAACGTTCAGGGAGGCACCGGCGCCATCACCTACACCTGGTCGCCTGAACCCGCGCAGGGACAGGGAACTGCGAACGTAAGCCAGCTGTGCGCAGGCACTTGGACCGTGGTGATCGCTGATGCCGGCGGTTGCGATACCACCATGTCCTTCGTGCTCACGGAACCCCTGCCCATTGCGGTTTCCGCAGAGGTGTCCGCAAGCAATTGCAATGTGTGCATCGGCGCGGTGATCCTGCACACCTCCGGTGGAAATGCCCCGTACAGTTTCAACTGGGGCGCACCGCTGAACATCACCACCACGGACAGTGTGCTCACGGGATTGTGCGCGGGCCTCTACACCGTGCTGGTAACGGATGCCACGGGCTGTACCGCGCAGGTTGCCGTGCCGGTAACGGACAATGACGGCGAGGTGCTCACCATGACCAATGGCGCAACCAGCTGCCCCAGCACGTGCGACGGCCTGGTTTCAGTGGCCTACAACTGCAGTGCAGCTCCCTGTTCCGTGGTTTGGACCGATCTGCAGGGCACCGTGATCGCGCAAGCAACGGACACGATCTCCACGCTGTGCGCGGGCAGCTACCTGGCGGCCATTACCAACGGCAACGGCTGTGTATCCATTGATACCGCCGTGGTAGCGGCCCCGCTGCCCTTCACGGCCAACATCAGCAGCACACCGGCCAGTTGCGCAGGTGCCTGTGACGGCACGGCCACCATCGCCATTTCCGGGGGCACGGGCCCGTTCACGTACACCTGGACACCCGCACCGGGCGGGGGGCAGGGCACTACGCAAGCCACGGGCCTTTGCCCGGGCCCGTACGATGTTTTGGTGCATGAACAAGGTGGATGCGACGCTACGTTCAGCGTGCTGATCGGAGCGCCGCCACCGGTAACGGTGGATGCAACCGTAACGGATGTTTCGTGCGCAGGACAATGCAATGGAATCATCAGCCTGAACGTGCAGGGCGGCACCGGCCCGTTCATCTTCAACTGGTCGCCGATGCCACCGGCAGGACAGGGAACTTCGGCGGTAAGCAACCTGTGCGCAGGCAACTACACGGTGACCTTGGCAGATGTGAATGGATGCGACACCACGCTAAGCTTCACCGTTGCCGGGCCACAGCCCTTGGTGGCAACGGGCAGTGCGTCCATGAGCCATTGCGGTGTATGTGATGGCACAGCTTCCGTTGTGGTGGCGGGCGGAACTGCGCCCTTCACCATACAATGGACCAGCACCGGAGGCCCCGTGGGCGCCGGCAATACCATTACCGGGCTTTGTGCAGGCATCTACACGGCAGCCGTTACCGATGCCCATGGGTGTACCACCACGATCGGCGTAGTAGTACCTGATGCATCCGGGGAACAGATCAATGCGCAGGATGGCCAAACCCTTTGCGCGAACGCGTGCGACGGCGCAGTGGAAGTAACTTATGCGTGTGCCGATGCACCGTGTACAGTTACCTGGTTTGATACCGTGGGCAACCAACTGGCCACTGGCACGGACACGCTCTCGGGGCTTTGCGCCGGAACCTATTTCGTGCAAGTGTTGAATGCTTCCGGCTGCAGCACCGTGGACACGGCGCAGGTGGTGCCCTCCCAGGTCATCATCCCCAACCTCAGCACCACCCCGGTGGATTGCGGCAACCTGTGCAACGGCACCGCCACCGTGGCGCCGGTGGGGGGCGTTGCGCCGTACAGCTACACCTGGAGCCCGCAACCCGGCGGCGGGCAGAATTCGCCGCAGGCCACGGGGCTGTGCGCGGGCACCTACCAAGTGGCCATTGCCGATGCTTCAGGCTGCGATACGGTGGTGAACGTGTTGATCACGGCGCCGCAACCCATCGCGGTGCAGGCCACCGTGTCCCAAGTTTCATGCAATGGGGCTTGTGATGGCAGCATCGTGCTGGCCCCAACGGGCGGGAACGGCTTCTACACCTACTCATGGACACCCGAACCGCCAAGTGGTCCGGGAAGCAACGGCGCATTCAACCTGTGCCCCGGAACATGGACGGTAACGGTGGCCGACATCAACGGATGCGACACCACGCTTAGCATCACCATCACGGAACCTGCGCCGCTCAGCGCCACCGTGGGTTCCACCTTGAGCAATTGCGGCGTGTGCGACGGCACGGCTTCCGTGGTGCCCACCGGTGGCACCGCGCCTTACACCCTCACGTGGACCCTGGGCGGAAACCCGGTGGGCAGTGACAGCACCCTCACCGGTCTTTGCGCAGGGCTGTACAGCGTGCATGTGGTGGATGCCCACGGCTGCAGCGTGGACCTGGCGGTGCCTGTAAACGACGCGGGCGGCGAAACCTTGGCCACGGCGGACTTCCTGCTCGCCTGCCCCTCCAGCTGCAACGGGGTGCTGGACGTGGTGTTCAATTGCAGCGTGCCAACGTGCAGCATCAATTGGTTTGATGCGGCGGGAACAAACTTGAACGAACCGGGCAACACGCTCAGCAACCTCTGCGCGGGCAGCTACTTTGTGCAGGTAACGAACGGCGCGGGTTGCACCACCATCGACACGGCGCAGGTGATCGCCCCGGACCCGATCGTGGCCAACCTCAGCACCACGCCGGTTACCTGCGCGAATGATTGCGACGGCACCGCAACGGTAGGCCCCACTGGCGGGGCCGGAGGCTACCAGTATGAATGGGTGTTGGGCTCGGGAACGGCATCAGGCACGCCGCAGGTGGTGAACCTCTGCCCGGGCAGCTACCAAGTCACCATTACCGACCTGGCCGGATGCTCGATCACACAGGGCGTGTTGATCACGGCGCCGCAGCCCATCACCGCCACTGCGGTGGTGGTCCCGGTTACGTGCAATGCGGCGTGTGACGGCAGCATCACCGTGATGGGCCAAGGCGGCACCGGCACCCTGCAATACCATTGGTCGCCGGAGCCGGGAGCAGGGCAGGGCACCAATACGGCCACGGGGCTGTGCGCGGGTGCTTGGACCGTGACCATCGCAGATGCCAACGGCTGTGACACCACGTTCACGCTCACCCTCACCAACCCGCCGGTGCTCAACGTAAGCATGACCCACACGGACAACGTGTGCTACACCGACTGCAATGCCACGGCGCACGCGGACATCACCGGTGGCGTGCCGCCATACACCATCACCTGGGCCGGTCCGGGCAGCACCACCGTTGCACAGGATACCACGGATGTTTCCGGCCTCTGCGGGGGGGCATACATCCTCACCGTGACCGATGCCCGCGGATGCACCAACGCCACGCCCTTCACGGTGGCAAGCGGATTGCCCATCGCAGCCAACCTGGTGTTCCAAGGGGAAACGTGCAACGGCCCGTGCGACGGCACGGCCTCGGTGGCCCCCACGGGCGGGTCGGGCAGCGGATACACGTACAACTGGCAGCCGGGCAATCCCGCAGGCCAAGGCACAGATCAGGTTTCGGGGCTGTGTCCCGGCAACTGGACGGTGACCATCACCGACGGTGCCGGATGCGACACCACCTACGCATTCACCATCGCACCCTTCATGCCCATTGCGCCGGTGGCCACCGTGCAACAGGTGCAGTGCAACGGCGCATGCAACGGCAGCATCAGCCTGAACACCACGGGGGGCGTAGGAAGTTTGAACTACGCCTGGACCCCCGACCCCGGCACCGGGCAAGGAACGGCTACGGTGGGCGGCCTGTGTGCCGGAGCCTATAGTGTGACCATTACCGACGCGGCCGGGTGTGATACCACCGTGAGCTACAACATCACGGAACCGCCTGTCCTGGCCCTTTCCGTGGATACGGCCATTGCCGCAAGTTGCAACTCCGCCAGTGACGGGTCCGTGGCCATCTCGGTTTCCGGCGGAACTCCCGGCTACGTGGTGTCCTGGAACGGCCCCAACGGTTTCACATCGGCCCAGGAGGACATCAGCGGGCTGTTGCCCGGCACCTACCAAGTCACCGTAACCGATTCCTTGGGTTGCCAGGTCACGGACCAAGCGGTGGTGGCCACGCAGAACAACCTGGTGGCAAGTGCGGGCCCGGATGCCTTGATGTGCTCCGGTGGCGACGTGATCCTGGATGGATCGGCCAGCCAAGGTGCCGCCACCTGGCAATGGACGGACGGCCAAGGAGGAGCGGTGGGCACGGATCCCGTGGTAAACCTCGGAGCGCTTGGTGATGGTACGCACACGTATGTGCTCACTGTAACCAACGGCCCCTGCACCGACGTGGATACCGTGGTCTTCACCGTTTGGCCCATGCCCATTGCCGATGCCGGCCCGGACAAGCAGGTCTATGTGCAAGGCACCACCGCCTTGGGCGGATCGCCTTCCGGCCCGCCGGGCAGCAGCTTTGTGTGGCAGCCGGACAGCCTGTTGAGCAATTCCGGCATCGCGAACCCGGATGCCACCGTGAGCGCTACCACCTGGTTCCAGCTCACCGTAACCTCTGCCGATGGGTGCATGGCCATCGATTCCGTGCTGGTAACCGTGGTGCCCGAGGTGAAAGTGCCCAGCGGCTTCACGCCCAATGGCGATGGCCACAACGATACCTGGGTGCTGGATTTCGCGGTGCTGTTCCCGGACATCGACGTGCAGGTCTTCAGCCGCTGGGGTGAACCCCTGTTCCGAAGCATTGGCTACCACGTGCCGTGGGACGGCAAGTACGATGGAAAGCTGGTGCCGATGGGCACCTACTACTACGTGATCGAACTGCACGATCCCCGCTTCCCGGAGGCGCTCACCGGACCATTGACCGTGATCCGATAATCCATGGACGCCATGAAACACCTTCTGTCCATCCTCCTCACCGGCCTCGTTGCGGGCGCTGTGCAGGCCCAGCAGTTGCCGCAGCTCAGCCAGTACAACAGCCAGGACTACCTCTATGATCCCGCCGTGGCCGGCAGCAGGCCCTGGTTTGAGATCCGCAGCGCCCACCGCAACCAATGGGTGGGCATCCAGGACGCGCCGCGCACCTTCGTGCTCAGCGCCACCACGCCGCTGGGAAGCAACATGGGCGTGGGCGGCTACATCTTCACGGACAATGTGGGGCCTTCGCGCCGCACCGGCATGCAGCTCAGCTATGCCTACCACCTGAAGGTCACCGACGACATCAAGCTCGGCATGGGCCTTTCCTTCGGCATGCTCCAGTTCCTCATCGACGGCTCGAAGATCCAGTTCCACGACCCCGATGAACCGCTGATGGACGACCAGCTCCGCGGCTCCCTGATGCCAGATGCCACCTTCGGCCTGTACCTCTACCACGAAAAGTGGTGGTTCGGCGCCACCGCGCCGCAGCTGCTGCGCAACCGCGTGTGGTTCTATGATGAAAACGACCAAAGCCTCAGCAAGCTCGCCGCGCACTACTACGCCATGGGCGGCTACCGCCTGCCCATCGGCAGCGACCTGATGCTGGAACCTTCCTTCCTGCTGAAATACGTGGACCCCGTGCCGCCGAAGATCGACCTCACCGCCACGCTGCGCTACAAGGACATGGTGTGGATCGGCGCCACCTACCGCACCGAAGATGCCGTGAGCCTCATGGTGGGCTACTGGATGAAGAAAACCTTCCAGTTCGGTTACAGCTACGACCTCACCATGACCAATCTGCGGAACTACA
>JAFDZY010000420.1 GCA_018266685.1 Bacteroidota bacterium
CGGCAACAACATTTCCCACCATAAGATCTTCCAATACATGGCCATGGGGAAGCCGGTGTTCTCCACTGTTTTTTCCGAATACCTGCCCATCAGGCACCTGCTCTACATGAACGATGACCGCCAAGCCTTGCGCGCCGGGCTCAGCCGTTTCCTGCTCACCGGTGAGCCGGAAGGCCTGCACGCGGAACGCATTGCCCACGCCCGCACAAAAAGCTTTGAAGCCACCTTCCGCGCGATCGGCAACTTCATGGACCGCAAGGCTTGAGCACCCGGCTATCTTTGGCACATGGCTGAATTTACGGTACAACAACCGCCATGCGGTCCAGCCAACCGGGCTGTTCAGGCCGCCGCTCATGCCAAGAAGCGACGGTTCCACATGTGCCCGCGCTAGGATCACCATGAAACAGGTCCATGTATTGCACACGTTCGCCAACAACGATGGCGTGCCGTACATCACCTGGTTCATGAAGCGTGCCGCCCAAGAGCACAACGTGCGGTATTCCTTCCTCCTGCTTTGCGCCCAAAAACCCAAAATGCTGGAGGAGATCCGCAGCTACGGGTTTCAAGGAAAATGGATCTACTTCGACCCTGCCCGCCGCAAGCGCGGCATGATGGCCGCCCTGCCCCGGATGTGGTGGCAAATGATGCGTTGGCGCCCCGACATTGTGCATGGGCACCTGTTTGACGACACCCTGCCCGCGATGGTGGCTGCCCGCCTGGCCGGCATCAAGGCGCGCTTCATCACCCGCCAGGATTCAGGCTTCCACCTCTTCTACGCGCCCAAATGGGTGTTCCTGGACAGATTGGCCACCAAGCTGGCCACTCGGGTGGTTGCGGTATCCGGCGACACCAGGCAATTGATGGTGCAACATGAAAAAGCACCGCCGGCAAAGATCGGCATCGTACACCACGGCATCGACCCGGCACCCTACCTCGCCGACCACACCGCCGAAGCAGCAGCCTTGAAACAGCGATTTGGCCTGGGGGATGCTTATCCCCTGGTGGGCACCGTGGCACGTCTCATTGAGTGGAAAGGGCACAGGCACATCATCGAGGCAGCACGCCTCCTGGTGAAAGACCATCCGCGCATACATTTTATTTTCTGCGGAACGGGAGACCAGGAGGGCACCCTTCGCCAACTGGTGGAGGAAGCAGGGTTGCAGAAGCACATTACGTTCACCGGCTGGATGGACCGCAACAGCATTCCCGCGTTGTACAGCATACTGGACATTTACTTGCACGCTGCCGACCATGAACCGTTCGGCTTTGTGCTTGCGGAGGCCATGATGTCCGGCACACCCGTGGTATCCACACGGACCGGTGGCGTTGCAGACGTCGCCGAGGACGGGCGCTCGGTGATCTTCGCTGAAGAACGCAGCGGAAGGGCGTTGGCCCATGCCGTACAACGCGCGCTGGATGCGGGCCCGCATGCCATTGGGCGCGAAGGAAGGAAGCTTGCCCTGCTGTCCTTTACGTTTGACCGCATGTGGGACGGCTACATGGTGGAATACAGCAAAGCCCTTGCGCCCGCGCCCCGATAGGACTGCAGGCCCTTGAACGCCGATACCCAACATGCCCGCGCCGCCTGAATTCATTGCCGCCCACCGGATGCACCAGCTGCCGGCAATGCACGCGTCGTGCGGCTTGTGCGAAGTCACGGTGCAGGCGTGCAGCTATGGGCAATTGACCATTAAAACGGATGGAGCCGCTTGCGGCAAAATGCCGGCCCTACCATGAACGGCCCGGAAATCTCCATCATCATTCCTGCGTTCAATGCGGAAAGGTGGCTCGCGGATGCCGTGAAGTCCGTGCTTGCCCAGACCTTCAGCAACTGGGAACTGATCATTGTAAACGATGGATCAACGGACGGCACGCTTCAGGCGGCACGTAGCTTCCAGGACCGCCGCATCCGCGTACTGGACCAGGCGAATGCCGGGGTAAGTGCCGCCCGCAATGCCGGGTTGGCCGCGGCAACAGGCAGCTACATCGGTTTTTTGGACGCGGATGATGCCATGTTTCCCGAAAACCTGGCACACAAGCTCCAATCCCTGGACCGGAGCGGCGCCGATTGGGCCTTTGCCGATGTGGCCGTGTGCGGCCCGGACCTGGTGCCAACGGGTGAAGTGATCCATGGCACCGATGGAGACGTGCTTCGCGCCGCGCTGCTCCAGGAGCGGCCTGCCGTGCCGCTTTCCTGTGGCAACATATTGGCCAGCAGCCGTTGTTTCCAGGCCGGCATCCGGCTGGACGTAAACCTTTCCAACGCCGCAGACCAGGACCTTACCATCCAATTGGCGGCCCGGTTCAAGGCGGTGCATGTGAGGGAGGTACTGTGCATGTACCGCAATTTGGCCGGCAGCATGAGCAAGGATGTCCAGCTCTTCCAAGATGACCACTTGAGGCTTTTCCGGAACGCGCGCAATTACGGCCTGCTTAACGACCCATGGTTCCGCAGAAGGTGTATGGCCAATGTATACTGGGCCATTGGCGGTAGCTGGTGGATCTTGGCCAAGCGCCGCCTCCGCGCACTGCCCTGGTTCTTGCGGGCCGTAGCCTGCAGGCCTGCCGTTGCCGTCCGGCCTCTGAGCGGGCGGGTCCATGCTTTTTGGGGAAAACCGGTGGCCCGGCCGGACCAGGCACCACAGCATTCCTTCCCTTCCAGACACCGCCTACTGCCTTGAGCCTGAAACGCGGCATAGTCTCCACGTTCTTCGTCCAGGCCCCCACCTTGATGATGTACTTCGTGTCCAGCATGTGCATGACGCGCATACTGGGTGATGCAGGGCGCGGTGAATATGCCCTGTTGCAGAACCAGGTCACGCTGTTGGCCATGCTCTTCGGGCTGAGCTTGCCGCTGGGCATCACCTATTTCACCACAAAGAACAATGGCGATGCATCCACGGTGGTCCGGATCGCCGCCACCATGTTCCTGTTCAGCCTTACCGGTGTTTCCCTGGTGCTGTTATTGATCTTCAGCTCGCACGGCCTTGGTGAAATCTTTCTCCCTGGGATGGCCTTCCGCTGGGAATACCCGGTGTATTTGCTGCTCTGCATTCTGGCCAGCCAAGTGAACAGTTGGATCAGCGCGATCCTCCTCAGCATGAAAAAATTCCGCACGTTGAACCAGCTGGGGGTGTTGGCTGCTGCGCTCAATGCCGTGGGGTTCGCCATCCTCTATGCCGCGCGCAACCAATTCAGCCAGGGCATGGGCCTGCCGCTTGTGCTGGGCGTAAGCCTTGCATGCATCCTTTCCATGACCGTTGTGTGGTGCATGGTGTATGTCCGCGTGGTGGGCATAGTGCCCATGCCCACGTGGAACTGGACGGTGATCCGGCCGTTTCTGGCATTCGTGCTGATCAGTTATGTGAGCGACCTGATCAACTTGATCAACTACCGCTTTGATGTGTGGGTGGTGGGCAACAGCGCAGGTACGGCGCAGCTTGGCCTGTATGCCGTGGCCGTGGGGCTGGGCCAGTTGTTCTTTTACATCCCCGAGCCGTTTTCCAGGGTGATCCAACCCTTCCTCTACGGCGATTCCAGCCCCGCCATGGTGGAGCGCTACAAATTCATTTCACGCCTCAATTTCACCACGGTAGCCCTCCTGTCCATCACGTTGGGCCTGGCGGCCACTTGGGTCATCCCCCTGATCTACGGCGACGAGTTCCTGGGCTCCGCAGCCGCGCTCTACTGGCTTCTGCCCGGCATCGTGTTTGTAAGCAGCTCCAAGCTGGTAACACCGCTGGTGGTGGGTGGAAACATGATCCGCTACTATTTGTATGCCACCAGCACGGCCGCCGTGATCACCATCATCCTTGACCTGCTCCTGGTGCCGCGCTGGGGTATTGTCGGGGCGGCACAGGCCAGCACGGTTGCCTATTTCGCACTGCTCCTGCTGCAGTGTTTGGCCGTGCGCTACAAGATGGGCATTCATGTGCGCGACATGTTCATCCTGAAGCCATCCGACCTGAAGCTGATCTTCAAGCTCGCCCAGGAGCGCCTCGCGTCCTTCCGTTCCAATTGACGGATGGCCGCTAGGCGGTGCAAACACGCTTTTGGCGCTAAATGGCCAGTTCCTCTTCGTACACTCTTCGGTAAACCTCCTCCGCGACACTGAAGTTCCTGTACTTCATGGCCACCGCGCGGGCCTTGGTGCGGAGCGCTTCAGCACCCTCCTGTTCCAGCAAAGCCGCCATTTCCTGCACGGCCCGCTGATAGCCCGGTTGGTCCAGCGTGGCGATCACACTGCCTATCCCGTTGCGTGCAATGATCTCTGAATCATCCGAGATCCCGGCGGTGATCATCACCGGCAAGCCCGTTGCCCAATATTCCCCATCCTTGATCGGGGTGCAGTAACGCTTGGTGGGCACCGGCTTTACCGGGGTGAGCGCCCAATCGGCGAGCCCCAGTAGCCAGGGCACCTCCTGCGGCCTGGCCCATCGCACGGTGAACATGCCGGCCTGCAGGCCGGCTTCCTGAATCCACGGTGCCAGTTCCTCCATGGTGTGCCCAGTCAAGAGCAGCACATGGAACTCTCCGCCCCAATGCGCCCGGGCCACGCGAAAAAGCTCAAACACCTCCCGGTCCAGATAGATGCCTCCGAACTTCCCCGCATACACTGCCACCAGCTTGCCTTCCAGGCCCATGCTGCTGCGCAACTCGTTCCGCTTTTCGGCCCCAAGGCCGAACCGCCCCA
>JAFDZY010000421.1 GCA_018266685.1 Bacteroidota bacterium
AGCGGCGGCTCCTGCAACGCTACGGACAATGATGTGTGGTACTACTTCTATGCCTCCACGGGCTCTTCCTCCTTTGTAAACATCACCGAGGCAGGCGCAACCGGCATGGGCATCGAGGTGTTTGCCGATAGTTGCGGCGGCACCAGCGTGTACTGCGGAATCGGCACCAACCACACCGTGCCAACTACTTCAAGCCAGGTGTACTACCTGCGGGTTTCCAGCAGTGTACCAGGTGGTTTCACGGTGTGCGTGAGCACCAGCACCCCGAATGATGAATGCGACAACCCGACTAATGTGGGAGTGTATGCCTACGGCACCTGTTCAGGCAACGAAACCACGGGCACCACGGCCGGGGCCACGCCCAGCGGCGGCTCATGCAATACTACGGACAACGACGTGTGGTACTACTTCCATGCCACCACGGGCTCTTCCACCTTTGTAAACCTCACCGAGGCAGGCGCAAGCGGCATGGGCATTGAAGTCTTCGAGGATGCCTGTGGCGGCACCAGCGTGTACTGCGGAAGCGGCACCAACCACACCGTGCCCACTACTTCTGGTCACAATTACTTCATGCGAGTATCCAGCAGCGTGCCAGGCGGCTTCACGGTATGCGTGAGCGCCAGCACCCCGAATGATGAATGCGACAACTCGTACTACGTGCCCACGGTAGCCTATGGCACCTGCGCAGGCAACGAAACCACAGGTACCACGGCCGGGGCCACGCCCAGCGGCGGTTCCTGCAACGCTACGGACAATGATGTGTGGTACTACTTCTATCCGGGTGGCCACACCTCATGCTACATCAACCTTACGGCACTTACCGCATCAGGCTTGGGAATTGAGGTGTTCCAGGACAGCTGCGGCGGAGCCAGCGTGTATTGCGCTGTTGGCACATCCCACACGGTGCCAGTCAACCCGAACTTGGCTTACTACATGCGTGTGTACAGCTCCACGCCCGGGGACTTCCAGATCTGCGTGAGCGTTCCTCCGGACAACGACGACTGCGCTTACGCCCCCTACTTGAACTATTGGACCAGCAACCTTTGTCCGGATGCCACTACGGGCACCACCACCGGTGCATTGCCAACCGCTGGCGCAACGTGCGGTGCAGGTGCTGCTGATGTGTGGTACCTGTACTACAATACCTACTCAACCACGGTCTTCGACCTCACCTCCATGGGCGCATCGGGGCTGGGGCTGGAGGTATTGGATCAATGCGGAGGCATCAGCCGTTATTGTGGTAGTGGTTTGCACCACGTGGTGCCCCACATGGCACCCGGTTGGTTCATCGTTCGGGTGTTCAGCACCACCCCCGGCGATTTCTCCATCTGTTCCCATCCCGGCACAGCGAATGATGCGTGCAACTACGCCCAAAGTTTGACGCTTCATCTAGGTGCCGATTGCCCCGCCCAAGCCGTACCCGGCACCACCACGGATGCCGGTCTGGACGGCCCGGCAACCTGCCAACCAGCCGCAGTGGCCGATGTGTGGTACTACGTTTACTCCGGCGATGCCACCGCCATGGATGTGAACCTTACAGCGGTAAGTGCAAGCGGCTTGGGCTTGGAAGTGCTCAGCGGTTGCGGTGGCACCAGCTTGTACTGTGCGAATGGCACCAGCCATACCTTCTTGGTTCAGCCAGGCGAATACTACTGGTTGAAGGTGTTCAGCTCTGTTCGCGGAGACTTCACCATTTGTGCAAGCCAAGCGACAGGTGCCGAAGACTGCTTAGGCGTGCCCGGTGGCCCGGCTGTGCCTGGCACTGCTTGTGATGACCAAAGCGCGAGCACCATCAACGATGTGTACCAAGCCAACTGCGTTTGTCTTGGCTATGACTGCTTGAACGTGCTGGGCGGAACCACTGGGCCGGGTTCACCTTGCCAGGTGTCCACCGCCATTGATGGCACTCCTTTCTACGGTGCTTACGATGCCAACTGCCAATGCACCTGGACCGATTGCGAAGGGGTGGTCAATGGCAGTAGCTATCCGGGTTCAATTTGTGATGACAACAACCCGCTCACCAACTATTCCTACATGAGCAGTACCTGCACGTGTACCGATTACCACGATTGCACCGGTACGTTGAACGGTACTGCATTGCCAGGAACTCCATGTACTTCCTATTACTATGGCTTTGCCGGCACCTGGAGCGCCAACTGCTCCTGCGACTGGGTGGATTGTGAAGGTACTGTGAACGGCATGGCCATGCCGGGCTACGGTTGCGATGATGGCAACCCGCTTACCCAAAACGAAGTGTGGCAAGCCAACTGCACCTGTAGCAACGGTACGGATTGCCTTGGGGTGGTAGGAGGAACGGCCGTACCAGGAACTCCATGTACCGCTTACAATGGCTTTCCTGGCACCTGGAGTGCCAACTGTACCTGTGATTGGGTGGATTGTGAAGGAACCGTGAACGGTTATGCCATGCCGGGCTACGGTTGCGATGATGGCAACCCGCTTACGATAGGCGAAGTATGGCAAGCGAACTGTACTTGCGGGAATGGTACGGATTGCGCAGGTGTAATCGGGGGAACCAATCTTCCTGGAACACCATGCAGCTACCCCTATGCACCTGCAGGAGCAACCGGTACATGGAGTGCCAACTGCGGATGCGAATGGGTGGATTGCCTCGGAGTGGCAAATGGCAGTGCTTTGCCAGGGGTAGGCTGTGATGATGGTAGCGCCAGCACGGGCAACGATGTGTACAACGCCAATTGCGTGTGCGCAGGCGAACTGATTGATTGCGCCGGAGTTCCGGGCGGCACCGCCTACACCGACAACTGCGGTACCTGCGTGGGCGGAACCACCGGCCTGAACCCCTGCGCCGCTGACTGCCACGGCGACTTCGGCGGCACGGCCTACACCGACAACTGCGGGACGTGCGTGAGCGGCAACACCGGCCTCAACCCCTGCACCGCTGACTGCAACGGTGACTTCGGTGGAACGGCCTACACCGACAACTGCGGCACCTGCGTGGGCGGCAATACTGGCCTCAACCCCTGCACGGCTGACTGCAACGGCGTGTTTGGCGGAACGGCATACACCGACAACTGCGGTACCTGCGTGGGCGGAACCACCGGCCTGAACCCCTGCGCCGCTGACTGCCACGGCGACTTCGGTGGAACGGCCTACACCGATAACTGCGGCACCTGCGTGGGCGGCAACACCGGCCTGAACCCCTGCACTGCTGATTGCCACGGCGACTTCGGCGGAACCGCCTACACCGACAACTGCGGCACCTGCGTGGGCGGAAACACGGGCCTGAACCCCTGCACCGCTGACTGCAACGGCGTGTTTGGCGGATCGGCATACACCGACAACTGCGGAACCTGCGTAGGCGGCAATACCGGCCTGAACCCCTGCACCGCTGACTGCCATGGCGACTTCGGCGGCACGGCCTACACCGACAACTGCGGCACCTGCGTGGGCGGCAACACCGGCCTGAACCCCTGCACCGCTGACTGTAACGGCGTATTTGGCGGAACGGCTTACACCGACAATTGCGGCACTTGTGTGGGTGGCAATACCGGCCTGAACCCCTGCACCGCTGACTGTAACGGCGTGTTTGGCGGAACGGCATACACCGACAACTGCGGAACCTGCGTGGGCGGCAACACCGGCCTGAACCCCTGCACCGCTGACTGTAACGGCGTGTTTGGCGGAACGGCATACACCGATAACTGCGGAACCTGCGTGGGCGGCAACACCGGCCTGAACCCCTGCACCGCTGATTGCCACGGCGACTTCGGGGGAACGGCCTACACCGACAACTGCGGGACTTGCGTGGGCGGCAACACTGGACTCACCGCATGCGTGCAGGACTGCAACGGCCAGTGGGGCGGCACGGCGTATGTGGACAACTGCGCAACCTGCGTGGGCGGAACCACCGGCCTGAACCCCTGCGCCGCTGACTGCCACGGCGACTTCGGCGGCACCGCCTACACCGACAACTGCGGTACCTGCGTGGGCGGCAACACCGGCCTGAATCCCTGTGTGCAAGATTGCCATGGTGACTTCGGTGGCACGGCCTACATGGACAACTGCGGAACCTGCGTGGGCGGCAATTCCGGCCTGAACCCCTGCACGGCTGATTGCCATGGTGACTTCGGTGGCACGGCCTACACGGACAACTGCGGTACGTGCGTGGGCGGCAACACCGGCCTGAATCCCTGTGTGCAAGATTGCCATGGTGATTGGGGCGGTACGGCATACACGGACAATTGCGGCACCTGTGTGGGCGGCAACACAGGCCTGAACCCCTGCACTGCGGATTGCCATGGTGATTGGGGCGGAACGGCATACACCGACAACTGCGGAACC
>JAFDZY010000422.1 GCA_018266685.1 Bacteroidota bacterium
ACCTGATCCGCCGCGACCACCTGTACCTGATGCACGGCCTGTTCTGGGTCGTGGTGGCCGCCGCCGCCGCCGTGCTGGGCGCCTGGCCGGGGTTGGTCGACAAGATGGCAGCCTGGACGGGCTTCAGCTACCCACCCGCGCTGCTGCTGCTGCTGGCCTGCATGGTGCTTCTGGTCAAGGCCCTGCACGCAGACATGGTCAACACTCGCATCGAGCGCGATGTACGCAGGTTGAACCAGCGGCTGGCTTTGCTGGAGGCGGATCTTGAAACCCTGCGCGAAGCACCTGCGCAATCCCCAACTTCTTCCACCCTCATTGCATGAGATCCTCCCCGCTTCTCCCTGTCATTCTTTGTGGCGGCTCGGGCACACGCTTGTGGCCCCTCTCGCGCGAAACCTACCCCAAGCAATTCCTGGCGCTCAATGGCGACGGGGTTTCCATGCTGCAAGACACCGCCCGGCGCCTCGATGGCTTGGCCACTTCCATCCCCAAAGCACAGCCCTTGGTCATCTGCAATGCCGACCACCGCTTCCTGGCAGCACAGCAATTGCAAGAGGCGGGCGTTGACGGCGCCCAGCTGGTGCTGGAGCCCATGGGCCGCAACACCGCGCCTGCGCTTACGCTGGCCGCGCTTGCTGCCAGCCCGCAGGCGGTATTGCTGGCCATGCCCGCAGACCATGTAGTGGGAAATCCTGCACGGCTGACTCAGGCCGTCGAAAGCGCCTGGCCCCTGGCGCGCGACGGCGCCATGATCACCTTTGGCATTGTGGCCAGCCGCCCGGAGACTGGTTACGGCTACATCCAGAAGGCGCAGGCCATTGAAGGCTGCAGTGCCCATGCCATACAGAGCTTTGCCGAAAAGCCCAATCTGGAAACGGCACGGGCATACGTGGCCAGCGGCAACTACCTGTGGAACAGCGGCCTTTTCATGGTGCGCGCAGACCAGTGGCTCAAAGCCATGGCGGCTCTGCAACCGGCCATGCTGCAAGCCTGCCGCGCCGCCATGGAGGGTGCCAGCCGCGACATGGACTTCATCCGCCCCCATGCTGAAAGCTTTGCCGCCTGCCCAGCCGATTCCATCGACTACGCCGTCATGGAGCACCTGCCCCGCCAGCCCAAGCTGGGCATTCCAGCATGCGTGATGCCACTGGACGCCGAGTGGTCTGACCTGGGCGCGTGGGACGCGCTATGGGACGTACTGCCGCACGACACCAACGGCAATGCCCAAACTGGCCAGACACTGGCGGTTGATACCCGCAACAGTCTGCTCTTCTCTCAGACCTGCATGGTCGCAACCGTGGGGGTAGACAACCTGGTGGTGGTGGAGACGGCCGACGCCGTACTGGTGGCAGACAAGCGCAGAACACAAGACGTCAAGAAAATTGTTGCCGAGCTGAAGACGCAGAAGCGAACTCTGGCCTCCACGCACCGTAAGGTGCATCGCCCCTGGGGCTGGTACGACAGCATCGACGCGGGCGAGCGCTTTCAGGTCAAACGCATCGTGGTGAATCCGGGAGCACAGCTCAGCCTGCAAATGCACCATCACCGCGCAGAACATTGGGTCGTTGTGAAAGGTACCGCCGAGGTCACCAACGGAGATAAAACCTTTCTGTTGGCTGAAAACGAATCCACCTTCATACCTTTGGGTAACACCCACCGGCTTGCCAATCCAGGAAAGTTGCCTCTGGAGATCATTGAGGTGCAATCGGGCAGCTACCTAGGCGAAGACGACATTGTCCGCTTCGAAGACACCTATGGCCGCACTGTCAATGAAGGTGTAAGCCCGAAGGTATGAGCGGCCTAACTGTCGCAAGCTCGCACTACACAGCCACGCCGTAGGGTGCAAAGTAAAGCATTTTTCCCGCTGGCCTGAGAGTCAGGCCTGGGCTCCATAAATTTCAACGTAAACGTATAGGCAATGAGCAAGAAAATCGCTTTGATCACAGGGATCACGGGGCAGGACGGGGCATATTTAGCCGAATTTCTGCTGGCAAAGGGTTACGAAGTACATGGTATTCGCCGACGCGCATCACTATTCAATACTGATCGCATTGACCATTTGTATCACGATCCCCATAAACAAGGCCATGACCTCACCCTCCATTACGGAGACTTGACTGATTCCTCCAGCCTGATCCGAATCATCCAAGAGGTACGGCCGCACGAAATATATAATTTGGCGGCGCAAAGCCACGTAGCTGTTTCTTTTGAGGAGCCGGAGTATACGGCCAACTCGGATGCGCTAGGGCCTTTACGTATTCTGGAAGCCATGCGCATTGCGGGCATAGAAAAAACAGCGAAATTCTACCAGGCATCGACATCCGAGTTGTATGGCTTGGTGCAGGAAATCCCTCAAAAGGAAAGCACTCCATTTTATCCTCGTTCGCCATATGCGGTGGCGAAGATGTATGCATATTGGATAACCGTAAATTATCGCGAGTCCTATGGAATTTACGCGTGCAATGGGATTCTTTTCAACCACGAGTCTCCAATTCGCGGAGAAACCTTTGTAACGCGAAAAATAACCAGAGCACTCGCTCGCATCAAATTGGGTTTGCAAGATTGCTTGTATCTTGGAAACATGAATGCTCTACGTGACTGGGGGCATGCCAAAGATTACGTAGAAATGCAGTGGCTTATGCTACAACAAGAAAATCCGGAGGACTATGTCATTGCTACGGGGCAACAGCATTCCGTGCGTGAGTTCGTCGAATTGGCTGCCAAAGAGATCGGCATTAATATTCGCTGGGAAGGCAAGGATTCGGAGGAAAAGGGCTATGACGGAACATCTGGCAAATGCATTGTCGCTGTAGACCCTAGGTACTTTCGTCCCGCTGAAGTAGAAACTCTCCTGGGTGATGCCACCAAAGCTAAGGAAAAACTCGGATGGGTGCCAAAAACCACCTTTCAAGAACTCGTGGCGGAAATGATGCGTGAAGACATGAGGGAAGCTCAGCGCGATGAGCTAGTGAAGCAACACGGCTTTAAATATTTCAATTATCACGAATAAGAGCGAACCATGATTCCGGTGTATCAACCTTTTTTTTCGGGACGCGAAAAAGAATATGTGAACCAATGCTTGGATTCCACATGGATTTCTTCCAAGGGGGAGTTCATTGGCCGCTTCGAACGCAGTTTTGCAGAATATATTGGCGCAGAGCATGCCACCACGGTTAGTAATGGAACGGTTGCCATTCACCTGGCACTGGAAGCCTTGGGAATTGGCCCGGGGGATGAAGTCATCGTCCCTACACTGACTTACGTTGCTTCGGTTAATACTATTATTCAGACGGGTGCTACCCCAGTATTCGTTGATTCGCTGGAGAAATCATGGCAGATCGATCCTCAGGATGTGATGCGGAAAATAACGCCACGTACTAAGGCTGTTATGGCAGTTCATCTCTATGGGTTGCCCTGCGATATGGCCGCTTTGACGGCGATCTGTAACGAAAACAATCTGCTGCTGATTGAAGACTGTGCTGAAGCCTTTGGCACGCGCTATCATGGCCAGCACGCAGGCACCTTCGGTGACATAGCGACCTTCAGCTTTTTTGGCAACAAAACCATCACCTGTGGTGAAGGTGGTATGGTTGTTGCCAAGGAAAAATCCGTGATTGAAAGAGCGTATCACTTGAAGAATCAAGGTGTTTCTCAAAATCGCGAATATTGGCACGATACTGTTGCATATAACTACAGGATGACCAATATTTGTGCCGCAATCGGTCTCGCACAACTTGAAAAAGCCGATGCAATTATTGCAAAGAAACGACAGATTGCGAAATGGTATAACGAGGGATTGTGTGGATTGCCGCTGAAAACACATGATGAATTGCCTGACACCGTGCATTCATTCTGGATGTGCTCCATCGCTATCGATGATGCCATAGGGCGGCAGCCACTACGCGACCACCTCAAACAGGCTGGTATTGAAACCCGACCGTTGTTCTATCCGTCACATATATTGCCCCACTGTGCTACTAATGAGATATTTCCCGTTGCAGAATCTTTGGCAGCTCGTGGAATTAATCTTCCAAGCTATCCTGGACTTAATCTGGATGACGTTGGTAAGGTCGTCGAAAAAATTAGAGAATTCTTCGTATGATAATACTATCAACCCAGAAGGTATGACGGCGTGATTGATTACTGGTGTGGAATATGGAAAGCCCGCTACTTTTTTACGCATTTGGCGCTTTCGGATCTGCGCTCTAGGTGGCGCCGATCTTTCTTTGGCATACTGTGGACTATCATCCAGCCACTCGGGATGACGTTGTTATTGGCGATCGTATTCAGCAAAATGTTCCAAACGAATATTTATGCTTATGCGCCATATATATTGTCTGGCATCATAGT
>JAFDZY010000423.1 GCA_018266685.1 Bacteroidota bacterium
TCCAGCGGGAATGCGCCCTCATCCCCCGGTCCCTTCTCCCCTTCGGCTCCGCTCAGGGCAGGAGAAGGGGAGTAGGTCCAGTTCTTTGCGCGGGCCAGCGGCGGCTCGCCAGTTTCGGTGGGCTGGAATTTGTCCACTTCGGGCAATTCGAGCGGCAGCGCGTTTTCGGGAAGCGGGTAGGGGATGTCGTCTTTGTAATAGATGGGGATGGGCTCGCCCCAGTAGCGCTGGCGGCCGAAGGCGGCATCGCGCAGGCGGTAATTCACCTTGCCCTGGCCCGCACCGATCTTCTCCAGTTCTTCTATGGCGCGCTTGATCGCCTGTGGCACTGGCAGACCTTTGAGGAAGCCTTCACTGCAGATCACGGCATCCTTGCGTTCATCGGCCTCCTTGTCAATGTCCGCGCCTTCTGTAACAGCGATGATGGGCAGGCCGAAGTGTTTGGCGAAGCGCCAGTCGCGCTGGTCGCCGCCGGGCACGGCCATCACCGCGCCGGTGCCGTAGCCGCCCAGCACGTAGTCGCCCACCCACACGGGCACGTCCGTCCCGGTGAAGGGGTGCTTGGCGTAGCTGCCGGTGAACACGCCGCTCACCTTGTCCACTTCGGCCTGGCGCTCGCGCTCGCTGCGGTTCTTGGCGGTGTTCACGTAGGCTTCCACCTCTGTGCGGCGGTCGGGCGTTGTGAATTTCCCCACCAAGGCATGTTCCGGTGCAAGGGTGATGAAGCTCACGCCGAAGAGCGTATCGGGGCGGGTAGTGAAGACTTCGATGAAGTCGTTCCCGACGGCGAAGCGCACCGTGGCTCCTTCGCTCCTTCCGATCCAATTGCGTTGCGCCTCCTTGATGCTTTCACTCCAGTCCAGTCCGTTGAGCCCGTCCAGCAGGCGTTGCGCGTAGGCGGTGATGCGCAGGCTCCATTGCGGCATGCGCTTGCGCTCCACGGGGTGGCCGCCGCGCTCGCTTACGCCGTCCTTCACCTCGTCGTTGGCCAGCACGGTGCCCAGCGCGGGGCACCAGTTCACCCAGGCATCGCTGAGGTAGGCCAGGCGGAAGCGCTGCAGCACCATCTGCCGGGTACGTTCATCAAAGGCGTTCCATTCCTGGGCGGTGAATGCGCCGATGAACTCCTCGGTATCACCAGTGAGCACGCTGGCATCCTGCCCTTGGCAGCCTTGGCTTTCAAAGCGTGCGATCAGGTCGCTGACGGGACGGGCCTTGTTGGCGCGGGGATCGTACCAACTGTTGAAGAGCTGCAGGAAGATCCACTGCGTCCACTTGTAAAAATCCGGATTGCTGGTGCGCACCTCGCGGCTCCAATCAAAGCTGAAGCCGATGCGGTCCAGTTGCTCGCGGTAGCGCGCGGCGTTCTCCTCCGTGGTTTTGGCCGGGTGCTGGCCCGTTTGGATGGCGTACTGCTCGGCGGGCAAGCCGAAGCTGTCGTAACCCATGGGGTGCAGCACGTTGAAGCCGCAGTGCCGCTTCTGGCGCGCCACGATGTCGCTGGCGATGTAGCCCAGCGGGTGCCCCACGTGCAGGCCCGCGCCGCTGGGGTAGGGGAACATGTCCAGCACGTAGTACTTCGGCTTTGCGGAGTTGTTCTTCGCACGGAACGTTCCTTGTTCCCGCCATCTGCGCTGCCAGTCCGCCTCGATCCGCTTGTGGTCGT
This sequence comes from Bacteroidota bacterium, assembly GCA_018266685.1. Lineage (GTDB taxonomy): Bacteria > Bacteroidota > Bacteroidia > Flavobacteriales_F > PHOS-HE28 > PHOS-HE28. The sequence continues at coordinate 1,667 of JAFDZY010000423.1, forward strand.
ATGCCATGATCCCCTGAATGGACGGCGAATTTAGCCTTCCCCTGTTGGTGACGGCTAAAGGTGGGGGCAGCTGGTGCGGCCGGTGCGAATAACTTCGCCGCCCATAAGGCCCGGCAGGGCGGTTGGAACGGATGAGCGAAAGGAAGCCCTTCAAGCGCTACACGCGGAGCAGCAATGCGGGCACCATCATCGGCATCACGCTGGTGCTGTACATGCTGGGGCTGCTGGGTTTCATGTTGCTGAACGCCCGGGAGCTGGAGCGCCATTTCAAGGAGAACGTGAAGGTGGACATCTACCTGAAGCGCGACCTGAAAGAGGTGGACGTGATGAAGTTCCGCAAGCAGTTGGAGGCCCAACCGTTCACGCGGGAAACGCGCTATGTGACCGCCGATGAAGCCGCAGAGCAATTGAAGCAGGACATGGGCGAGGATTTCCTTGGCGTGCTGGGCGCCAATCCGCTGCTTCCATCCATCGAACTGCGGATGAAAGAGGCCTACGCCGGGCCGGACAGCCTGAAATGGGTGGCGGAGCACCTGCGCCAGGATCCCAATGTGCATGAGGTGAAGTACAATCCGGTGGTGGTGGAGAACATCGATGCCAACATGGGCAAGCTGCGGTGGATCATGCTGGGCTTCAGCGTGCTGTTGCTGGTGATCGCGGTAGCGCTGATCAACAACACCATCCGGCTGGCCATTTACAGCAAACGCTTTCTGATCCGGACCATGCACTTGGTGGGCGCCACCGGTTGGTTCATCAAAAAGCCCTTCCTCGGCACCAGCTTGTGGCAAGGCATTGTGGCCTCCATCCTGGCCATCGGACTGCTGGCGGCCACCATCCAAGCGCTGGTGCGCTGGCAGCCCGACCTGGCCGCATTGGTGCACCCCATGGCGCTGGCCCTGTTGCTGGGCGGCATCGTGGTGCTGGGCCTGCTGATCTCGCTGCTTTCCACCGCGCTGGCCGTGAGGCGCTATCTTCGCATGAACACCGACGAACTCAACTGGACCTGACCATGGCTTCCCACGTGAACGACGATATGGCCTTTGACCGCACCAATTACAAACTGCTGCTCATCGGCATCGGCATTGTGATCCTGGGTTTCGTGCTCATGAGCGGTGGTGGAAGCGGCGATCCCGAGGTGTTCAATGCCAAGGAACTCTTCAGTGCACGCCGCATCACCGTGGCGCCCATCGTGTGCTTGATCGGCTATTCCTTCGTGATCTACGCCATCATGCGGAAACCCAGGAACGCGGCGTAGGCGGCCACTCCGCACCGTCGCCGTTCGTGAAGGGAAAATATCCGCATGACCGTATTCCAAGCCGTAGTCATTGCCGTCATTGAGGGCCTCACTGAATTTCTTCCGGTGAGCAGCACCGGCCACATGGTGATCGCCCAAGCCGTGCTGGGCCTTGAACCCACGGAATTCACCAAAACTTACATGGTGAACATCCAGTTCGGGGCCATCCTCTCCGTAGTGGTGCTTTATTGGAAGCGCTTTTTCCGTTCCTGGGATTTCTACTGGAAGCTGCTGGTGGCCTTCATTCCCGCCGCCATCCTCGGCTACTTCCTCGGTGATGCCATCGACCTGCTGCTGGAGAACGTTGCCGTGGTGGCAGTGGCCCTGCTCTTGGGGGGCATCGTACTGTTGTTTGTGGACAACTGGTTCAAGCCCAAAGGAGTGGAAGGCATCGGCTACGGCAGGGCCTTTGCCATTGGTGTTTGCCAATGCTTGGCCTTGGTCCCCGGCGTGTCCCGCTCGGCAGCCACCATCATCGGCGGCATGGGCACGGGGCTCACGCGCAAGCACGCGGCGGAGTTTTCCTTTTTCTTGGCGGTGCCCACCATGGCCGCGGCTTCCGGCTACAAAATGCTGCAAGGTTGGAAGGCAGACCCCGGCCTGTTCGGCGGAGACCACATCGGATTGCTGCTTTTGGGCAATGCCGTGGCGTTCATCGTAGCTTGGCTGGCCATCCGCAGCTTCGTGGGGTTCCTGACGCGCCACGGCTTCCGGGCTTTTGGGTGGTACCGAATCGCATTGGGCCTGGTGCTCCTGGTGCTGCTGCTGGCCGGGGTGGACCTGAACATGGCATGAGCGGGGAACTGGACCCGGAAACCGGCGCAATCATGCTGGTGGACAAGCCCGTGGGCTGGACCAGCTTCAATGCCTTGTCCAAGATCCGCGCGGCCTTGCTGGCCCTCTGCGGGCACCGGGTAAAGGTGGGCCACGGCGGCACGCTCGATCCCTTGGCCAGCGGCCTGCTCATTTTGGGCACGGGGAAATGCACCAAGGAGCTGCAAGCATTGGCTGATGAGGACAAAGCCTACACGGCCACGTTGCGCCTGGGCCAAAGCACGCCCAGCTACGATGCTGAGACGGAGGTGGACCGGGAACGGCCATGGGAACATGTTGATGAACCGGCCATCCGGGCGGTGCTGGGGAAGTTCACGGGCGAGATCTTGCAGCGGCCACCGGATTTCTCCGCAAAACGCTACAAGGGCGAACGGGCTTATTACATGGCCCGGGCCGGTGAAGAGGTGAAGTTCACCCCGGTGCCTTTAACCATCCATGAGCTTGTGCTTCTCAGCCTGCAGGGTCCCGATGCCACAGTGCATGTGAAATGCAGCAAGGGTACTTACATCCGCTCCCTGGCGCACGACATCGGGGAGGCGCTGGGTTGCGGCGCCCACCTGGTTGCGCTGCGGCGCACGGCCAGCGGCGGTTTCCGCGTGGAAGATGCCCGCACCCCGGAACAATGGTCGCTGTGGCTGGATGCTTGGGCTTTCAAGCGCGGGGCAAAGCCAGGCACGTGATTCCTTGCCCCAACGGCCTTGGATCGCATTACCTTCGCGGCCCAAATCTTGAAAAAGGGCCTGTAAGCCCTCTCCATAATGAAACTGAACGCATTCAAGTTCGACGTACCCAAGGAACTCATTGCCCTCTATCCCACCAAGGACCGCGACGGTGCCAAGCTGATGGTGATGGACCGCAAAACGGGCAAGATCGAGCACAAGAAGTTCAAGAACATCCTGGATTACTTCAACGAAGGCGACACCTTCGTTGTGAACGACACCAAGGTGTTTCCCGCACGCATGTGGGGCAACAAGGAAAAGACCGGAGCCAAGATCGAGGTGTTCCTGCTGCGCGAGCTCAACCGCGACAGCCTGCTGTGGGACGTGGTGGTGGACCCCGCCCGCAAGATCCGCATCGGCAACAAGCTCTACTTCGGCAAGGACGACGAGCTCGTGGCCGAAGTGATCGACAACACCACCAGCCGCGGCCGAACCCTCCGCTTCCTGTTCGACGGCAGCTACGAGGAGTTTAAGCGCACCATCACCGAGATGGGCGAAACACCGCTGCCCCACTACATCAAGCGCGACTTGGAAGCCAGCGACGCCGAGCGCTACCAGACCATTTTCGCACGGCATGAAGGTGCCGTGGCAGCGCCCACCGCAGGCATCCACTTCAGCCGCGAGATCATGAAGCGCGCTGAGCTCAAGGGCATCAGCTTTGCCCCCGTCACGCTGCACGTGGGCCTGGGCACCTTCCGCCCGGTGGAGGTGGAGGACCTCACCAAGCACAAAATGGACAGCGAGCAGGTGCTGATCGGCCAGGCCGCGTGCGACATCATCAATGCCAGTACAGACGCCAAGAAGCACGTATGCTGCGTGGGCACCACCACCATGCGCGCCATTGAAAGCAGCGTGAGCACGGACGACCACATCAAGCCTTACAACGGCTGGACCAACAAATTCATCTTCCCGCCCTACGAGTTCAACATCGCGGACCGCATGCTCACCAACTTCCACATGCCGGAGAGCACGCTGTTGATGATGGTGGCTGCCTTTGGAGGATACGACCACGTGTGGAACGCCTACAAGGTGGCCATCAAGGAGAAGTATCGCTTCTTCAGCTATGGGGATGCGATGCTGATCATCTGAGGAAAACCGCCGCGAATTGGGCAATGAGGCGCGGAACCATGATCCGCGCCTCTTTTCTTTGCATCGGCTGGACCAGCTAGCATAGCATGGAACGATCGGCGATCATCGTGGCCGGTGGCAGCGGCAAGCGCATGGGGGGCACCCTGCCCAAACAGTTCCTGCTGCTCAAGGGAAGGCCGCTCCTGTTTTGGACCATCCGTGCATTCCACCGGTTCGATCCGGCCATGCAGCTGGTGGTGGTGCTGCCCAAGGAACAGATGGAGGCTTGGGAGGCCCGATGCGCGGCACACGATTTTCAGGTGCCGCATACCGTGGTGGCCGGTGGAACGGAGCGTTTCCATTCCGTAAAGGAGGGCTTGCGCAAAGTGCGGCACAATGGCTTGGTGGCCGTGCATGATGGCGTGCGCCCGGTGGTTTCCGATAACCTTATTGGGAAATGCCTTCGTGCTGCCGAGCGGCACGGAGCCGCCATTCCCGTGGTGCCGGTGAGCTCATCGGTGCGAGCCGTGGAAGGCGGCTCATCCCATGCGGTGGACCGGACCGCATTGCGCTTGGTGCAAACACCGCAGAGCTTCCAAGTGCCCCTTTTGCGCACCGCCTTCGAACTTCCGTACGATCCCGCCTTCACTGATGAAGCCACGCTGGTGGAACGCATCGGGACCATGTTGCACTTGGTGGAAGGGGAGGAACAAAACATCAAGGTTACCACGCCCCTGGACCTGGAATTGGCGGAAGTGCTGCTGAAAGCCGTGCCGCTCTAGTTTTGGGCGTGCGCCTACCTTGTGCACCGCGGCAATTATGGGAGTTGAACACGTTGCAACATCCGGCGTTCATGCGCATAAACCGGTGCCCCCGCTCGTTTTTACGGTGCTCATCCTGCCGATGGGCGTATCCAGCGGGTATGTAACGGTGACGCTCGGTTATCTCCTCTCGCAGGCCGGTGTCTCAGTGGAGCAGATCGCTGGCCTGGTGGCAGCTTCCCTGCTGCCCCATATTTTCAAATTCCTGTGGGCTCCGGTGGTGGATTCCACGCTCAGCTACAAACGCTGGTACAAGTTGGCGAACGTGGTCTGTTTCATCGGGTTGGTGGCCACGGGCATTGTGCCGTTCAAGGAATCCAGTATCCCCCACCTCACCGCGCTCGTGTTCCTATGGAGCCTGGCCATCACTTTTTTGTGCATGGCTACGGAAGGCTTGATGGCCTACGATGTGCCGGAAGAGGTGAAGGGCCGCACCGGCGGATTCATGCAGGCGGGCAATCTGGGCGGCGCCGGAATTGGTGGTGGCATTGGGCTGATCTTGGCGCAGCACCTGCCTGCGGCCTGGATGTCGCCGGTGATCATGGGCGTGGTATGCATCGCCTGCTGCCTGCCCTTGGCACTTTTCAACGATCACCGCACCACCGTGCGGGCAGGGAAATTGCGTGATACCTACGTGAACATCGGCAAGGACGTCTGGGGCACGATCAAGACCAGGAGCGGCTTGCTTGGACTGCTGCTTTGCATGCTTACGCTGGGCACCGGTGCAGCCGGGAACCTGTGGTCCTCCATTGCAAAGGATTGGCATGCAAGCGCCGAGGTAGTGGCCCTGGTAACCGGCATTGCAGGGGGGCTGCTTTCTGCGCTGGGCTGCATGATCGGCGGTTGGGCCTGCGACCGGATGGACAGCAGGAATGCCTATTTGCTGTTCGGCCTGGCGGGTGCGGCCTGTGCAGTGGCCATGGGCCTTGCACCCCGCACAGAATGGATGTTCATCGGCTTCACCTCGCTCTATGCGGTCATAACAGGTCTCAGCTTCGCGGGCTTTACGGCATTCACGCTGGATGTGATCGGCAAAGGCGCAGCTGCTACCAAGTACAACATCTTTGCGGCCCTGTCCAATTCCCCGATCTATTTGATGACCTGGGTGGTGGGCGCGGCGTACGCACACTTCGGGGCACAGGGCATGTTGAACACGGAAGCGGCCTTTGCGGCAGGGGCAGTATTGCTTTTCGTGGTTGTGCAACAGCTGATCTACCGGAAACAGGGCGCTGTTCCATCCGGGCGTTGATTGTACTTGGCAAGGCTTTGCCGGGCCGGATCTGTGCGGCTTTCCACTGGAAGCGCGACCTTTGCACCATGAACGCCAAGCCCGTCGATCTCCGTGAACTCACCAAGGAGGAAGTGACCGCCTTAGTGGCGGGGCTGGGCGAAAAGCCTTACCGCGCCAAGCAAGTGTGGGAATGGCTGTGGAAGACGCACGCCCCTTCCATCGAAGCCATGAGCAACCTTTCCAAGGGTTTGCGCGCGGGCCTGGCCGAACGGGCCGTGCTGCGGCCTTTGGTGCTGGCCGAGCAGCAACGCAGCGATGACGGCACGGTGAAATGCGCCTTTCGGAGCTGGGACGGCCATGTGGTGGAAGGGGTGTTGATTCCCACTGAGAAGCGCATTACCGCATGCGTGAGCTGCCAAGTGGGCTGCAGCTTGGATTGTGCATTTTGCGCCACCGGACGGCTCAAGCGGCTGCGCAACCTCAGTGCCGGCGAGATCGTGGACCAGGTGACAGGCATTGCAAAACTTTCCATGGAGCTTTACAAACGGCCGCTCACCAACATCGTGTACATGGGCATGGGCGAGCCGTTGCTCAACTACGCCGCCATCATGCACAGCACCGAGCGCATCAATGCCGAGGACGGCCTGGGCATGAGCTACCGCCGCATCACGGTTAGCACCGCCGGCATCGCCAAGATGATCCGCCAGTTGGGTGACGACGGCGCCAAGTTCAACCTGGCCCTCTCACTGCACGCGGCCACGGACGAAAAGCGCAGCAGCATGATGCCCATCAACGACTCCAACAACCTGGAAGAGTTGATGGCCGCACTGCGCCATTACACGCGGCTCACACGCAAGGACGTCACCTTTGAGTACATCCTGTTCCGCGACATCAACGATTCGCCGGAGGACGCGCGCAACCTGGTGCGCCTGTGCAGCCAAGTGAACGCCAAGGTGAACCTGATCGAGTACAACGCCACCGACGACGGGCGTTTCCAGCGCACCCCCATTGAAAAGGCACTTCAATTCCAGAATTATCTGGAAAGCAAAGGCATCACGGCGCGCATCCGCAGAAGCCGTGGGCGCGACATTGATGCGGCGTGCGGGCAACTGGCCAACAAGAACGAACCTGCGCTCAAGGACGGTGAACGGGTGTTGAAGCCGCTGCGCGCGGCGCACTAGAACCCGTACCCGATCTTTATTCCAAGGAAGAACGCCGGCACGTTGTCGTGCTTCTCCTCCGTGGAATAGCTCCAAGTCTTTTCCGTAAGGTCAAAGTGCTCATCCACCTTTTTGAGCGAGCGGTTGCGCAAGCCGATGCCGCCGTAAAAATCAATGAGCCAATTGCTCGTTCCGGAAAGACGCTGGTAGCCGAGGTAGAGGCGCACATCGTTGTACAGGCGCTGGTCGCGCAGCGATACGTCCGTGAATGCGCCCGTACTGTCCCTCACGGAAATGTCCTTGCTGTGGTCCACATAGGCAAAGCCACCTTGCAGATACATGCCCTGCGGCTCCAGATCGTAGGTGAGGTAGTAGCGGAAACCCAGGTGGTATGAGGGTTTGGTGATGATGTGCGTGCCCGCGCTGAAGTCATCCGCATCGTCCCCGGCAAGGTCGCCGCCGATGTAATTGCGGAACGTTACCCCCACGGCCAGCTCCGCGCTGATGCGGGGTGAAAGGGCACGCTCATAATAGAGCGGTGCTTCACCGCGCAGGAAGAGCAGCGGGTTGAGCTTCAGCACGTTCTTCACGCAATCCACCGTGTCCCACTGCGCCGCGATCCGGTCCTTGTAGAGCACCACCTTGGTGTCCTTCCGGTTGCCTTGCGCAAACGCGCTTCCGCCACATAAAAGCAGCAAAGCGGAAAGCAGAAGGGGCTGGCGTGCCATGTGACGAATGTAAGAGGAGGATGGCTCCGGCCAAGCCCCGCCCCCGATGAATGGATGAAAAGCCCGCATCAAACACCACGGTATCCACCCGTGCTGCGCATCTTTGCACAATGGCCTCCATGCCGGTAGCCCAGGCACCAGCTGTTCCGCGCACCCTGGCGGAGATCCGCCGCCCCGTTCAGGCGGAAATGGACCTGTTTGAGGCGCGCTTCCGCGAGGCCATGCGCAGCAAGGTGCCCCTGCTGGACCGCGTGATGCACTACATCGTGCAGCGCAAGGGCAAACAGATGCGGCCCCTCTTCACCCTGCTCAGCGCACGGCAATTCGGGCCGGTGAACGAGGCTGGCTATACCGCAGCCTCGCTGATCGAACTGCTGCACACGGCCACCTTGGTCCACGACGATGTGGTGGACGGCAGCAACATGCGACGCGGCTTTTTCAGCATCAACGCCCTGTGGAAGAACAAAGTGGCGGTACTGGTGGGCGATTACCTGCTCAGCAAAGGCTTGTTGTTGGCGGTGGAACAGGGACAGTTCGAACTGCTGCGGATCGTGAGCACCGCCGTGCGCGAAATGAGCGAGGGTGAGCTGCTGCAGATGGAGAAGGCACGCGGGCTCAACTTCAGCGAGGAGGTCTACTTCGACATCATCCGCAAAAAGACCGCCAGCCTGATCGCGGCCTGTTGCGCCAGTGGCGCCCATGCGGTTGGTGCCGGAGAGCGTGAGGTGGACCTCATGCGCCGCTTCGGTGAGCATGCCGGCACGGCCTTCCAGCTCAAGGACGACCTCTTCGATTATGGCGGCGGAAAGAACGTGGGCAAACCCACCGGCATCGACATCAAGGAAGGCAAGCTCACCCTGCCGTTGATCCATGCCTTGCGCGTGGTGGGCGCCCAGGACCGCCGCTGGATGGTGCGCACCGTAAAGCATGAGAGCAGCAACGGCAAGGCCGTGGCGCGCTTGGTGGCGAAGGTGGTGGAGGCCGGGGGCATTGACCACGCGCGCCAGTGCATGTACCGGCACCGTGACCTGGCCATGGAAGAGCTGCGGCAATTGCCGGCCACCGATGCCCGACTTGCTTTGGAAGGATTGCTGGAAATGACCGTGGAACGGAACAAATGAAGATCGGACCGGCGGCATGCCTCCCCCTGCTTTCCGTGCTGGTGCTTGCCTGCAACGGAAAAGCGGACAGCCCCAAGCCCGTTGCTGCACCTGTGGCAACGAAGGACAGTACCCCCGCCATTGGGCCGGATACGGCAATGGTGCAGAACGGACACGTGCGCATGGTGGGGCCTGACGGGCATTTGCAGATGGAAGGCGACATGGCGGGCGGCAAGCGTTCCGGCCTGTGGACCAGCTACACCCGCGACGGCCGGGTGAAGAGCCGGAGTGAATACAAGGACGGGCTGCCGGAAGGCATCTCCACCGTGTTCCGCGACGACGGCACCCTGTTCTACACCGGTAACCAGCAAAGGGGCAGGCAAGTTGGCGAATGGCGGTACTACAACACCGAAGGCCAGTTGGAAAGAACCGTGGTCTATGACACCAGCGGTGCAGTTATCAACGATCGTGGAAAAGGGCGGTGAGGCTGCGGTAAATTCGCGGTCCCCAAATCCGGGCCCGCGTGATCACGCCGCAATCCATACAGCAGGTAAAGGATGCCGTCCGCATTGAGGAGGTGCTGGGCGATTTTGTGCAATTGAAGCGCAAGGGCCCGCGCTACCTGGGCTTGTGCCCGTTCCACAACGAAAAGACGCCCTCGTTCAACGTAAGCCCGCAGCTCGGCATCTTCAAGTGCTTCGGTTGCGGGGAAAAGGGTGATGCCATCGGCTTCCTCCAAAAGCACGAGCACCTCACCTTCGTGGAAGCCATCCGCTGGCTGGCCAAGCGCTACCAGATCGAGCTGGAGGAAGAACAGCAGAGCGAGGAGCAGCAGTTGGAGCAGAGCGAGCGCGAAAGCCTGGCCGTGGTGCAGCAATGGGCGCTGGACTGGAGCGTGGACCAGCTGTGGAACAGCGACGAAGGCAAACGCATCGGGCTTTCGTATTTCCATGAGCGCGGCTTCCGCGAGGACACCATCAAGGAATTCCAGCTGGGCTACGTGCCGGAAAGGGGTAATGCCTTTGCCTCGGCAGCACTGGCGCACGGCTTCAACCCCGAATTGCTGGAGAAGGCCGGGTGGATCAAGCGCCGGGAGGATGGCACACCGTGGGATTTCTTCCAGGGCCGCGTCACTTTTCCCATCCACGGACTTACCGGACAGCCCATTGCCTTTGGCGCGCGCACGCTGAAGAGCGACAAGAAGCTCCCGAAGTACTTCAACAGCCCGGAGAGCGTGCTCTACGTCAAGAGCCGTTCACTCTACGGCATCATCTTGGCCAAGAAGGCCATCGTGGAGCAGCAGCAATGCCTGCTGGTGGAGGGCTACACCGATGTGATCAGCCTGCACCAGGCGGGCGTGCACAACGTGGTGGCCAGCAGCGGCACCAGCCTCACCGTGGACCAGGTACGGCTCATCAAGCGCTATGCACCGGCCGTGGTGATCCTGTACGACGGCGATGCCGCAGGCATCAAGGCATCGCTGCGCGGCATTGACCTGGTGATCGCCGAAGGCCTGAACGTGAAGATCGTGGCCTTCCCGGACGGGGATGATCCGGACAGCTTTGCCCGCAAGCATTCCAGCGGCGAGATCGCGGACTTCATCCAGGATGCGGCCAAGGATTTTCTGGCCTTCAAGGCAGACCTGCTGGTGAAGGATGCGGGAAATGACCCGGTGAAGAAAGCTGCCGCCATCCATGAACTGGTGGAGAGCATCGCACTTGTGCCGGACCATGTGCTGCGCTCGCTCTACGTGAAGCAGTGCGCGGGCCTGCTGGACATCTCCGAACAGGCACTGGTAAGCGAACTGAACAAAGTGTTGCGCAGGGGGGTCCGCAAGCGGTTGGGCGATGACGCACCCCTGCTGGAAGAGATCGTGCCAAACCCGGTGGCGCCCCCGCAGCCGGTACAGGAGGAAACAGGCTTCACTCCGCAGGAACGCGAATTGATGCGCATGCTGATCAAATACGGCCATGAGCGGATCATCGTGCCCATGCAGGAAGAGGATGGATCGGCCTCGGAAGAAGAACTCTCCGTGGCCGAGCTCATGTTCCAATCCTTGGCATACGACGAGATCGACTTCAGCGACCCGTTGTTCGCCACAATCTACCGGGACTACAGCTTTGCGCACAAAACCGGCACCGAAGTGCGGCCGGCCCGCTACATAGGCAATGAAAACGAGGAGTGGCGGAAGCTGAGCATCGACCTGCTCACGGACCGCCATGTGCTTAGCCCCAATTGGAAGACCAAGCACAAGATCCACGTGGTGCAGGAGCAGGACCAGTTGTTGGACGCGGTGGAACACTCCATGAACGTGCTCAAGGAACGCCATTTGGACCGCATGCTGCGCGATACACAGGAAAAGCTCAAGACCGTGGTGGATGATGCCGAAATGGAATCCGTGATGCGCGAACTGATGCGCCTGCAGGATACCAAGGTGGCCTTTGCCAAGGTTACCGGAAGGCAGGTGGTGGGGTAGGCCGTTCTACATTCGCGCCATGGCGCACGATCACGGGCATCACCACGGACAAGGCCATGAAGGCCATGGGCACCAAGGTCATGTCCATTCGCATGGGGCCGCCAACATCCGGTTCGCTTTTTTCTTCAACCTGGCGTTCACGCTCATTGAAGTGGCAGGCGGCTTTTGGACCCAGAGCATGGCCGTGCTCAGTGATGCCATGCACGACATGGGCGATTCACTGGTGCTGGGCGCCGCCTGGTATTTGAGCAACCTTGCCGTGCGCGGCCGTGACGGGAAGTACAGCTACGGATACGGGCGCTATGCCATGCTGGGTGGTTGGCTCACCGCCTTGGTGCTCGCCATCAGTTCACTTGTGCTCCTGGTGTTCACGCTTTCGCGCATCGGGGAGCCGCACGAACCACATGCAGTGGGAATGATGATGCTTGCCGCGTTCGGCCTGCTGATGAACGGCTTGGCCGCTTGGAAGCTGCATGGCGGAAGTACCCTGAACGAACAGGGCGCCTTTCTGCATTTGATGGAGGATGTGCTGGGATGGGCGGCCGTGCTGGTGGGCGCCGTGATCATCCACTTTACTGGCCTGGGCATTGTGGACCCGCTGCTGTCCGTTGGCATCAACCTGTTCGTGCTGTTCAATGCCGTGCGCACCCTGCGCAAGGGAACCGGCATCCTGATGCAGCGCCTTCCGGAAGGGTTTGATGAGGCCAAGATCACGGAAGCTTTGCGCACATTGCCCCACGTGGTGGGCACACACGACCAGCATGCATGGACGCTGGACGGTGAATACATCATCCTCACCGTACACCTGGAAGTGGACACCAGTGATGCTGCGGAACGCTCCCAATTGACCAAGGCCGCGCGTGAAATGCTGCTCGGGCTGGGTGTTCACCACGCCACCATCGAACTGGAGCTGCCGCAGGACGAATGCTCGCTGGCGCACCACTGATGCCATGGAATTTCGCAAGAAAGCCTTCCGCCTGCTGGCAGCCTTGAACAGGGCTGTGCTCCCCAAACAATGGAACCGCGACCTTTCGCGCTTAAGCCCGGCGCGCAAAGCGCTGGCCGCCTTTCGCTACTGGGTGACGCGCAACGCCCTTTGAGCTACTCCACCATCAGGCGTTGGGTCACCGTGCCGGTGCCGCCGGTCCAGCGAAGCATGTAGGCCCCTGGGGCCAATCCTGAAATGTCCAAGGTCTTGCGGATGCCGCTGGCTGTGGAATTGAGCGGCACACGCAGCACGGGTTTTCCGTTCACATCGCAAATTTCAAGGGTCTGGTTTCGGTCATTGGCGGCGCGTTCAATTTCCACGGTTACCGTTCCCGTGGCAGGGTTTGGAACTACGTGCATGGCTTCAGGCATTGCCTTCACATCATCAATGCCGATGGTGCATGGCGGACCCACCAGTGTTACCAGCACGTAACTGGTATCGGCAGGGCACGGCGGGGTAGTGACTACATAGGCGTAATTGCCAGGTCCGTACAAGGTCAAGTTGATCGGCACCCCATAAGTGTCAATGCCGTAGCCCTGCGGGCTGAACCAAACGCCGCTCGTGCTCTCGCCCGTTACGTAATTGTTGAGGTTTGCCGCGGTTTCATCAAAACAGAACTCGGCACTGCCGCCCACGCCCGGATTGGAGGCCGCAGCGCCGGTAACGGTAACGGTGGCTGTCGGGTCCGGGCAAGGGGCAATGCCTCCCACATGGTACACGTAAGCCCCTGGGCTGCTGGTGCCCGGGGTGAAGATCCCCGTGGTGTTTCCGCCGGGCCCCGTCCAGGTGCCACCGGCCATCGGCGTTCCGCCCAATTGGGTAAACAGGTCCACCGGCGGAGCACCTGCCACAGTGCAAAGGCTGACCGTGGTGTTGTTGCCGGCTGAATTGTTCGGCATGTACAGCACGGTGAGGTACTGGTACTCCGGCTGGCAAGGTGGTAGCACGGGGAAGTAGTACAAGTAAACGCCTTCAGGGCTGGTGCCCGGAATAAAAGTGCCATTGGCCACCGTCTGCAATTGGGGGTTGGTCCAGGAGCCTCCCGGATCCGGCGTGCCCCCCAATTGGGAGATCAACTGGAACGGTGGGGCGTTGGGGCAAATGTTGATGGTGTTCGCCTCGCCCAGGTCATGGGCAACGGCCGGCAATACGGTAAGGTTGCCCGTCCAAGTGGAAGTGATGGTACCGTTGTATTGCAGACTAACGCTCAGCGAGTACGTGCCTGCATCGAACGGGCCGTACGGGCCCATGGGGTTGTTGAAGGATGTGGAACCGGAACCGGGCCCTTGTGCCTCGATCACCAAGGTGATGCTGTTGGTGGTGATGTTGTTCTGCACGAAGGTGAAGCTCATGCCCGGAGGGGCCGTTCCCATGATGTGCAAGGTGGCTTCCTGGCAGGCGTGCAGCGGGTTGGGTGTCACCGTGACATTGGTGATGGTTTGGGCGGAGACTGCGGAAGACGTCAATAACAAGGATAAGAGGGGTAGGGTTAGGCGCATGGGTAGAGGTTGTGAGCCAAATTTAACGGTATTCTCCTTGTACCTTCTAATTTGCGGCAATGCGCCGCTGGTTGGTCCTATTGTTTGCCTGCACCGCTGTTGCCATATCGGCGCAAGTGCGGATCAACGAGGTGAAGTGCACACGTACCGGGGGTAGCGATGGTGAAGGTGCGCGGGGCGATTGGTTGGAGCTCTATAATTCGGGCGGAAAGGAAGTGGACCTGGGTGGATATGTACTTGCCTTGGACGGACAGTTGCATCCATTGCCCGCAGGCTTAAAGGTCGGCCCAGGCAAATGGCAGGTGCTCTGGTGCGGCCAAGCCGGGGAAACCAACCCGGACCAGCTTGCCTTCAGCCTGCCGCGCACGGGCGGTACGTTGTTGCTGGTGGCCCCGGACCGCACTTCCGTGCTGGACATCTTCCACTGGCCGGCCCTTCCGGCCGGCATCTCCATTGGAAGGAGCACGGACGGCGCCAATGGCTGGGGATACTTCACTGGGCCCACGCCCGGCAGCGCCAATCACGGTGCGGTTTCAAAGCTGTTGCCAGCGCCTTCCATATCGCTGACGAATGGGCTTGTGGCCATGGACTTGCACGGTGAAGCCACCATCAAGTATACCCTGGACGCCTCGATGCCCGATGAAGGATCCCCGGCATACCACGAACCGTTTACGGTGGACCCGGGCACTGTGATCACGGCACGCGCATTTGCCCCGGATGCCGTGCCAAGCCCATGCACCGTGTTCAGTCCGGGATTGCCGGATTCCGCTTGGGCATTGGCCATTGCACCGGTAGATCTGTTCGGGCCTACCGGCATTGGCGACGTTACTTCCGGGAACCATGCCCGCAAGGGACGTGCTTGGCAGCGGCAAGCTTGGTTGCAGGCCCAGGGCCGCACCTTGCCTGTCGGCATGGCCATCGCAGGCAATGGTTCGCGCAGTTTGCCAAAGCGCAATTTCAAACTGCTCGCCCGCGACCGCTTCGGCAGCTCCTCCCCGGTTGTGCTCCCGGATGGAAGCGCGTGGCAGGAGGTGCTCCTAAGGGCAGACGGCACGCCTCACGCCTTCTTGCGCAACTTGATCATGGAAACCTTGGTGCGCCGCAGTGGCGGCAGGTTGGATGTGCAGCCCAGCTTTCCGCTGCCGCTCTATCTGAATGGAAAGCCGCAAGGCCTTTACCGCGCCATGCCGGCCAAGGGCAAGGAATGGGCGCGCAGCTTGAACGGGGGAGCGCCCGTTGACCTGGTGGAAGGGCCCGGCGCACGCGCCGTAAGCGGTGATGCCATGCAATATCGGCGCATGTTGAAGGCCATTGCCGAAGGGCAACCGTTGGACAGCCAGATGGATGCCATGGATGCATCCAGTTTGGTGGAACTGGCGTGTTTCGACCTGTGGACCGGAAGGGCGGACCACGAGCTCAATGTGCGCTGCTGGCGTTCGCGCTCGGCCGGGGGCCGTTGGCGGTGGGTGCTCTTCGACATGGACCAGTGGGCACCTGCGGACGACCGCACCGTGCAGCGCATGTGTTCCAGTGCGTTGCCGGAAACACCGTTCCTGCGGCAAGTCCTGGCGGCTGATGGGTTCAAGAACATGTTCCTCGCGCGGATCTCCGCATTGATGGCCACCACCCTGAGCCCCGGGCAAACCATACCCTTGGCGGATTCATTGTTCTCCCGCTACCGCGCGGCCATGGCTGCCGACCAAAGCATTTGGAAAGATCGCATGGAAGTTCCCGCTCCGCAGGCGGCACACGCCGACCTCCTTGCGCACCTGCAAGGCAGGAACCGGAGCATCCAAGACCAATTGGCCGCCTACACCGGCCAGGGAGTCCGTTCGCTTGCGATCGCGGTGGAGCCGCCCATGGCGGGCCAAGTGCTGGTGGAAGACCTGCCGCTCACTTCGTCTGCAAAGGACATGCACGTGTTTGCCGGGGTGCCGATGCACCTTCGGGCAGTGCCTGCCCAAGGCATGGAGTTCGCAGGTTGGAAAGGTGCTGAGGGCGTTGGCGAAAGGCTTGCCATCAGCTTGCTGCGCAATAAGCGCATCACGGCATTGTTCCGGCCGGTGGCGGTATCAAGCAAGGGCGGCTTGCAGCAGCGATTGGAATAGTGCCCGGCCGTCGGTGTTTCCCAAACGCTCGTCCATGGCACGCTCCGGGTGGGGCATCATGCCAAACACGTTGCGGCCCGCGTTGCACACCCCCGCAATGTTCTCCACGCTGCCGTTGGGATTGGCTTCTTCCTTCAACTTGCCTTCGGCATCGCAATAGTGGAACAGCACCTGGTCACCGTCGTTCAGGGCCTTGAGCGTGGCGCTGTCCGCGTAGTAACGGCCTTCCCCATGCGCTATCGGCACCTGCAGGGCCTTGGGTTTCAGGCCGGCGGTGATGGGCGTGTTCAGCGTGGCTGGCCGGATCCATGTGTTCCGGCAGATGAACTTGCGGCCTTCGTTGCGCAGGAGCGCACCGGGCAGCAGGCCAGCTTCGCAGAGCACCTGGAAGCCGTTACAGACGCCAAACACCAAGCCCCCTTTTGCAGCATGCCGCGCCACTTCCTGCATGATGGGCGAGAAGCGGGCGATTGCACCACTGCGCAGGTAGTCGCCGTAGGAAAATCCGCCGGGCAGCAGTACCATGTCACAGCCCCGCAGGTCATGTTCCTTGTGCCACAGGCGCTCCACGGGCTGCTGCGTAAGGGATTCCACGGCCAACGCCATGTCGTCATCACAGTTGGAACCGGGAAAGGTGACCACGCCGAATTTCATGGGGTGAAGGAATATGCGGCCGGGCCGCAAGGTTGCCGCAAAGGTAGTTCAGCCCGCCCACCGCGCCCAGCAGGCCAGGAGCAGCAGGCTCCATGTGGCGGCCTCATCCCACAGGGAGCGGCGCACGGGGAGCAATGGGTAAGTGAGCAGTAGTGCCGCTGGCGTTGCCAGCAGCACCGGGGGGATGCGGTGGTCCAGCAGCCAGGCAAACAGCGCCAGCAGGCCCAATGCAAACGTGAAGGCGAGCAGGGAGGCGCGAATGTTCTTTTCCCGCATCACGCTGTGGGTGTACACTTTGGCGAACGAAAGCACCGTGCTGATGGACAGGACCGCAAGTACCGCGATCAGCACCACCCCGTACATCCAATGGGCGGGTTTTGGTGCTGGTGCATCCACCGCGTAGTGCATGGAGGCGGCGGGTTTCCAGGCTTGCGGTTCGATGAAATGCACGGTGCCCCAACAGAGCAGAAGCACTGCGGCCATGCCAATGGCGGGAAGCACGTATTCCCGCCAGTTCATGGGGCGGGTAACGGCCAACGAAGCCCAGATCACCACAATGAGGAATGCGTAGGGCAGGTACAGGGCACTGGCGATGCCCAGTAGCGCTCCGGCATCGAAAACGGCGGATAGTATGCCTTTGTGCCCCACGGCGGTCCATGTGCGCCCCATTGCAAGGACCACGGCCCACATGCCAATGAAGGCAGGGCCGGGCACCAGCCCGAACGGGAGCAGGGCCAGAAACAGCGGAAGAAGGAGCACGGGCAAGTGGGTGCGCCGATCGTACAGTTCCGAATCGTTGGCCATGCGGGTTAGACTATGGGCAAGCCCTGCCAACAACAACAGGCCCAAGGCCATGGAGAGCCATGGGGAGCTTTCCAACAGCGGGCGAATGAGGCCGTACAGGGGCATGCCCTCCGGGCCCTGCCGCATAGCTGGCAAACCGGCGGTATGGTAGCCACCCCCCCCCGTACCCGCGCCAGGCCAAAGCAGGAGCACCAAAACTGGAACCAGCAGGTATACAGTGATGCGGTCCTGGCGGAAGAAGCGCGTCAACATGGGGTGGTTAGGCAGCTGTGCACAGTTGGGCCGTGCGTTTATATTTGCCCCTCCACAAAGTGCAGCGAACCATGACGGATTTCTTCTTCGGCCTCGGCCATATCATCCAGTGGACCTTGCAGTTCATCGTTGCGGCAAATTGGACCATTCCGGTGATCATCATCGCGGTGCTTCTCTTCGGCATGGCCTACTGGCTCTACACGCAGACCGTGTTGACGCGGCGCGCCAAAGAGCGCAACGAATTCATTTGACCCCCGCCTTCGCTCCGGGCGCACCGGCCCCTTTCATCCCCATGGCCAGCAGGTCCTGCCCGATGTCGGTGCGGTGCGTTTTTCCCTCATAACTGATCAACGAGGCGCTGGCGTAAGCGTTGAGGATGGCGTGCTCGGTATCCTTGCCGAAGGCCGTTACGCCCAGCACCCGCCCGCCGGCGGTCACCAGTTCATCCTGCTCCAAGGCTGTGCCGGACTGGAACACGTGCGCGGCCTGCACCATTTCCAAGCCCACGATGTGCTTGCCGGTTTCCACCTTTCCGGGGTAACCCTCCGAGGCCAGCACCACGGTAACGCAGGTGCGATCGTCCACATCCACATGGCGCTCGCTGAGGGTGCCCGTGGCAATGCCCTCGAACAGGTCCATCAGGTCGCTGCGCAGGCGTGGAAGGATGGCCTGTGCCTCGGGATCGCCGAGCCGCACGTTGTATTCGATCACGTAGGGCTCGCCGCCCACGTTCATCAGGCCCATGAACAGGAAGCCCTGGTAGGGGATGCCCTCGTTGCGCAGGCCGCGGATGGTGGGCATGGCAATGCGGTCATGCACCTTGCCCATGAAATCCTTGTCGGCAAAGGCCACCGGTGATACCGCGCCCATGCCCCCGGTGTTGGGGCCGGTGTCCCCGTCGCCGATGCGCTTGTAGTCCTTGGCCACCGGCAGCATCTTGAAGGCCTCGCCATCGGTGATCAGGAACGCGGAAACTTCCACGCCTTGCAGGTACTGCTCGATCAGCACGCGGTCTGCGGCGGCGCCGAGGCTTTTGCCGCCCAGCATGTCGTTCAGCGCCTTTTCGGCCTCTTTGCGGTTGGCGGCGATCACCACGCCCTTGCCCTGCGCCAGCCCGTCCGCCTTGATCACGTACGGAGCCTCCGTGCGGCCGATGTATTCCTGTGCCTCCTTCAGTTGGTCCCTTCCGAACACGCGGAATTGTGCCGTGGGGATGTTGTGGCGCAGCATGAATTCCTTGGCGAACTCTTTGCTGCCCTCCAGCTGCGCACCGGCGGCCTTGGGGCCGATCACGGTGATCCCCTGAAGCTGCGGGTCTGCCGCAATGCGGTCGTGCAGGCCGTCCACCAGCGGCGCCTCCGGGCCCACCACCACCATGCGGATGCGCTTGTCAATGATCAGTTGGCGCACCGCGCGCTGGTCTTTCAGGTCCAGCGCCACATTGCGCCCATGGCGCACCGTGCCGGGGTTGCCCGGGGCCACGTACAGCTCGTCCAGCATGGAGCTTTGGGCCAATTTCCAGGCCATGGCGTGCTCACGCCCGCCGCCGCCGATCAACAAAACATTCATGTGCCGCAAGCTTTTGCACAAAGGAAGGGAGCATCAGCGCGGCAATGAAATGAAGTTGCCAACAATTCAACAAAGGCAGGCGGGGCGACTTGGAGGAGCGCAATGGAGATTGATCGGAAGGCGCCTTCATGAAAAGGCAGGATCGCCATAACGGCAACTTATCCATCAACGGCACCAATCCGCTGAACCCGCGTTACATTCGTTCCACCATGAACGCGCAATTCCAGATAGCCTTCTTGCTTGGCGTGCGCTTCGCCCACAGGCCCACAGGCCCACAGGCCAACAGGCCAACAGGCCAACAGGCCAACAGATTTTCAGAGCGAAAAAGGTAGTACTTCATGGTACGGCCTGGCCAAGAAATATTCCCGTGTTATCCACAGGGTGGGCCTTGTCTTCGCGCGGATCAACCTGGCATTTCTTGCTCTCCCGTGTTTCACCAATTCATGCTTGCACATGAACACGGGCTGAGCAGGAACCCGACCCCGCCCGGAACAAGCTGCACGCCGGGCGGGGCGGTGAGCACCCGGTACCGCAAACGGGCCGGAAGCGGAAGGCAACGTGCCCGATGGCCGTGAGCGTCTTCCACGTGCCAAGGATGCTGCGTATCAAAAGGAGAAGAACATGCTCAACGCACTCCTTTCTTTCTTGACCATACAAACCTCCCGCGCCATCCCCTTGGTAGCGGCAGCAACCCTCGCCGTGATGGCGACGGCACAGAACCTGGTGCCCAACCCCAGCTTTGAGGATACGGCTCTTTGCGATACCTACGATCCGGTGCGGATGACGGCACCGCCATGGTTCAACCCGACCACAGCCACCCCGGACATCTACGAATGTGACCTGGTGCGGCAATGCGGCATCGTGTGGGACCCGGCCGATCCCGATGTGCAGGCATCCGGATGGCAGTACGCTCGCACCGGAACCCGCTTTGCCGGTGCCTACCACTGGTATGGCGCGAACAGCTCGGACACCAAAGAGTACTTTATGGTCCGGTTGCTGCAAGACCTGGCCGCCGGAACGGCCTATGCCGTATCGTTGTACTACAGCCGGGCAGATGGTTTCAACTTGGCCACCGACCGGATCAGCGCCTACTTCGGGCAGGACAGCATCCATGTGAACGACTACAGGACGCTGTACCTTCAGCCACAGGTGGACCTGATGGATCCCGATCATGAATACCTCACGAATGCGGAGGATTGGACCTATTTGGCCGACACCTTCGTTGCCTCGGGCAATGAACGGTACATGATCATCGGATCATTCCTGGACAGCTCCCAGGTGAATGGTACTGTTGCACCAACTGGAAATGCTTCTTACGGCTACTACTACTACGATGATGTTTCGGTGGTGGCGGTAGGGTCCGTTGGTATTGATGAGGTCCAGTTGAATGTCCTTCCATTAGCCGATGGAAGCTTGCGGTTGACCGGTCTCGCCAATGGTCCGCTCATGGCGAAGGTGATTGATGCACAGGGCAGGTTGATCCAGGAATTCCGGGTAACTGCAGTTGGTGGGGTGGCCGATCGGCGCAAAGGGAACCTCGGCATGGGTCTGTATGTGGTAACGGTTTGGTCAAGGGAAGGAAGGGGATCGGCCCGGTTCGTATGGCCGGGCGGATAGTGTCAATCTTTACGCAGGGTCTCGCCAACCAAAATCTCCGACCGCTGGCGGACCCTGCGCCTAGATGCCATGCATTATCAACCACCCATATTTTCCACATAAATTTCGTTACATTCGTTCCATCATGAACGCGCAATCAAACATGAACTTATTGCTTGGCTTGCGCGTTGCGCCACGGCGCCACCGGCCACCGGCCACCGGCCACCGGCCACCGGCCACAGACCACCGGCCACCGGCCACCGGCCACCGGCCACCGGCCACCGGCCACAGGCCACCGGCCACAGGCCACAGGCCACCGGCCACAGGCCACAGGCCACAGGCCACAGGCCACCATTGTTCAAAGCCCACAAGGTAACCCCACATGGTGTTGCCCCAACGATAAAGCCCCCGGTGCTACGAACACCGAGGGCCTTGGTCGCTCATGTCCCACCAACTCGCGAAAGCAGATGAACAAAAGCTGAACAAATGTACCGACCCCGCCCGGAACAAGCTGCATGCCGGGCGGGGCGGTAAGCACCCGGTGCCGCAGGCGGACCGGAAGCGGAAGTTTATCTTCCATGTGCCCAAGATGCGGCGATCAAGAATGGAGAAGAAAACATGCTCAACACACTCCTTTCTTCCTTGACCATACGATCTGCCCGCGCCATCCTCTTGGTAGCGGCGGCAACCCTCGCCGCGATGGCGACGGCACAGAACCTGGTGCCCAACCCCAGCTTTGAAGACACGGTGGATTGTAGCACCCCGACCCAATGCACCTTGCTGAAGGCCACCCAGTGGTATAATCCCACAATATCAACGCCGGACGTATGGGATGCGGATACTGCCCGCCTATGCGGGTACGATATCCGTACTCAAGGAGTGGGCCAGATGCAGCCGCAGGATGGTGAACGGTTGGCCGGTGGCTTTTTCTGGGATGGCCCTTCCAATGGACCTACTCGGGAATACATGCTTACACGCTTGACCGAAGAGTTGGCCCCGGGAGCTGCCTATCA
>JAFDZY010000424.1 GCA_018266685.1 Bacteroidota bacterium
CTGGGCGCGGGAACCGAGGATTGATCGGAAGGGAAATCCGTGGCCCTCTATGCCTGCCGGATAATCCGTCAACACAAAGTCGTGGAAAATGTCATTACCTTTGCTTCACCAACACCCGTGAAGCATGGCAACCAATCCCCACTTCGGCACCTACATCAAGCTGTTACGTGGACGCCGCTTCCGTTCCGTGGAGGAGGAAACCTGCTCGATGCGTAGGATGTTGCACCGGACGGTTCAATCTATTTGAAGCCATGAGTGCCCTGCTTTCTTCGTCCACTTTGTTTGAGCAGCACCAGGTCCGCAGGCTGTACGACGATGCCACCGAAACTTGGTGGTTCTCGGTGATCGACGTGGTTCAGGCGCTGATCCAGCAGCCCGATTATCAGACCGCCCGGAAGTATTGGAACAAGCTGAAGGAGCGGTTGGCAAAGGAAGGAAGTCAGTCGGTGACGGATTGTCACCGACTGAAATTGGAAGCTGCGGATGGCAAGAAGTATCTCACAGATGTGGCCACGGCGGAAACGCTGTTGCGATTGGTCCAATCGGTGCCCAGTCCCAAGGCGGAACCCATCAAGCTCTGGTTGGCAAAGGTGGGCTACGAGCGCATGCAGGAAATGGGCGATCCCGGCCTCGGTTTGGATCGGGCCCGCGAGCTTTGGCGCAAGCACGGCCGCAGCGAGAAGTGGATCCAGCAGCGGATGATGGGCCAAGAGACCCGGAACAAGCTCACCGACTATTGGAAGGAGCACGGTGTGAAGCAAGGGGATGAGTTCGCGATCCTCACCAATATCATCCACCAAGAGTGGAGCGGTGTGACGGTAAAGGACCATAAGGCCATCAAGGGCCTGAAGACACAAAACCTTCGGGACCACATGACGGAAGCCGAGTTGATCTTCACCGCGCTTGCCGAATTGAGCACCCGGCAGATCGCGGAAAGCGAG
Organism: Bacteroidota bacterium; assembly: GCA_018266685.1. Lineage (GTDB taxonomy): Bacteria > Bacteroidota > Bacteroidia > Flavobacteriales_F > PHOS-HE28 > PHOS-HE28. The sequence goes on from JAFDZY010000424.1 coordinate 942, forward strand.
CTGGCGGTCGGGATGCCGAAGAACAAGACGGCCGCGAAAAAAGGTGGCGGCATCGCCAAGAAGGCCCGCTTGGAGCTGGAAGAGAAGACAGGGAACCCGGTGGTGTCCGGCAGCAATTTCCTTCGGCCACGAAGTGCGGTTGGCAATAAGAGCGGGAGTAATTGATGGAAGGCATTCCTACGGGCCTAGATTGGCCTGCCGGATAATCCGTCAACATCAAGTCGTGGAAAATGTCATTACCTTTGCTTCACCAACACCCCGTGAAGCATGTCCACGAACCCTTTCTTCGGACCCAACATCAAGCTGCTGCGCGCCCGTCGCGGGCGTTCGCAGGAAGAAACCGCCCTTGCGCTGGAGGTGAAGCGCTCCAGCTGGAGCGGATATGAGAACGGCAGTGCGGAGCCCTCGCTGGACCTGCTGGTGCGCATCAGCGGCTACTTCAAGGTGGGCCTGGACAAGCTGCTGAAGGACGACCTCACGGCGCTGAGCGAAAGCCAGCTCGGCATCCTGGAACGCGGCGGTGACGTGGACCTCAGCGGCAGACGCCTGCGCGTGCTGGCCACCACCGTGGACCGCGGCGACCGCGAGAACATCGAACTGGTGAACCAGAAGGCCAAGGCCGGCTATGCCCTGGGCTACGCCGACCCCGAGTACATCAGCGTGCTGCCCACCTTCCAGATGCCGTTCCTGAGCCGCGACCGCAAGTACCGCACCTTCCAGATCAGCGGCGACAGCATGCCGCCCGTGGGCGAAGGCTCGTGGGTAACCGGGGAATATGTGCAGAACTGGCAGACCCTGCGCGACGGCCAGCCCTACATCATCATCACCAAGGAGGACGGCATCGTCTTCAAGGTGGTGTACAACCAACTGAAGACCACCGGCACCTTGCTGCTGTGCAGCACCAACCCCGTGTACCAGCCCTACGAGGTGCCCATCTCCGAAGTTTTGGAGATCTGGAAGTTCGTCCACTTCATCAGCCATGAACTGCCCGAGCCCAACCTGAGCCGTGACGAACTCTCACGCAGCGTGCTGGACCTGCGCAAGGAAGTGGGGCAGTTGCGCATGGTGATGGAAAAACAGGGGAGGTTGGCGTTGTAAATTGCAAATTGGCAAGAGGCAATTTGCCAATGGATCAATGAGCAATTTGCCAATGCATCAATGGGGCAATTCGCCCAGGCGTGAAAAGCCCATTGCAAAATTGAACCCTCAAGTACCTTTGGATCAACTCCACACCCATCACAGATGAAGTCCCTGTTCCGCTCCCTGTGTTCCATTCGGGCCTTGGCCGCAGCGAGCTTGGTGCTCCTGATCTCCGGCTGCCTCACCATCGAGGAGAACTACACCTTCAAGAAGGACGGCAGCGGCACCATGGAATATGTGGTGGACATGAGCGACATGAAGGACATGGCGGACATGTTCGGCGACAAGGGAGGCAAGAAGTCCGGAAAAAAGGAAAGCGATGACACACCGATCACGGGCGCGGACGCGAAAATTTCCGCACTGAAGAACTTGGAAGGGATCAAAAAAGTGAAGCTTAAGAACGAACAGGACGGTTTTGTGCAACGGATCTCCTTCGCCTTCAAGGATGTTGATGCGCTGAACAAGGCCCTGAACGTCTTGATGCCCGATTCCACAGGAGCCCAACAGGCCTTTTTCCGCTGGGAGGGCAACACCTTGGTGCGCACCAACAACGTATACGCCGAAGGCCTGGGCAAGGAAATGGGTGGCGGCACCGACACCACAGGCACAGCGGAAGTGCTGAAATCCATGCACTACAAATACAGCTTCAAATTCGCCAAGGACGTGCAGGACACCAAACTGGCCGACGGCGTGGCCAAGGAAAGCCCGAATGCACGCAAGCTGGAACTGGCCACGGACTGGTCCGTGATCATGAAGGATCCCAAGGCCTTGGACCTGCGGATCACCTTGGCCCAATGACCGAAGTACAGGAGGAGCACTTGCTGGAAAGCGCCATCCGCCTGGCAGCCAGGGTCCACAAGGGCCAGAAGGACCGGGCGCAGAAGCCGTACATCCTGCACGTGATGCGGGTGATGATGCGCGGCACCGACCTGGAGGAACAACTGCTGGGGGCCTTGCATGACGTGTTGGAGCGTTCGGAGCTTACCAAGGAGGAACTTGCCGGGAAGGGCTTTCCGCCGCGTGTGCTCAAGGCGTTGGAGCACATTACCCGCGTGGACGGGGAGGATTATGAAACCTACATAGAGCGCGTAGCCTTGGATGACCTGGCACTGCGCGTGAAGTTGCACGACCTGAGCGACAAGATGGACATCCGGGTGATGAAGGAACTTGGTCCGGCGGACATCAAGCGATACAACCGGCAATTGGCCGCGTACCACAAGCTGCGCAAGCTGGCAGGGGAGGTGCGCAACGGGCAAGTCCCGAAAGGCTGAATTCCGCCTGCCGGAAGCCTGTAAAGACGTGTGCCCGGAAATTATATTCGCGGCCCTAAAAGCTTTGTTTCCAACATGCAGCGTTTATGGATCGCATTGCTGTCACTTCCCTTGCTGTTCGCTTGCGGCGGTACGGCCACGGATGTGAAAAAAGCCCCTTCCGCGGACACCCTGGCCACGGATTCCTTCCATTGGCAGGTGGACCAGTTCGGCGATGTGCGCGTGCTGCGGTACCAGGTGCCCGGTTGGGAGAAGTTGAGCCTGCAGCAGAAAAAACTGGCCTACTTCCTTACCATGGCCGGCCTCAGCGGGCGCGATATTTATTGGGACCAGAACTACAAGCACAACTTGGAGGTCCGCAAGGCACTGGAGAAGATCATCAAGGATTACAAGGGCCAGCGATCCGGCGCGGAATGGGAGGCCTTCATGACCTATGCCAAGGAGATCTTCTTCGCCAACGGCATCCACCACCACTACAGCATGGACAAGTTCATGCCGGCCTTTGCGCGCAGCTACTTGGATTCGCTGGTGGCCGCAAGCGGCGCCACCCTCAGCAAGGAAGTGGCCGACATTCTCTTCGATCCGGAGGTGGATGCCAAGAAGGTGAGCCTGGACAAGGACAAAGATCTGGTGCTGGCCTCGGCGGTGAACTTCTATGGCGACGACATCAACGCCAAGGAAGTGGAGGCATTTTATGCGGCCATGGAAGTAAAGGGAGACACCACACCCATCAGCTACGGGCTCAACAGCAAACTGGTGCGTGGGCCGGACGGCATGCTGATGGAAGACACCTGGAAGGTGGGCGGCCTTTACGGTCCGGCCATGGCCGAATGCGTGAAGTGGCTTACCAAAGCAGCAGAGGTTGCCGAGAACGACCAGCAGCGCAAAGCGATCAACCTGCTGATCCAATTCTACAACACCGGCGACCTGAAGACCTGGGACGACTTTAACGTGGCGTGGGTAAAGGACACCACCAGTAAAGTGGACTTCATCAATGGCTTCATCGAGGTGTACAACGACCCCTTGGGCAAGCGCGGCTCGTTCGAGTCCATCGTGGAGATCACCGACCCGGTGGCCACGCAGAGCATGGAGGTGATCCAGAAAAACGCACAGTGGTTCGAGGACAATTCCCCCTTGTTGCCGCAGCACAAGAAGAAGAACGTGGTGGGCATCACCTACCGCTTCATCAACGCCGTGGGCGAGGCGGGCGATGCTGCGCCGAGCACGCCCATCGGCGTGAACCTGCCCAATGCGGACTGGATCCGCAAGGACCACGGCAGCAAAAGCATCAGCCTGGGCAACATCATTGATGCCTACGACAAGAGCACCGGTGAAAGCTCCCTGAAGGAATTCTGCTACGATCAGGCGGAGGTGGACCGCGCGGTGAAGTACGGTTCGCTGGCCTCCAACATCCACACCGCGCTGCATGAAGTGGTGGGCCATGCCAGCGGGCAGATCGAGCCGGGCATTGCCGGGCCGGACGTCACCCTGAAAAGCTACGCCAGCACCTTGGAGGAAGGGCGCGCGGACCTGGTGGCGCTCTACTACATGATGGACCCCAAGCTGGTGGAGATGGGCGTGATGCCGAACCTGGAGGTGGGGAAGACCGAGTACGACAGCTACATCCGCAACGGCTTGATGTTGCAGTTGCGCCGCCTGCAGCTGGGCAAGCAGGTGGAGGAGGCCCACATGCGCAACCGCCAGTGGGTGAGTGCATGGGTCTTTGAAAAGGGCCTTCAGGACAGCGTGATCGTAAAGTCGGTGCGCGACGGGAAAACCTACTTCCACGTCCGGGATTACGAAAAGCTGCGCGGCTTGTTCGGCCAGCTGCTCAGGGAAGTGCAGCGCATCAAGAGCCAGGGCGACCTCAAGGCCGGGCACGACCTGGTTGAGAACTACGGCGTAAAGGTGGACCAGGCGTTGCATGCGGAAGTGCTCAAGCGTTCGGAGCACATCAACACCGCGCCTTATGCGGGCTTCATCCAGCCGCGCCTAGTACCGGTAACCGATGCCCGGGGCGAGATCACGGACATCAAGATCGAATACCCGGACAACTTCGTGGACCAGATGCTGGAGTACGGCGCGAAGTTCAGTTTCCTGCCAGCAGGGCGTTGAGCGCGGGCAGCCGTCAGAAAATCAAGCTGCGGCATTTGCCGTGAAGGCACCGCAGCTATATTTGCGCCCCCGTTCCGCAAGGTGCGGGAACATACCGGAGTGGCGGAATTGGTAGACGCGCACGTTTCAGGGGCGTGTGACCGTAAGGTTGTGAGGGTTCGAGTCCCTCCTCCGGTACAGGCAAAGCGGCGAAAGCCGCTTTGTTGTTTTCCGGCCTCTCCGGTGGTGCCGCTATATTTGGTCGGGGAGCATGGCAACGAAGTACTTCCACAGCAGCAGGTCGCAGGGGGCACTTTTGTTCATGGCCGCCGGGTTCGTCCTCTCGGTCGCACTATTCGTTGCGGCAATTCGGATGGGCGGCACCAAGGCGTTGCTGGCCGTGGTTCTTGCGGCATTGTTGCTTGGCGTGGTTGCGTGGATGGGCAAGCGCCGCAGTGTGCCTTTGGGCTACGAGCTTCATGTGGATGAGCTCGTTTTGCGGCGGGGTGCTGAAGCAGTGCACTTACCCTTGGAATCCGTTCTTGATGCGAATTTGATCGACCGGTTCACCGCACGCGATTATGTGGTGCAGGCCCGATCCCCCGGGGCCCAAGGCAGCAGCCATGGTGCACCTGCGGCAACTGCCATTGAGACGCACTATTGCGGAGTGCCGTTCGGCATGGGGCGTGCAGCGGCCATCCATGCGGACCTGGCCCAGCTCAGCATACGGGATTTCAGGAGGAACCTGGTGCTGCTCCGCGTGCGTGGCGGCGGGGCGTACTTGCTTTCACCCAAGCACGGCTCGAAGATGATATCAACCTTGGGAAACGTGCTGGATGAAATGCGGAAGGACGGTACGGGCCCTGCTGCTTAGCGGATCCTGATCCGTTGTCCCACGCGCAAGGTGCTGCCCGTGCGGATCTTGTTCAAGCGGCAAAGCCTGGACACCTGAACACCCGTGCGGCGGGAAATGCCATAGAGCGTGTCGCCCTTGCGGACAACATACCGCGTGGTAGCGCTCACCGGGGCCGTGGCTTTGTGGAAGGTGATCGGGGCAATGGTCACGGCCTCGGCACGCAGCATCCCGCTTTCCATGTCGAAGATTGTCTCCGGGTCGATCGGATGGCCGAGGTAACGGGTCTCGAAGTGCAGGTGGCTGCCGGTGGAGCGCCCGGTTGACCCGCCCAAGCCCACAATGTCGCCGGCCTCCACATGGTCACCCACTTCCACCAGGCGCTTGCTCATGTGCCCGTAAAGGGTCTCCAAACCGTTCGGGTGGCGCACCACCACCACATTGCCGAAGTCACGGTGGTAGCGAGAGATGCGCACCATCCCGGCGAATGCACTGCGCACGGTGTCGCCTGTTTGCAGCTTCAGGTCCGTGCCGTAGTGGTGCCGCCCGTGCCGGATACCGAACGGGGAGGTGATGCGGCCTGAAATGGGCATGTGGTGGTCACAGTCCAACCAAGCCAGTTTCAGGGCCACCGTATCGGTGATGTCCGGCCGTTTTTCAAAGATCTGGTCCGTGTTCCAATCGCCGTAAGTTTCATACGAGGGGATGAAGTAGGCTGAATCGGCGGAGGTCCAAAAATCCGTGGGGGCGGCGGCGTCCACGATCGGTCCGGCCCCGGTTTCCTCATAAGTTCCCACATCCTCCGGACCGCCGATGGCGTTGGCCTCTTCCTGCCCGAAGCCAACGGCCGCGCAGGTAAAAAAGAAGGTGGCGCCCAGGGTGCGCAGCATCGTTTTTACGATCATGGCGCGCAAAGCTATCCGCCTGTTCCGGCTATGCAAGCCCTTCAGCCCCAATACCATCAACGATCGGTTGTGGCCCGAATTGCAGATGGCCCGCATCCCTTTGCCACAAAGCGTATCCGGCCCCCTCACCATCTTTGCGCCCCCCGGTTAATGATCGTTAATCATGTTCAAGCTTCTTCCTCACGCGTCCTTCACACTGCTGATGTTGTTTGCCGCTTGTGGCCAGCCCGGCCCCGCACCGCAGCAGGACGCGCTGGAGGTGGACAGCGCTTCCGTGGATGCCCGGGTACGCCCCGGCATCTATGTACCGGTGCGGCTCACCACGGACCTGTCCGCGCTGGACAGCGCCGACCGGCAGTTGCTTCCCTTGCTGATCCATGCAGCCAGCATCATGGACACTTTGTTTTGGAATGAAGCTTGGGGCGCTCCGGACAGTTTACCGGTGGCACACGCCGATCCCGATGCTGCCCGCTTCTTCCGCATGAACTATGGCCCGTGGGACCGCCTGGCGGGCGATGCACCGTTCATCGATGGCGTGGGTGCCAAGCCCAAAGGCGCACGGTTCTATCCGGCGGACATGACAGCGGAAGAGTTTGATGCTTGGGGTGACAGTGCCAAGACCAACTTGTACACCATGGTGCGCCGGGATGCCGCAGGTAAACTGATGGCCGTTCCATACCACGTATATTTCAAGGAACGCATTGATCGTGCGGCAGTGCTGCTGGAGCAAGCGGCAGGCCTTGCAAAGGACAAGGGATTGAAGACCTACCTCACGGCCCGCGCCAAAGCCTTGCGCACGGATGATTACAAGGCCAGCGACCTGGCCTGGCTCAACATGCGGAACAATGCGGTGGGCTTGATCATTGGCCCGATCGAGACCTACGAGGACCAGCTGTACGGATACAAGGCCGCACACGAAGCTTATGTGGTGGTGAAGGACAAGGCATGGACCGCGCGGCTGGAGCGGTTCGCAAAATTCCTTCCGGACTTGCAGCGCGGCTTGCCCGTGGCCGAAGCCTACAAGCGGGAGAAGCCCGGAAGCGATTCGCAGCTCGGTGCGTACGACGCGGTCTATTATGCCGGCGACGCCAATGCGGGCGGAAAGACCATTGCCGTAAACCTGCCCAATGACGAGGGGATCCAGTTGGCCAAAGGCACGCGCCGCCTTCAGCTAAAGAACGTGATGAAGGCCAAGTTCGACCAGATCATGGTTCCCATTGCAAACCTGCTCATGGCGGAGGATCAGCGCAAGCACATCACCTTCGATGCCTTCTTCCAGAACGTAATGTTCCATGAAGTGGCGCACGGCCTGGGCATCAAGAACACCATCAACGGCAGGGGGCGCGTGCGTGATGCACTGCTGGAGGAGGCCGGTGCCTTGGAGGAAGGGAAAGCTGACATCCTGGGCTTGTACATGGTGGAGCAGTTGCGTGCCAAGGGCGAGATCACCGATGGCGAAGTGATGGACAACTACGTCACCTTCATGGCCAGCGTGTTCCGCTCGGTGCGCTTTGGCGCCAGTGATGCGCATGGCCGCGCGAACATGCTCCGCTTCAATTTTTTCCAGGAGGCTGGAGCCATCGTCCGTGATGCGGGCACGGGCACCTACCGCGTGGACGGCGAAAAAATGCACAAGGCCATTGCGGACCTTGCCGGGCTGATCCTCAAGCTGCAAGGTGATGGCGACCTGGAAGGTGTACGGGCGCTCATGGCCAAGCAGGGATCGATCAAACAGGAACTGCAAAAGGACCTCGACCGGTTGAAGACCGCGAAGATCCCGGTGGATGTGGTATTTGAACAAGGTACGCAGGTGCTGGGCTTGAATGCGGCACGATGATCGCGGGGAACAGGCTGGAATGAGCGAACCAGGCCCCGCGGACCAAGGCGAAGGAAGGACGTCCACATGGCTGGCATTGGCCGTCCGGTTCCTGGTGGCGCTGGTAGCTGCCTTGCCGATCTCGGTATTGCTGTGGTCCCGCTTGCCGTTGCCTGTTCTGCCCATAGTGGCGGGCATCAGCTTGGGCCGCCTGCTGGTCTTTCTGCTGGTGCTGGGGCTGCTGATCTTCCTGTTGCGCAAATGGGCCCTGTTGGCTTACGGGCTGCTGGTGGTGGGCCTGGGGTGGATCACAGTGATGGATTTCCGCGGCAAGTACGGGTTCGGTGATCTGTACCAGGACTATGGCCTGATGCTCTCCAGCATTTCGCAGCGCACCGAGGCACTGCCCGAAGTGAATGACCTGAAGCCCTTCAAGGGTGCGGAGGAACTCCGCAAGGCCATGGACTACAAGGATCCGGAGGTGCGCTCCTTTGCGGTGCGTGCAGCCACCACGTGGTTCACCGAAGCTGCGGAAAACGAAGCGGACCGGAAACTGGTACAGGCCTTCTCCGTTTTCAAGGTGATCAACAATGCCTGGGTGTACGTAAGCGATCCCGCCGACGGCGAGTACTTCGCCACGGCCAAGGAAAGCGTGCCGCTGTTGGCCGGTGATTGCGACGACCATGCCGTGCTCATGGCGTCCGCCATCACCGCCATCGGCGGTAAAGTGCGGCTGGTAAGGACCACGGGCCACATCTACCCCGAGCTTTTCGTGGGTGATGCCAAGGGCATGCAGCGGGCCGCTTACCTGATCCGCAACGTGTTGTTTCCCGATGAGGCCCGCCACGCCGACCTGTACTACCACACCGATGCTGAAGGCGGCCGTTGGATCAACCTGGACTACACGCGGCACTATCCCGGAGGGCCGGTGATGAACGAGAAGATCATCGGCGTGCTGTATGTGTAGGCACCTGGATCACTTTTGGTGTTGCCGCGTCTGTTGCGGCGCTTCTTTTGGGCACTTAGTTTTGAATGGCGTAGTGGAATAAGAGGATCTCACTGAATCCTTGACTTTCAAGCTTGATCCAGCCCAAGCGGACAGCACCATCTGTTTCCGTGACCCTGAAGCCAAGGAATCGGGTTATGCCCGGTGGAAGCGAATGACAATAATCGTCGGAACTGTAATAGTATGCATAATCTGCAGTAGCCCACATGCTACTTCCGCCATTGGAGCCCAAGAGGGCCGAATCCAGATCAAAACTGTCCTGGTACTGGATCAAGGTGCCAGGGCCAAGGTATTTGGCATGGTTAATCCCGGTTTGTATTGAATACACGCCATATGTGCTGTTATAAGCAGCACACGCGGAATAGTGGTGAATGTTTGTTCCCACGGTATCCACGTGCAGGAATACAGTGTCATTTGTATTGTAGGAGGCGATGGAGACCCCCGAATGGAGACATTTGACCCAAGACCGTCGTTGTTGGGAACCGGGTGAGATATGATTACTTACGTTGAACTGTATGTCTGGCACCCCATCCTGGTCCACGTCCAGCTCCAAGATTTCATGTCCGAACGGGAATAAGGCCCGAAGGGTGGTATCCAACGAATGGATGTTCATATGGCCCGGTTCGCCGGTAACTACCGCAGTTAGGGTGTCGGTCACCAACGGTGGAGCAGGCAAGCTCAAGTCCTTGCGACAAGCACAGAGGCTGCACATTGCAATGGCCATGATCAGTAGCTTGTTAAAGTGCGGCATTTATCAAAGCTATGAATTTTAAATGCGACAATGCGAAGATGTCAAATTCCAAGCGAATGTCGAAACAGGTTCATTGCCCCGCTTAGTGATAGGGTGGCAAAGAAGCGGTCCTTGTCTGTAATTCGTGAAGAAGTAAAGAAGTGGGGACGCTGCCCCCATCTTCACTTCTTCTCTACTTCACCATAACGGACGCCAATCGGGGTGGCCGGATCTTCATTACCGGCTCAGTAGAACGATCGTGACGGGGAAACGGTACGCCTTGTCCGATCGGTCAAAAGGCGAAAACCTGTGCGCGATCAGCAACAGTAGGTCGTTCCTGTGGAGGCGGCACCTATGTCAAATTGCTGTTGACCGGATTATGGGGCTGGGCGCGATCGCATGGGGTAATCCTTGTACTGGCTGCGCTACTTTTGGGCGGGATGACCGAGGAGCGCAAACTCATGAACCCGGCGGAACTGGCCAAGGCCAGCCACATGCGCCCGGGTGATCCACGCATCACCATGCTGGCGGAGGTAAGCGGGTTGAACCGCCTGGAGCGCTTTTACAACGAGATCAAAGTTGCCCCCGGTGAGGACTTCATCGCGGCCTTGTTCGCCCACTTGGACCTGAAGTTGGAAGTAGATCCCGCGGACATTGAACGGGTGCCCAAGGAAGGGGGCGTGGCCATTGTGGCCAACCACCCTTACGGTGCCATAGATGGCTTGGCCATGTTGCACGTGCTGCGCGATCGCCGCCCGGACCTGAAGGTGATGGCCAACTTCATGTTGCAGCAGCTGGAACCCCTGAAGGAGCGCTTCATCGGGGTGAATCCGTTTGAAACCCTGGCCACGCGGAGCAGCTTCCAAGGCATGCGGCAGGCGCACCAGCACCTGTCCGATGGCGGTGCATTGGGCGTGTTTCCGGCCGGGGAAGTGAGCAGCTACCGCAACGATGTGGATGCCGTGGCCGATCCGCGCTGGAAGACGCCAGTGATCAAATTGATCCGCCATGCGGGCGTGCCCGTGGTGCCCCTGTGGTTCGATGGTGCCAACAGCTTGGTGTTCCAGATCCTGGGCATGGTGCACCCCAGCCTGCGCACCCTGCAACTGCCGCGCGAGATGCTGCGCATGCACGGGCGCAGCGTCCGCCTGCGCATAGGCAATCCGCTCACGGAGAAGGAGCTTGCGCAGTTCAGTTCCATGGACGACCTGGCGCGGTACCTGCGTGCCAAAACCTATTCCATTGGCAGCGGCGTTACGGTGCGGCGCGAGCACTTCCGCCCGCTCTTTTTTCCCCGGAAACCGAAGCCTGTGGTGGATGCCGTGCCCGTGGAGCAGATGGAGGCCGAGCTTGCCAAACTGGACGACCGCAAGCTGAACACGCAGGGCGAATTCGACCTGTATTTGGCGCCGAGCAGCCGGATCCCGGCCATCCTGCGCGAAATCGGACGTTTGCGCGAGGTGACTTTTCGTGCCGTGGACGAGGGCACCAACAAGGCCATCGACCTGGACGAGTTTGACCTTTACTATGACCACCTCTTTTTGTGGGACCGTGAAAAACGCAGGCTGGCCGGGGCTTATCGCGTGGGCGATGGCCGCATGATCATGGACCGGTACGGCAAGAAGGGCTTCTACCTCAACACGCTCTTCAAGCTCGGTCGCGCCATGCGCGGGGTGCTGGCGTCGAGCTATGAGCTGGGACGCTCCTTCATCGTAGCGGATTACCAACGCCACCGCCTGCCGTTGTACATGCTCTGGCGCGGCTTGCTGCTCCACGTGATCGCACATCCGGACCACCGCTACCTCATCGGGCCCGTGAGCATCAGTGGGGCGTACAGCACGTTCTCGCGCAGGTTGATCATGGAGTTCGTGCAGCAGCACCACTTTGACGAACAACTTGCGCCGTACGTAAAGCCGCGCAACCGGTTCCACATCGGCCTGGACAAAACCGATGGATCGGCCTTGCTGGAAGCATCGGGGGAAGACATCAAGAAACTGGACCAGATGATCTCCTACATCGAAACAAGCGGTTCCACGGTGCCCGTCCTGCTGAAGCGCTACCTCTCGCTCAATGCCAAGATCGTCGGTTTCAACCGCGACCCGCACTTCAATGATGCGCTGGACGGCTTGGTGGTGCTGGACCTGGCCCAAGTGCCCCCGGCCGTGATTGACGGCCTGAAGAAAGGCATGGTGTAAAGCGCCTACACTTCCCACGCCACCACGGCCTTGTCGTCGCTTGCGGTAAGCAGGGTGTGTCCGTTCATCCAAAGCACGGCATTCACGGAATAGCCGTGGCCGCCGGTATGGCGGTCCAGGCGCCGCAAAGGGGTGAAATTGGCTGCATCCCACAGCTTCGCTGTTTTATCGCGTGCGGCCGAGGCCAGCATCGTACCGTCCGGGCTGAATGCGATGGAATAGATGGCATCCTTATGGGCCGCAAAGGCATGGAGCGGTGCAAATCCTGCATCGGTGCGCCATAGCCGCAGGTGGCCATCCTTGCCGCCGCTCACAAGCACGGGCTTGCTGGGATGCCACGCCAGGCTGTTTGCGCCGATGTCATGGCCGGATGGGGTGAATTGCTCATTGAGTCCGGTGCTGTCCAGGATGTGAATGTTCCCGTCGCCGCAGGCCACGGCCAGAAACTTTCCGCAGGGGCTCACGGCCAGGCCGCGGACCTTTTCATCGCTCAGGGGAATGCCGCGCTGAAGGTTGATCCGTCCATCGTGGGCCTGAACGGTCCACACCGAAAGCATGCCATCACCCCCGGCAACGGCCAACCGCCCGTCCGGCAGTAAGGCCATGCTGAAGATGCCCTTGCGGTGCGCCCGCTCCAGCTGTACTTCGGCATGGTCGTTCACATTCACCACGTGCAGGCCGCCGTCCTCATCGCCGATGTACAAGGGGTGCCCCGGCGCATGGTGCAGGGCGAAAATGGCGCGGCCGACCTTGGCGAGCACGATGCCTGTTCCGGGATTGTCCAAGCTCCAACGCACCACTGTTCCATCGCCGCCTGCACTGAGGAATTGGTCTTTTGCATCTGCATGGCCCAATGCATAAACCGAACCCTTGTGGCCGGTAAACCGCATGGTTCCGGGGAAACTCCTTGTAAGGGGCATGGCGCAATTTATCCGTGCCTTGCCATACCGGGCCTGTCCATCGTCAGGGCCAGGGCTCCAGTAACCTTCCGCTTCATCGATCGTCACATCTGGACCGGTCACATGCGTTGGTTGCCGTCCATGTGATCGGAAGTAACCCAGCACCTACATTTCGCACATTGGCACACCCAAAACCCCATCCATGGACCTGATCATTGAAGGACTCAGCAAGACTTATGGCAACGGCGTGAAGGCGCTGGATAACGTGAGCCTGCACATTCCCACGGGCATGTTCGGCCTGCTTGGCCCCAACGGAGCCGGCAAGAGCACGCTGATGCGCATCCTGGCCACCTTACAGGAAGCCGACAGCGGCACAGCCAAGCTCGGCGACATCGACGTGCTGAAGGACAAGGATGCCGTGCGCCGCACGCTGGGCTACCTGCCACAGGAGTTCGGCGTATACCCCAAGGTGGGCGCCTACGAAATGCTGGACCACATCGCCCTGCTAAAGGGCGTCACGGTGAAGGGCGAACGGAAGGAACTGGTGGAAGCGTTGTTGCAGCGGGTGAACCTGTGGGACCAGCGGAAGCGCAAGCTGAGCGGCTTCAGCGGCGGCATGAAGCAGCGCTTCGGCATCGCGCAGTGCCTCATCGGGCAGCCCAAGCTCATCATTGTGGATGAGCCCACGGCAGGCCTGGACCCGGGTGAGCGGAACCGCTTCTACAACTTGCTCACCGAGATCGGCGAGAACGTGGTGGTGATCCTCAGCACGCACATCGTACAGGATGTGCGCGAACTGTGCAGCAACATGGCCATCATCAACAAGGGCAAGGTGCTCTATGCGGGTCCGCCGGAGGAATCGTTGCGGCAGATCCAGGGCAAGGTGTGGGAAAAGCGCATCGCCAAGAGCGAGCTGGAGGGCTACGCCACGGGCGGCAAGATGATCAGCAACCGCTTGGTGGCCGGCGTGCCGGTGATCCACCTGCTGAGCGATGAACGGCCAGCGGAGGGCTTCGCCACCGTTGAGCCGGGCCTGGAGGATGTCTTCTTCGGCGCGATCAGCCGCAGCAACGCCCAAGCCGCCGCACAATGACCCGGAAATTCTTCCTCTTCGAGGTGCGCTATTGGCTGCGGCAGCCCATGGTGTACATCTTCTTCCTGATCCTCGGCCTGCTGCCCTTCTTCGCCGTGATCAGCGACAATGTGCAAATCGGCGGGGGCATCGGCAACGTGTTCAAGAATGCGCCTTACGTGGTGTACCAGTTCTACGGGGCCATGAGCTTCATCGCCATCCTGATGGTGACGGCCTTCGTGAACGGCACCGCCATCCGCGATTTCACCAGCGACACCGCGCAGATCATCTTCTCCACGCCGGTGAGCAAGCGGAGCTATTTGGTGGGCAAGTTCCTCGGCAGCACCTTCATCGCCTGCCTGCCCCTGCTGGGCGTTTCCTTGGGCATCGTGCTGGGCAGCTGGTGGCCGGATGTGGACCCGCTCAGGCTGGGGCCCAACTCTGTATTGCCGCATCTGGAGGTCTTCCTGGTGGTGGCTTTGCCGAACATCCTGTTCGCGGCGGCCATCATCTTCGCCGTGGCCATATTGATGCGCTCCACCATGGCCTCCTTCATCGCGGCCATCCTGCTGTTCGTGGGCTATTCCGTGGCTGGTACGTTCATGAGCGACATGGACAACCAGCACCTGGCCTCCTTGCTGGACCCGTTCGGCGGTGCCGCCACCGACCTCATCACCAAGTACTGGTCCGTGGCCGACAAGAACACGCGCTTGCTGCCGCTGGATGGCGTGCTGCTGTGGAACCGCCTGATCTGGATGGGCGTAGCGGCAGCCGTCTTCCTCTTCGGTTATATGCGTTTCCGCTTCACCGACCGCAAGCAGAAAGCGCGCCCGGCCGAGGCCGATGATCATGCGCTGGCCACTTCAGCGGCGGTGGCCTTGCCCACGGTGAAGTTGCACCATGACGGCGCGGCCCGGCGTGCACAGTTCGCCACGCTCTTCCGGCGCGACTTCCTGGGCATGCTGAAAGGCACGCCCTTCATCATCATCATGGCGCTGGGCCTGGTGCAGCTGTTCTTCTCGCTCGGCTTCGTCACCAGCATGTACGGCAACACCACCTATCCGGTGACCTACAGCGTGGTGGAGCTGATGCGCGGGTCGCTCACCATCTACCTGCTGATCATCGTGGCCTTCTACGCCGGGCAATTGGTGTGGAAGGAGCGCGAGCCGAAGATGGACGGCATCATCAACGCGCTGCCGCTGGCCACCCCGGCCAACCTGCTGGCGAAGCTGGCCGCCTTGCTGGGCATCGTGCTCACGGTACACTTGTTCGCTGTGCTGGCGGGCGTCATCACCCAATTGCTGCACGGCTACACGCGCATCCAGCCCATGGTGTACCTCACCTACTACATCATCCCGGGCCTCCTGATGTATGCGGGCGTTTCCGCGCTGGCCTTGCTGGTACACGTGCTGGTGAACAACAAGTACCTTGGCTACTTCGTCTTCATCATCCTCTTCGTGCTGAACATCTTCATCTGGGGCCCCTTGGACGTGAGCTCCAACCTGGTGGTCTTCAATGGATCGCCGGGCCTTACCTATTCCGACATGAACGGATTCGGGCCATTCCTGAAGAATTGGCTGTTCTTCAAGGGCTACTGGCTGCTCTTTGCGGCGATCCTGGTGTTCCTGGCCTACCTGTACGCGATGCGCGGCAACGACACGGCGTGGCGCTGGCGCAACCGCCATGCCGCGGCCAGGCTGCGCGGGGCGTGGCCCCTGGCCGTGCTGCTCTGTGGCGGATGGCTGGTGATGGCGGGCTTCGGGTATTACAACACCAAGGTGCTCAACACCTACCGCACCAGCGATGAGGAAGAGGACCTGGCGGTGCGCTACGAGAAGGACTACAAGAAGTATGAGCACATGGTGCAGCCGCACTACACGGACGTGTCCTACTTCATCGACCTCGATCCCGCACAGCGCAGCATCGTGTATTCCGCTGGGATCCTGCTGAAGAACAAGAGCACGCAGGCCATCGACACGCTCTATTTCAACGTGCCGCACCGCATGCATGTGAAGCTGGACATCCCCGGCGCCACGCTGGTGCTGAATGACAGCGCGCTGGACCAGCGCATGTACCGCTTGGCCGCACCCTTGCAGCCGGGCAGCACCATTGGATTCACCTGCACCGGAAGCTGGCGGCCCAAGGGGATCAGCAACAGCACCGAGTTCAGCTCCCTGGTGCAGAACGGCAGCTTTTTCAACAACATGGACCTCATCCCCGCGATCGGCTACGATCCGGGCGGCGAATTGCACGACCGCGAGAAGCGCCGCAAGCACAAGCTGCCGCCCAACGAGCGCATGCCCAAGCTGAGCGACGACCCCGCCAAGCGGATGGACAACTACATCATGCGGTACAGCGACTGGGTAAATGTGCGCACCACCATCGGCACCGCGCCGGACCAGATCGCCGTGGCGCCCGGTTCCCTGAAGAAGGAGTGGACGGCCAACGGCAAGCGCTGGTTCCACTATGAACTGGACTACAAGGCGCTCAACTTCTACTCCTTCCTCAGCGCGCGCTACGAGGTGGCCCGGGAGACGTGGAAAGACCCCAAGGGCAAGGAGCAGGACGTGGCGTTGGAGGTATATTACCAGAAGGAGCACGGCGTGAACGTGCCGCGCATGCTCAACTCCCTGCACAAGTCGCTGGACTACTACACGGCGCACTTCGGGCCGTACCGGCAGAAGGAGGCGCGGATCATCGAGTTCCCGCGCTACGCCTCGTTCGCGCAGGCCTTCCCCGGCACCATGCCCTACAGCGAGGGCATCGGCTTCATCACCGACCTCACCAAGAAGGAGGACATCGACATGGTGTTCTATGTAGTAGCGCACGAAACGGGCCACCAGTGGTGGGCGCACCAGGTGATCGGTGCCCGCATGCAGGGCGCTACGCTGCTCAGTGAGAGCATGGCCCAGTACTCCGCCCTGATGGTGATGGAGAAGGAGTACGGCAAGGACCACATGCGCAAGTTCCTGAAGTATGAAGGCGACAAGTACCAGAACGCGCGCGGCTCCGAGGCGCTGGGCGAAACACCCCTGCTCACCGTGGAGAACCAGGGCTACATCCACTACAACAAGGCCAGCGTGGTGCTGTACGGGCTGCGTTCCTTCCTCGGAGAGGACACGGTGAACAAGGCCTACCGTTCGCTGGTGGACAGCTTCGGCTATGCCGATCCACCTTGGCCCACCTCGCTTGAATGGTACCGCGCCGTGAACAAGGAAACGCCCGACAGCCTGAAGTACCTGCTGGAGGACGGCATCAAGTACATCACGCTGTATGACAACAAGGTGATCGAAGCCAAGGGCAGCATGAACGCCGACAGCACCTGGACCGTGACCATGAAGCTCACCGCCGAGAAGGAGCACGCAGATTCGCTGGGCAAGGGCACCTCCGTGGAGATGAACGACTGGATGGACCTCTGCGTGGAGCGATGGCCGAGCTTCGGCAAGGACAAAGACCTGAACGATGTGCCCCTGGTGCAGGAGCGCGTGCAGCTGCACACCGGCGAGAATAAGTTCACCTTCCACGTGGCGGGCAAGCCTTCTGCCGTGGTCATCGACCCCGACCACCTCTTCTTCGACCGGCACCCGGACGACAACCGGATGCGGGTGGAATCGCAGTTGAAGTAAGGCGTGCCGGTTGCGGAAAGGTGCTATTATAAGTAGCCAAATGTGCCTCATCCATGGCACATTTGGCTACTTACAATTCATGGAACAGGCAGTCCATGGTCAGGTCGTTCTGCACCAATTGGGTCGCGAGGGCGTTGCCGGCAATACCATATGTTGTGATAAAAGTGAGGAGAATGCTCTTTCTTGATCGCGTCTCCCTCCGGAACAAGCGCATCTTATTGGTGAGCTCCCGGGCGTATTGTGCGTCAATGGTGAAGGTACCCTGCGAGAACTTCATTTCGCAGAGGTTCACCACGTTGTCGTCGCGGTCGATCAAGAGGTCCACTTGTGCGCCTGGGCTCCCCTTGGAGAACCATGATCCCTCCGCGCTGTGGATGCCGGTGATGCCAAGCTCCTGCTTGATCTGGTCCACGTGCTTCAGGCAGATTGTCTCGAAGGTGAATCCCGACCAGGCGCGGTTGGATGGCTTGTGCTGCAGCTTGGCCCAGTAAGCACCTTTCGTTGGGCGGCTTTCCGCGATGAACTTCAGGTGAAAGAGCGAGAGCTCATCGCTGAGCCGGTAGAGCGGGTCCTTAGTGCCGGACCATGGCGCATACCGCTGGATGAAGCCCGAGGCTTCGAGTTCCTCAAGGGTCTTGGAAAGTGTGCCTCCGGTGCGCACCACGCTCTGGCGGGCCACCTGGTCACGGGTCATGCCTTTGCGCATGCGGGCGAACGTGCGCACGATGCGCTCATGGTTCTCGCTTTGGTCGAACAGCGAGGCGAACACATTGTTGAACTCACCGCACAACGGGCCGGCTTTTAATAGTAGACGCGCACAAGCGGCATTGGCTCCAAGCGGGCCGCCTTGCCCCCAAAGCCCCGGGCGGACGCCAGGCCATTGCACGAAGCCTTCCGCCCGCTGAAGGAGTGCAAGACCTGATCAATCGCAGTTTTCTGTCCGGGCGCACCCCTACATTTGTCGCGCTGATGATCCCCGTCTTAACAACCGGGGTGAAAAGGGAACCAGGTGTGAATCCTGGGCTTTTCCTGAAGCTGTGAGCCTGTGAACCGATCCGGCACACCGCCACTGTCCGCCGCAAGGAGGATGGGAAGGCGCCGGGGAGAGGGCGAGCCAGAAGACCTGTCACCAGCGCATCGAGTGTTTGCTTTCAGGAGAAAAGCAGGCCCGTGGCGCATCCGCTGCGCTTTTGGCCCCTTCATCCTGAAAGCTGTTTGGAACGAACAGCGAATTCAACAACCAACAAAAAAGGATGAAGACCCTTCTACGCACTGTTTCCGCTTTTGCCTTGCTGGCCGCCGCGCCCTTGCAGGCCCAAACCTTCACCATGGACCAGGTGCAGTACTGGATCGGCACCGGCCCTGACAGCTCGGTGCTGGTGATTGATTTCCAGGACGGCACCGATGATGCCAGCTACGCATGGGGCTGGCTGCACGACAGTGGCACCGGCGAGGACATGGTGAATGCCATTGCCGCCGCCGATCCCAACCTTTCGGTGGAGATCACCAGCGGTTTCCTGAACAGCATTACCTACGGCAGCCATGCCGGCATCGGCGGCTCGCCCAACTACTGGTCCACGTGGGATGGTCCGAATGTGGCGGGCATGGTGTCCAACCTGGGGCTGGCCACGGAGTTGGGCAACGGCCAATGGTTCGGCTGCTCCTATACTGATTTCAATCCCGCGCTGGCCCCCACGGAACCTGTTGCGGCATACGATCCCTACGGCTTTACGGCAGATGATGTGGCCTTCTGGGTGGGTGCTGGCACCGACACCACCATTCTCGTGGTGGACTTCCAGGATGGCAGTGGTGCCTCCTCCTTTGCGTGGGGCTACCTCCATTCCGGTGCGGTAACGGCGGAAACGATGCTGAACGACATCGCAGCCGCCGATCCCCAGTTTGCGGTGGTCACCACAGGCGGGTTCCTGGGTGATGTGACTTACGGCGACTTTGCCGGGATAGGCGGAAGCCCGAACTACTGGAGCACTTGGAGCGCAACGAACCTGGGCGACTGGGCCACCAATTTGGGCATTGGCACGGAGTTGGCCAATGGCGATTTCTTCGGCTGCTCCTACACTGATTTCAACCCTGCGGTCCGGCCCGGCACGCCTGTGGCCGCGTTGAACACCACCGGCATTGCCGAAAGCGCCGCACCGCAGGTACACGTGTGGCCGCTGCCTGCCACGGACGTGCTGAACGTGTCCACTGCGATGCATGGGCAACAGCCGATGGCGTTGTACACCATCACCGGAAGCCGCGTGTTTCAAGGCCGGATGAACGGCATGGCCAGCACCATTGATGTAAGCACGCTGGCGCCGGGCTTGTATGTGCTACAGGTGGGAAGCGCCAAGCGCACGGTGATGGTCCAGTAATGCAAAGGAAGAGGTACGCTTTGGCGTGCTTCTTTCCACTTCGCCATGCGCAACTGCCTGTCAACACTGTTGGTCGTCCTGCTTGTCGGGCAAAGTGCGCATGCCCAGCAGTTGCCGGACACCATTGCTTTGAACAGTGTGGTGGTCACCGCGCCGCAGCGGTCTGATTTTGCTGCGGGCCTGAAAGTGCAGGCCATCGACAGCACGGCCATGGCGCGCTTCCGCTTGGCGGACCTCGGCACGCTGCTGGGGCATGAAGGCCCGCTTTTCATCAAGAACTATGGTCCGGGCAGCCTGGCCACATCATCGTTCCGGGGTGCAGGCGCGGCGCACACGGCGGTGCTCTGGAACGGCTTCAACATCGGCAGCCCGATGAACGGGCAGATCGACCTTTCCTTAGTTCCGGTGGGCATAGCCGACAACATCGGGATCATGTATGGCGGCAGCAGTGCACTATGGGGCAGCGGGGCCGTGGGCGGCGCGGTGATGCTCGACAACGTTCCCCACTTCAATGGCGGGCTCACGGTGGATGCGGGCGGCTCCTTTGGCAGTTTCAGTGATATGCGGCAGCACGTAGGTATTGCAGTTGGCAAGCCGAAATGGAGCTCTACCGTGCGCCTGTTCAACGCCACTGCGCGGAATGATTTCAGGTTCCGGCCATTGGGAGAAGCGGGAGCAGCGGAGCAGCGGCAGCGCAATGCCGGGTTGGCGCAGCACGGCGTGGTGGCGGAGAACTACTTCCGCATAAACAAACGGCAGCGCATTGATCTGGGGTTGTGGTACCAGGCCAACGATCGCCATGTACCTCCCACCATCCTGCAAGGAAGCAGCACAGCTAAGCAAAACGACGAAAGCACGCGTGCCACGGCAGAATGGCAACGGTTGGGCGATCGGATGAACAGCTACGTGCGCGCTGCCTGGTTTGATGATCGGCTGGCATGGCAGGGGTCGGAAGACGACAGCGCAGCAAACAGCCGAACGGGGACGTTGATCGCGGAAGCAGAAGTGCGGATCAAGTTGAACAATGATCGGCAGCGGATCAACGCCGGCATCAACAACACGTTTGCGCAGGCGCTTTCCGACGGCTTTCCGAACCGGCAGAAGCAGAACCGCACGGCGTTGTTCGCCTCCTACCGGTTCACCACGCGGAACCGCCGCTCCACCACTTCACTCTCCGTGCGCCAGGAAGTGGTTGCCGCGGAAACGGTGCCCTTCATGTGGTCATTGGGCAGTGAGTACCGCCTTGTGAAGTGGCTGACGGCAAAGGCGAATGTTTCCAGAGTTTACCGGCTGCCCACGTTCAATGACCTTTACTGGATACCAGGCGGGAATCCGGACCTGCAGCCGGAAAGCGGATGCAGCGGTGAGGGCGGTCTTGCGGGGCAATGGAAATTTTCGCGGCGCGTGAAAGCAAGTGCGGAAGCCACCGTGTTCCAACGCACCATGGACAACTGGATCATCTGGTTGCCGAAGGGTGCGTACTGGAGCCCGGAGAACCTGATGAACGTATGGAGCCGGGGCCTGGAGTTGCGCGGCGGGATCGGATGGCGCTGCCACAACACCACCGTACGGTTGGACGGGATGACGAACTACGTGGTCTCCACCAACCAACAAGCGAAGGTGGTGAACGATGCCTCGGTAGGCAAACAGTTGATCTACGTACCCATGTACAGCGGACATGGCAAGGTTTCCGTGGGGCATAAGGGTCTGTTTGTTGCCGTTGGCGCGAACTATACGGGATACCGCTACACCAGCACGGACAACCGCACCTTTCTGGAGCCCTACACCTTGGTGGATGCCTCCATTTCCTACCGGATCAATGCCGGGGCGAAATACAGTGCGAGCCTCATTGTGCAAGGCTTCAACCTGCTTGATGCCAGCTACCAGGTGATGCAGGACCGCCCCATGCCCTTGCGGAATTTCCAAGTGGGCCTGCAAGTGCAGTTCCATCGGCTCAACTCCATCAAAGAAGATCAGCCATGACCAAGGTGCATCCTTCCTTCAAGTTCCATGGGGCGTTGCTTGCGGCACTGCTGCTGATGGTATTGCCCGCCTGCCGCAAGGACAAGCCGGACCAACCGGTTGAAACATCCGCCACGGCGGGAAACCACGGGGTGTACATCACCAATGAGGGCAACTTCCAGTGGGGCAATGGTTCGGTGAGCTGGTTCGATCCCGCTTCGGGTTCCTCAGTGGAAGACTTGTACGGACCGGCCAACGGCACGGGCCTGGGCGATGTGTGCCAATCCATGGTACTGCACCATGGCAAGGGATACATCGTAGTGAACAACTCGGCCAAGGTGGTGGTAGTGGCCCCGACTTCGTTCGTGGCCTCGTCCACCATCACGGGCTTCAGTTCGCCGCGTTACTTCCTGCCGGTGGGCAGCACCAAGGCTTATGTCTCGGAAATGGCGGGCAACAAGCTTCGTGTAGTGGACCTGGCCACGAACACCATCACCGGTGAAATTCCCTGTGCGGGAGTGACGCAGGAAATGGCGCTGGCGGGTGGCCGGGCGTTCATCACAAACGAAAGCAAGCCGTACGTGTATGTAGTCGACACGGCCATGGATGCTATTGCAGATAGCGTGGCCGTGAGCCGTGGCGGCGGCACCCTTGCCGCGGATGCCAACGGGAAAGTATGGGTGGCATGCACGGGAGGAAGCGGCACGCCGGCAGCACTTTACCGCATCGATCCCCAAACGGCGGACGTGGAAGCAGTGATCCCGGTTCCCGGCACACCGGCCGGGCCATGGCGATTGCGGACCAACGGGACAGGGGACACCTTGTACCTGCTCAACGGTAGCGTATACCGGATGGCCATCACCGGCGTTAGTTTTCCCGGATCGGCATTTATCCCGGCAGATGGTCGCAACCTCTATGGCTTGGGCGTGGATCCTTCTGGTGGCAACGTTTACGTGGCGGATGCCATTGATTATGCACAGCGCGGCCGGGTATACCGCTATGCCCAGGACGGAGCGGTCATCATGGATTTTCTGGTTGGCCGGATCCCCAATGGATTCGTGTTCCGCTGAGGGCCCGGTTGATGCGGCCTGTCGTCGGTGACTGGCACCTGTACACGGTAGGCAGGGATGGACGGCTTCAAATCTCCACCGGTGGAGCGTTTTGAAGGCCCGTTCGGTAGATCTTCGTTGTGCCATGGCAGGAGGTAAACCAAACCTGAAACAGGAAGTGGAGGAGCTGCTGGATGTGGGGTATTCCCACCAGCAGGCTTTCGACCAGTTGGTGTTGCAGCACCCGGAAGTGAAGCCCAAGAAGATCGCTGAACTGCTGCGGCACCGGCCTTCACGCGCGGCGAAGGAGCGTTACAAGGCGCTGCACCAAATACTGCTCGCGTTGGTGGTGATCAGCGCTGCACTGCGGATCTGGACCGCGTTCGGCCATCGGACGATCGACATGGAACATGCCTGGCGCCTGATCGGCCTGGTGCCCTTCGCCACGCTCTTCATGGCTTATGCACTCTACAATTGGGATGGCCAGCACTTCCAATGGGTGGGCTGGATGAACATCCTTGGTGCAGCCGGTGTGTTCCGTTCACTGTCCAGGTTGACGGAAGGCAGCGTCCTCAGCATGGGCGAAGCAGGCGGCATCCTCGCCGTGGCCATCGGTGCGCTGGCACTGTACCTGCACAGCAAGGCCTTTCCGAAATACAGCTTCCAGAAGGACCCCATGGGCGGTCCGGGGCGGCATGAGTTCCGGGAGCGGGTGGAGTCGGTTTGAGCGCACGGACTGGTTGCGGGTCAAGAACGGACCTGGGATGTCCGGCCAGTGATGATAATTACTCAATGTATTGAGCAAATGTACTCAGTGCATTGAGTAAAATGAACGGTGGAGTTATGCCAATACCACGGATGCGGGCTTCAGCAGGAATCCGGCCAGGTCGATGCCCCCCTCCCCGATCAGCAGTGACCGCGCGGGCTTGAACGCCTCATGGAAGGCAGACATTCCGGGAAGGGCTGAGGGTATCCGCGCGCTCTTCACCTCAATGGCGGTGAGCTTGCGGCCGCGCTGTACCACGAAGTCCACCTCATGCGTGCCGTCCCGCCAGTAGTATACCTCATAGCCCTGCTCGCGGGCACCGCGCAGCAAGTGGGCGCCCACGGCGCTCTCCACGATACGGCCCCACAGGGCGGGATCTTTCTTGGCCATCGCCAAGGAAATGCCCATGGGAGCGGTCATCAAGCCCGTGTCATGCACCATCCATTTGGGGCTGCTGGCGCGCCTGCGCACTTGCTGGCCGGCGTACTTCTGCATGGGCGTGAGCAGCCCCACCTGGCTGGTAAGCTCCCCGTACCAGCTCAACGTCGTGGTATTGCCTGCATCCTGCAATTGCCCGAGCATTTTTGTGTAGCTCAGTTCCTGGCCGCTGTAGTTGCATCCCAGCTCGAACAATCTCCGCAACAGGGCGGGTTTGTCCACGCGGGTCATTTGCAACACGTCGCGCGCTATGCTGGTCTCGATCAGGGTGTCGCGCATGTAGGAACGCCACCGCGGCAGGTCCCGGATGAGCCTTGCCGCACCGGGGTAACCGCCATGAAACACGTAGCGGTCGAGGTCCCAGCCGAAGGCTTCCTGCATTTCAGCGAACGACCATTGCTGCATGCGCACCAGCTCGAAGCGCCCGGCCATGCTCTCCTGAAGGCCCTGCTGCATCAACAGGGGGGATGAACCGAGCAGAACCACCTTCAATTTGATGCCCTTGCGTGAATCCTCGTCCCAACGCGCCTTCACGACATCGCTCCACCGCGGCACCTTTTGCACCTCGTCGATCACCAGCACCGCGCCTTTGCGCTTGTTACGTTGGGCCAGGATCCTTGCCATGTCCCATTCCCGGGCGATCCATGCCGTGCTCTGTGCTTCCGGGTCATCGGCGCTGACCGTATGGGCCTCCAGTCCGAGGTCCTTCAGTACCTGATGCACCAAAGTACTCTTGCCGACCTGCCTCGGACCGGCCACAACTTGGATGAAGTAGCGGGGGCCGGAAAGGCGTTTCAGCAGCACGGCATGCTGGGGACGGATGTAGGCCATGATGCAAAAGTACTCAGTACGATGAGTAAAAATACGCAGCGTATTGAGTAAAAAACAAATCGAAGAAGAATGTTGGATGGAACAGCTGCCTATTGTTTACCAATTGCCGATAGCGGAACACCGACCTTCGTCCCATGCACCCCTTCCTCGCTCCGTTGGAAGCCGATTTCCGGCGCCACGCCAACCCGGCCAATGCCGCCGCCATGCGCGCCTACATGAAGGACCGGTTCCCCTTCTTCGGCATCAAAGCGCCGGAGCGGCGGGCCTTGCAGCAGGCCCATCTGGCGCTGCACGGCATGCCGGCCATCGAAGAGCTGCCCGGCATCGCACGTTCCGCCTTTGCGCAGCCGGAACGCGAACTGCACTACGCGGCGGTGGACCTGTTGGTGAAGCATGCGAAGAAATTGAGGCCGGACCACCTGCCCTTGCTGGAGGA
>JAFDZY010000425.1 GCA_018266685.1 Bacteroidota bacterium
AGAGTGATGGGGAGCTAATAGTAGCCCGCATCCGATATTGACGATACGTGGGCGCAACGGATCGCTTGAACGGGAAGGCTTGCTGAAAGTGATCGGCCATGGCTGAGCCGGTGGACGGGCTTTTCGCTGGCGTGAGCGTTCACGCTCATGACCTTTACAGACGTCCGATCATGAACGTGCGAGCGTGGACGCTTACGCGGGTTGAGCGGACAACGGCACGGATTTCGGATCCTGGCCGACACTTCGTAGAGCATCCGCGCTAACGGGGTGCCTTCGCCCATTCCGCCGCTCCTTCGCATCTTTCACCCGCCCATGTCATCCACCCCGGCACAGATCCAGGCCTTCATCACCAAGTGGCAGCTCAGCGGCGCCGCCGAACGCGCCAACGCACAGCTCTTCCTGGCCGAACTATGCGACATCCTCGACCTGGAGCGCCCCCGACCCAGCGGCCCTGATGAAACGCTGAACGCCTACTGCTTCGAGAAGGCTATTCCCAGCGGCTCCGGCACCACCAACTTCATCGACCTGTACAAGCGCGGGCATTTCGTGCTGGAGTGCAAACAGGGCGTGGCGGACGCGGATGTGGCCGCGCCCCTGAGCGCTGCCGGCAAGGCCGCGAGGAAGCAGCTGAAGACCGGCCACGGCAAGCACGGCACCAAAGGCTTCGACACCGCCATGCTCAAGGCCCATGCGCAGGCCCAACGCTACGCGCGCGCCTTGCCCAAGGAAGAGGTGCCCCACGGCCGCCCGCCCTTTGTGGTGGTGGTGGACGTGGGCCACAGCATCAGCCTCTACACCGATTGGACCCGCACGGGCGGCGAGTACCTGCCCTTCCCGGACCCCGCCAGCTACCGCATACCGCTGAAGGGCCTGCTGGCCGAAGCCACCCGCGCCACCCTGCGCGCCATCTGGACCGATCCCCTTTCGCTGGACCCCGGCCGCCGCAGCGCCAAGGTGACCCGCGAGATCGCCGACAGCCTCGCCAAGCTGGCCCGCTCGCTGGAAGGCAAGCACCCGCCCGAGGCCGTGGCCGCCTTCCTCATGCGCAGCCTCTTCACCATGTTCGCCGAGGATGTGGACCTGCTGCCCTTCGGCTCCTTCACCAAGCTGCTGGGCGAATTGAAGGACGAGCCCGGCCTCTTCAAGGACATGCTGGAGAACCTCTGGGCCACCATGAACACCGGCGGCCTCAGCCCCATCCTGCGCAAAAAGCTGCCGCGCTTCAATGGCGGCCTCTTCGCCCACGCCGATGCCATCCACCTGACCAAGGACCAGGTGCAACTGCTGCTGGAGGCCAGCACCGCCAACTGGAAGGATGTGGAACCCGCCATCTTCGGCACCTTGCTGGAACGCGCCCTGGACCCGCGCGAACGCCACAAGCTGGGCGCGCACTACACGCCCCGCGCCTACGTGGAGCGCTTGGTGAACCCCACCGTGATCGAACCGCTGCGCGCCCAATGGAAAGGCGTGCAGGTGGCCGCCTTGCAACTGGCCGAGCAGGGCCAGCCCAAGAAGGCCATCGCCGCCGTGGAACAGTTCCTCTACGAGCTGGGCCACATCCGCGTGCTGGACCCCGCCTGCGGCAGCGGCAACTTCCTGTACGTAACGCTGGAACTGCTCAAGCGCTTGGAAGGCGAAGTGCTGAACACCCTGGCCGAGCTGGGCCAGCCCTACAAGCTGGAGTACAACACCCACACCATCAGCCCCGCCAACTTCTTCGGCATCGAGCTGAACCCGCGCGCCGCGGCCATTGCCGAGCAGGTGCTGTGGATCGGTTTTCTCCAGTGGCAGCTGCGCACCCAGGGCCACCTGCACAACCTGCCCGAGCCCATCATCAAGGACCTGCACAACATCGAGAACCGCGATGCCGTGCTGGCGTATGACAGCAAACACGAGCAGCGCGATGCCCACGGCAACGTGGTTACCCGCTGGGACGGACGCACCACCAAGCCGCACCCCGTTACAGGCGAACCCGTGCCCGACCCCGAAGCCCGCGAACCCGTGTACACCTACACCAACCCGCGCCCCGCCCAGTGGCCGCAGGCCGATTACATCGTGGGGAACCCGCCGTTCATTGGGTCAAAACGAATGCGCGAAACGCTCGGGGATGAATATGTCGATGGCTTGCAGGCTGCATGGCCGGATGTGCCACAGGCTACAGACTTCGTGATGAGATGGTGGCATCATTCTGCTGAACTTGTGCGCGCAGGTAAGGCAAAACGGTTCGGGTTGATCACTACCAACAGTTTGAAACAAGCTTACGTAAGGCGTGCTGTGGAACCTCATTTAGAAGCGAAAGACCCTGTTCATTTCGTGTTTGCTGTTCCGGACCACCCATGGGTGGATAGTGCAGATGGGGCCGCAGTCCGGATTGCCATGACCGTGTGCGCAAGAGGTAAGGGAATTGGTCTATTGATGAAAGTTGTTCAGGAGGCGCGGGAGAGTGGTGATGGCAATGATGACCTTGTTCGTAAGACCGAAGTGCAGGTAGGAGTGATCAATGCAGATTTGACCATTGGATCTGATCTGACCTCAATTCATGAGCTTCTTTCAAATGGGAATGTATGTTCCGTTGGAATGAAGACTATTGGTGCAGGATTCCAGGTAGATGCTGATGTTGCACGGCAGCTCGGTTTAGGGAAGGTACCGGAGTTGGATCAGCACATTCGTCCGTACATCAACGGGCGGGATTTTTCCCAAACCCGAAGGGGCATTTACGTGATCGACTTGTTTGGTACCGACGCTGAACAGGTGAAGGACCAATTTCCGGAGGTCTTTCAGCATCTGTTGACAACCGTCAAGCCCGAACGCGAGCAGAACCGCAACGCGATTTTTCGACGTGATTGGTGGATCATTGGTCATCCCCGCGAACAGTTCAGGAGAGCGGTTCATGGCATGAGCCGGTACATTGTAACTCTCGAAACATCCAAGCATCGGTTCTTTGGCTTTCTTCCCATTGATGATGTACCTGACAGCAGTTTGGTCACGTTCGCCCTTGATGATGCCTATTACCTCGGTGTGTTGAGCAGCAACATCCATGTCACCTGGGCGCTTGCGACAGGTGGCACGTTGGAAGATCGTCCCCGCTACAACAAGACGCGCTGCTTCGAGACTTTCCCCTTCCCGGCCTGCACGCCCGTGCAACAGGAGAAGATCCGCGCCTTGGGCGAGCAACTGGATGCGCACCGCAAGCGCCAGCAGGCCCTGCACCCCGAGCTGACGATGACCGGCATGTACAACGTGTTGGAGCGCGTGAAAGAGGTGGAGGGTGCGAGGGTGCAAGGGCAAGAGGCTGCGCCGCTATCTGCCAAGGAGAAGAAGATCTACGAGCAAGGGCTGGTGGGCATCCTGAAGCAACTGCATGATGAGCTGGATACCGCCGTGGCCGAAGCCTACGGCTGGTCAGGTCTCCGTCATTCCGGGCCTGACCCGGAATCCCGGCTCCCCACCGACGAGATCCTCTCGCGCCTCGTGGCGCTGAATGCCGAACGCGCCGCCGAGGAAGCCAACGGCCAGGTGCGCTGGCTGCGGCCCGCATATCAGAACCCGCAAGGCACCAAGCCCCCCAGCGGCAAGCAAGCCACCCTCCCGGTAGACACGGTGAGCGCAGCGAGCGCCAACGTGTCCACCGTGTCCACCAAAGCATGGCCCAGCGAGCTGCCCGCGCAAGCCGCCGCCCTTACCGAAGCCTTGGAAGAATTGGAAGCGCTATGCACCTTGGAGGAGATTGCCGCGCAGTTCCAAGGCAAGGCCACCAAGAAGCGCTTGGAGGAAATGGAACGCCTGCTGCACACGCTGGCAGCGGTGGGCAGGGCGAGGAGTTGGAACGGGAAGTGGGCGGGGGTGTAGGGATTCAGCAAGTCGCACAATGAAGTTGGACAAGCCGTTCAAGGGTTATTTCAAGCCTCCAGGGGCCGACACGAGGAAAGTATGCGGTCAGGTGGATTTCGACCCCATCCAGGGTGTGCAACTATCAACGATAGATTCCTTTGTCAAGAAATCAGGATGGCAGGTAGATGAGCAACGTTGGGATTGCATTCATGGATGTTCAACATCCGGAAAGCACTTGACACTGCTCAACTGCAAGGGACATGAGAGTACCAGTATCCCCGGCTTTCCGGAAGGTAAATTCTGGGGTGCTCGATTGTTGGTAGGGTTGGAGCCTTTTGATCCATCTCAGCCTTGCGTCAAGAGTACTGCATTCCGCTTGTCTTATCTGAAAGCATGGCTGAACATAAGCGGGGTCCATGTGGACGAAAACACCCAGGGCAATTTCCGTGTCAGCCACACCCATCCTGGAAAGATCGAGATCTATCGGGGTGATCGCTTCTCCATGAGCATTTGGCATCGAACGGTCGTACCAATTTCTCGCTCCCCTGATTTCTTGGAGCGGTTCAAGGAAGAACCGTTCATCAACGTGGACTACAAAGAACTTGCCTCGGTGGAGCAGGTCGTGGAAGACATGCTTATGTTGAGAGATCTTCTCAGCGTTTGGGTCGTGGCCCCTGTGGCCGTAGAGGAGGCCAGCGTCTACCTGGAAGGTGATGCCGGTGATGAAACAAGGCGGTTCGACCTCTACTTCCCACTTGGCTATGATCCGCCGACCAGGCCGGATGTGAACCGGCGCCACATGCCTTTTCCCTATGAAGACCTTGAGGTGAAGATCCAGGATGCCATAGACCGATGGGTTGATCTATACCCGAAGATCAAGCCGGGCATTCTATTCTACCATGAGGCATATTTCAGCAAGGGCCGGCATGCATTCCAGAAGTTCGCGGACTACACCTTCAGCTACGAATCGATCAACCGGGTATTGCATGAGATGAAAGAACTCCCTGAGGAGGAGTATGAGGCGTTGCGCACGAAGATCCTCCAGGAACTTGAAGGCGCTCAGCGCACATTCATCAAACGAGTGCTCCAGTATGCCAACGAAGGATCGCTGAGAAAGCGGTTGAAGCAGTCATTTGCAAGGTTCGGCCTTGCGAATGAGCGCAACAATGAGGCAGTACGCGAGCATATCAACAGGATGGTCCAGGCAAGGAATAACATCGTGCATGGCGCCGAGGTGAATAGTGAGAACACCGTGTCCAGTGAAAATGTGGTGAACTACAACGTACTGCTCCGCATCCTGATCTATGCCGAATTGCTCCTTGCGATCGGGTTAGTGGAGAAAGGGTCAACGGAAAGGATAAGACGCAACCCCCATTTGGCCCACGTTCTCAGTCGTACGATCGAATCTTCATGACGATGACGAGCACTGATGCTCGCGTGTGCATCTGATTCTCTTCATTGGCGCGAGCGTCCACGCTCGTGCCCATTACATTCGTCCGAATCATGACCGTACGAGCGTGGACGCTCGCGCGAGTTGAGGGATCCACTTGAACGGTTTCGCTGAACATGCTTCTCCAG
>JAFDZY010000426.1 GCA_018266685.1 Bacteroidota bacterium
AGCTGTCCTGGCACCGCGTGCAGCTGCCGCGCGGCGTGGGCCCGCGCTCGCCGCGGCTGCGCGCCACCCTGGTCGGCCTGCTCGAAGACCAGCTGCTGGACGAGCCCGAGCAACTGCACTTCGCGCTCGGCCCCGACGCCGGCGCCGGCGGCCAAACCTGGGTCGCCGTGTGCCGGCGCGACGGTCTGCTCGCGCACCTGCGTGCGCTGGACGCCGCCGGCCGGCCGGTGGCGCGCATCGTGCCCGAGCGCAGCCCCGAGCCGGGCGCGCTGCAGCTCGACTTCATCGGCGAGCCCGAGCGCGCGCAACTGCTGGTCGCCGGTGGCCCCGACGGCGGCGCCCAGGCCCTGCCCTGGAGCGCCGGCACGCTGGCGCTGCTGCAGGCGCGCGGGGGCGACGCGCTGGCCACGGCCCAGGTGCAGGCCGAGCCGGCCGTGGCCGCCCTGGCCGAGCAGGTGGCGGGCCGCCCGCCCACGTTGCAAATCCCGGCCCAGCGCCTGCTGCAGGCCAGCGCCACGCGCTGGGATTTGGCGCAGGGCGAGCTGGCGCGCACCGGCGCCGCGCGTGCCTCGCGCCAGGCGGGGGCCGCCTGGCGCACGTTCTGGCACGCGCCCGCCTGGCGCGCGGCGCGCTGGGGCCTGGGGCTGCTGCTGCTGGTGCAGATCGTGGGCCTAAACGTCGCCGCGTGGCAGACCCGTGGCGAGCTGGCCGCGCGCCGCACGCAGATCGACGCCGCGCTGACGCAGAGCTTCCCGCAGGTCAAGGTGGTGGTCGACGCGCCGGTGCAGATGGCGCGCGAGCTGGCCAGCCTGCGGCGCGACACCGGCGCCGCCTCGCCGCGCGACCTGGGCCCCATGCTGGGCGCCTGGGCGCAGCACGCGGGCGCCGACGCCGTGCCCGCCGCCTTCGAATACGCGCCGGGCGAGCTGCGCGTGCGCGGCGTGCAGTTGTCGGCCAGCGCGCTGGAGCAGGCGCGCCGCCAGCTGCGCCCGCTGGGCTACCGGCTGGACACCGACGCGCAAGGCGCCGTGCTGCGCGAAGGGGCCGCGCCATGAGCGACACGAAGCCCGACCAGCCCGCCGCCCGCCTGGCCGCCGCCTGGGCCGCCCTGCAGCCGCGCGAGCGCCGTGGCCTCGCGCTGGCCGCCGCCGTGCTCGGCCTGGCGCTGCTGTGGTGGCTGGCGCTGGCGCCGGCGCTGGCCACGCTGCGCGCCGCGCCCGCCCAGCGCGCCGAGCTGCAGGCCCAGGCCCAGCAGATGCAGCGCTGGCAGCGCGAGGCCGAGGCGCTGAAGGCGCAGCCGCGCCTGGCGCGCGACACCGCCGTCGCCGCGCTGGAGACCGCCACGCGCCAGCGCTTGGGCAACACCGCCCAGCTCAGCCTGGCCGGCGAGCGCGCGCAAGTCACGCTCACGCAGGCGTCGGCGCAAGACCTGGCCGACTGGCTGGCCGACGTGCGCGCCAGTGCGCGCGCCGTGCCGCTGGACGCCCGCCTGACGCGCAGCGGCGACACCGCGCCCGGCGCCGCCGTGCACTGGAGCGGCACGCTGTCGCTCAGCCTGCCTTCATGAGCCCCCGCCCGGCCGCTGCGAAGGGGGCTCGCACCGCCGTGCGAAGCACGGAGGTTCATCGGTGACGCAAGGCCGCGCGCCGCGCCCCGCCATGGCCTGGCGCTGGGCCGCGCTGGGCGCCGTGCTGGGCCTGCTGCTGACGATCACCGTGGCCGCGCCGGCGCGCTGGCTGGCCGCCGCCGTGGCCCGGGCCAGCAGCGGCCATCTGCAGCTGCTGGAGCCCAGCGGGCGCGTGTGGGCCGGCTCGGCCCGGCTGGCGCTGGCCGGCGGCGCCGACAGCCGCGACCGCGCCGCCCTGCCCGGCCAGCTTCACTGGCGCCTGTCTCCCACCTGGAGCGGCGCGCAGGCGCGCCTGACGCTGGACTGCTGCACGGCCCCCGAAGGCCTGCTGCTGCGCGTCAGCCCGCGCTGGGGCGGCGTGCAGCTGCAGGTGGCCGACGGCGCCTCGCACTGGCCGGCCGCCGTGCTGGCGGGCCTGGGCACGCCCTTCAACACCATCGCGCCCGAGGGCGAACTCGACCTGGTCACGCAGGGCCTGGTGGCCCGCTGGCTGGCCGGCCGGCTGCAGCTGGACGGCGGCGCCACGCTGACGGCGCGCGCGCTGTCCTCGCGCCTGTCCACGCTGCGGCCCATGGGCTCGTACCAGCTGGTGCTGCGCGGCGGCAGCGACATCGGCGTCAACCTGTCGACGCTGGACGGCGGCCTGCACCTGTCCGGCAGCGGCCGCTGGGTCGGCCAGCGCCTGAGCTTTCAGGGCGAGGCCAGCGCCGCGCCCGGCCTGCAGGGGCAGCTGGCCAACCTGCTCAACATCCTGGGCCGGCGCGAAGGCGACCGCGCGATCCTGTCCTTCAGCTGAACGCGTCAGCTGACCCCATTTGCTACAGTGCCCCCTGCTCACCGAACCGCCCCGCCCATGGCCCGCTCCACCGCTCGATTTTCGCTGCACCCCCTGCTGGCCGGCCTGCTGCTGGCGCTGGCCGCGGGCGCGCACGCCGCCGGCCCGGCGCCTGCCCGCGCGGCGGCCAGCACCGAGGGCGCCAAGGCCGCCGCGGGCGGCCGCGTCACGCTGGACTTCGTCGACGCCGAGATCGACGCCGTGGCGCGCACCATGGCCACGCTCAGCGGGCGCAACGTGGTGGTCGATCCGCGCGTCAAGGGCACCATCACGCTCAGCAGCACGGTGCCGGTGTCGCCCGCGCAGGCGCTGGCGCTGTTTGCAGCGCAACTGCGCATCCAGGGTTATGCGCTGGTCGAGCAAAACGGCCTGGCGCTGGTGCTGCCCGAGGCCGAAGCCAAGCTGCAGGCCGGCAGCGTGTCGGCCGGCGTGGTCAAGGGCGGGGGCCAGATCCAGACGCAGATCTTTCGGCTGACGCACGAGAACGCCAACAACCTGGTGCCGGTGCTGCGCCCGCTGATCAGCCCCAACAACACCATCAACGTCAACCCGGGCACCAACGCACTGGTGATCACCGACTACGGCGACAACCTGCAGCGCATCGCGCGCATCATCGCCGCGCTGGACGTGTCGCATGCCACCGGCGTGGAGGTGGTGCCGCTCAAGCATGCCGTG
>JAFDZY010000427.1 GCA_018266685.1 Bacteroidota bacterium
GAGTAGGCCAGCACGTGGTCCAGCCCGTGGGCCATGAGGCTGCGGATGGCGGTGGGCGCGGTGTAGAAGATGTTGACGCCGTGCTTGTCGATCACCTGCCAGAAGCGGCCCGCGTCGGGGAAGGTGGGCACGCCCTCGAACATGAGCGTGGTGGCCCCGGCGGCGAGCGGCCCGTAGATGATGTAGCTGTGGCCGGTGACCCAGCCGATGTCGGCCGTACACCAGTAGATGTCGCTTTCCTCGTACTGGAACACGTTGCGGAAGGTGTAGTCGCAAAAAACCATGTAGCCGCCGCAGGTATGCACCACGCCCTTGGGCTTGCCGGTGCTGCCGCTGGTGTAGAGGATGAAGAGCGGGTCCTCGGCATCCATCTCCTCGGCGGGGCAGTGCTTGTCCACATGCTTCAGCTCGTCGTGCAGCCACACGTCGCGCCCTTCGTGCATGTCCACGGCCCAGCCCAGTCGGTCAGTGACGATCACCTTCTTCACACTGGGGCATTCTTCCAGGGCCTCGTCCACCACGCGCTTCACCGGGATCTGTTTGTGGCCGCGATGGAGGCCGTCGCTGGTGAGCACCATGCTGCATTGGGCGTCCTGGATGCGGTCGGCGATGCTCTTGGCGCTGAAGCCGGCGAAGACCACCGAGTGGATGGCGCCGATGCGCGCGCAGGCCAGCACGGCGATGGTGAGCTCGGGGATCATGGGCATGTAAATGCAGATGCGGTCGCCCTTTTTTGCGCCGTTGCGCTTGAGCACGTTGGCGTACTGGCACACTTTCTCATGCAGTTCGCGGTAGGTGTAGCGGATGAAGCGTTCGCTGGGGTCGTTGGGTTCCCAGATCAACGCGAGCTTGTTGCCGCGCTTTTCCAGGTGGCGGTCCAGGCAGTTCTCGGTGATGTTGAGCTTGCCGCCGATGAACCACTTCACTTCGGGTTTGTGGAAGTCCCACTCCAGCACTTTGTCCCACTTCTTGCGCCAGGTGAAGGTTTCGGCCTGTGCGGCCCAGAAGGCTTCGGGGTCTTGCACGCTGAGGCGGTAGGCTTCGTCGTAGTCGGCTTTGGTGCGGATGCGGGTGATGTCCATGTTCGACAGGATTGATGCCGCAAAGTAGGGAGCGGGGCAAAGGATCCCAACCGGGGATGGACAACAGGATGGTTTTTTGACAGGATGGACAGGATGGTTCTTTGACAGGATGAACAGGATGAACAGGATGGTACTTTGACAGGATGATTCTTTGACAGGATGAACAGGATGGAGTTCATGCAGCAAGCCCGTGCCTACCGCCATCGCGATGGCTTGTGTACTCAATCAGCCCGAAGCCCACACGTCATTGCGAGGGCCTGTGCATCCAACAGGTCCGAAGCAATCTTTAATTCAGCGGGATAGAATTAAAGATTGCTTCGCCCGATGACGGGCTCGCAATGACGGTGGGCTTCGCTCGGGGACTCGCTCGCGAAGACGGCCTGACGCCTGACATCGAACAACTACGCCCTTCGAACCTCGAACGGCATCACTCACAGGGGAAACACCCATCTGTGATACCCACCTGGGAACACAAGTGTTTGCGGCTGCTCCTTAAAGATACCGAACACGCTGCTGCCCGACCCGCTCATGGCCGCATACACCGCGCCGTGTTTCAATAAATCAGCCTTGATGGCGGCGATGGCCGGATGCCTGGCGAAGACAAAAGGTTCCATGTCGTTCACCACGGTGCTTGGCCATGCAGCAAGTGGAGCTTTCAACACTTCTTCCAGATCGGTGTGCGCGGAAGTGAGCCGCATGCCTTGGAACACTTCCGCCGTGGACACATGGATGCCAGGGTTCACCAGCACCAGCCAGTGGCTCTTCAGGTCCACTTCAACCGGGCTTAGGCGCTCGCCGCGTCCTTGGGCGAGCTGTGGTTGTTCCCTCAGGAAGAAGGGGCAGTCGCTGCCGAGCCGGGAGGCCATGGCATGCAGTTCCTCCGCGGCAAGGCGCAGGTCCAATAGCTTGTTCAGCAGGAGCAACGTGTGGGCACCATCGCTGCTGCCACCCCCGAGGCCCGCGCCAGTGGGGATGGCCTTGTGCAAGTGCATGCGCAGGCCGGGCAGCTCGCGTTGTTCGCGGATCAGCTCCACGGCCTTCAGGCAGAGGTTGGCTGTGGCATCACCGGGTACAGGAAGGCCGCTGCTTTCAAACTTCACTTCGCCGGGGAGCAGGGTGTTGTCCACCACGGCTTCCAGCGCATCGCACAGGGGGATGGGGAAGAGCACGCTGCGGATATCATGGTAGCCATCGGGCCGTTTGCGGAGCACCTGCAGGCCGAGGTTGATCTTGGCGAAGGGGAAGAGCAGCATCCGGTGCGGAAGTCCACGGTGTTGGCGGGCCGCAAGGTAGGCTTCAACCCCGAGGGCAGGCCCCTTGGCGGCCTCGTTGCGGCGCAAGGGCCGCGCGGCTACCTTCGCCCCTTCCTTCCAACGGATTGCCATGACTTATTTGGAATTTGAAAGCCCCATCCAGGCCATCGCTGAGCAGATCGAAAAGCTGAACCAGGTGGCCGCCGAAGGCGAAGTGGACGTGCGTGCGGCCATGAAGGACCTGGGCAAGAAGTTGGATGCCGCCCGAAAGGAGGTTTACGGCAAGCTCACCGCGTGGCAACGCGTGCAGGTGAGCCGCCATCCGGACCGGCCCTACTCGCTGAAGTACATCAACTACTTGAGCGACGGCAGCTTCATCGAGATGCACGGCGACCGCACGGTGAAGGACGACAAAGCCATGGTGGGCGGCTTCGGCCTGATGGACGGGCGCACGGTGATGTTCATTGGCCAGCAAAAGGGGGTGAACACCAAGATGCGCCAGTACCGCAACTTCGGCATGCCCAACCCGGAGGGCTACCGCAAGGCCTTGCGACTGATGAAACTGGCGGAGAAGTTCAACAAACCGGTGGTAACGCTGATCGACACACCCGGGGCCTATCCGGGCCTGGAGGCGGAGGAGCGCGGACAGGGCGAGGCCATTGCCAGGAATTTGCTGGAGATGAGCCAGCTGAAAGTGCCCATCATCTGCGTGATCATCGGCGAAGGTGCCTCCGGCGGTGCGCTAGGCATCGGTGTGGGCGACAAGGTGCTGATGATGGAGAACTCATGGTACTCGGTGATCTCACCCGAAAACTGCTCCACCATCCTGTGGCGCACGTGGGATTTCAAGGAACAGGCCGCCGAAGCATTGAAGCTCACCGCCACGGACATGTTCAAGAACGGGCTGGTGGACGGTGTGATCCCCGAGCCCCTGGGCGGTGCCCATGCCAACCATGAAGGAGCTTGTAAACTGGTGAAGGATGCCGTGGCGCAGGAACTTGCCAGGCTGGTAAAGCTGGACCCGGACAAGCGCGTGGAAAAGCGCATCGCCAAGTTTTGCAAGATGGGCGTGGTGCAGAAGGGATAGCGTTCCGTAGAGCCAGCTTATTCCATTTCGGAGTTCATGGCCGGTCTCCTGTGGAAGCTTTAGGATGGGCGTGGTGAAGAAAGCCTGGCTCACCGGTTCAGCAGCGGCAGCACCTTGCGGACATTCCCGGCAACGCTCCACGCTTGGGAAACTGCACCCGTGGACGGATTGATCTGCACCACCTGCCCGTTGCCGCCTCCGTACACCAGCCCGGTGACCGGATTGATCGCCAGTGTATTCAGCACGGGAGTGTTGCCGATGCCCAGGGAACCCGCGTTGCTGAACGTGAAGCGTTGCAGATCGCCGTTGGCCAAGGCCACCAGCCATTGATCGCCGCCCACGTGTTCCACGGCCGTTACCGGAACGGGCCAAGTGTAGGGTTCCCATCCGCCACCGCCAATGATGGAGCGGTCCTGCACCACACCGTGGCCGTTGCGGTTGCCAAAGATCAAGATGTGTTGGCCGTCACGATCAAACAGGCGCACAGGGTCCAGGTCCAGCGTTTGGGATTGCTGCAAGGCCCCGGTGCTGCGGAAATAGATCCCGATGCGCTGCTCCTGCGTCACAAAATGCCGTTCGGTGCAGATCAGCAGATCGCCGGATACCAGGGAGCTTGTGGCGCGGAACTGCTCGGGCAGCGTTGCGGTGCACGTGCCCGTGCCATTTTCCGCCAGAAAGCCGTGCAGCGTGCCGTTGTCCTGCCCCACGTACAGCTGGCCGTCGCCGGCCAAGTCCACGCTGGTGAACCACGGCGCGCCGATGCTGCCCTGGTTGGGCAATTGCCAGGCCGTGCCCAAGCCGTCCGGTGAAAGGGCCTGCATGTTTCCTGTGGCACCGCCCGCCACAAAGAGCAGTTGCGCCGCGGAGCTCACGGCCGCCCCGCCCAGGTCCATGGGCCAGGTTTGCACGGCGGTGGTGAGGCCTGTGCTGTCCGTTTTGTAGAGCACGGTGCTGCCTGCGTTTTCAACCACGGTGAACACGGCGCGCACCCGGAGCGGAACTGCTGAGAGGTGCACGTTCAGGAAGTCATTGCCGGTTAAGCTGCCATCATAGGCCGTGGCATACAGGGTATAGCTGCCGCTGGGCAACTGCTCGGAAACGATGGGCAGCGCCAGGGTAACGGTTGCGCTTTTGCCCGAGACCGTCCTGCTTGCGGAGATGCCGACGGGAACCTGGTTTTGGTCAAGGAGCGAAACCGCCAGTTGGGACAAGCCAATGTCATCCGATGCCTGCAACGTGACCATCAACGTATCGGGCACGGTGATCGAGGTGCCTTCAGCGGGTAAAGTGATGGTGATCTGCGGCGCTTCGTTCGCAGGTTCCTTCCGGCAAGCGGAGAGCAACACCCCGCAGAAGGCAGGCAGGAGCAGGGCGTGTTGATAACGCATCATAGAGGGCATCCCAAAATTATCCTTTGGGCTGCACTTGGGTCTTTCATGGCCATATTTCGTTGCTCAATCCTCACATAGCCACCGGCTATGCTCCGGCTTCGCGCCTCATCTGGCCGCGAAATCCCGCAAGTTCGCTTCCAAAAACAATTTTGGGATGCCCTCTATAAAGTAACGATGGTTGCGGCTTCCGTGGAACGTTAACGATCGCCTGTGCGGAACGTGTTGAAACGCGGGGGAAAGATGGTGGGCTTGCAAGGATCTTCCGGGGTGGAGCGGGGCTACTTTTGCACCCCTTCCTTCGGCAGGCACCACGCTGGCCGGCTGGTTCAATGAACGATTTATCCTCTTCCCCCGGCGGCACGCGCACCATGGAGCGCAAGCGCCGCCCCGCCGCCACCTTGATGGAAACCGCCATGGAGGCGGGAAAGCTGCCCCCGCAGGCCCCAGAGCTGGAGCAAGCGGTGCTGGGGGCCATGATGCTGGAGAAGAACGCGGTGAACGAAGCCATCGACATCCTGCAGCCGGAAAGCTTCTACAACGATGCGCACCGCCGCATTTTCGCCGCCATACAGCACCTGTTCCGCACGGACCAGGCCATAGACATCCTAACGGTAACGCAGGAGCTGAAGAAGCGCGCCGAACTGGAGCTCGTGGGCGGGGCCTTCTACATCAGCCAGCTCACCAACCGGGTGGCCAGCAGCGCCAACGTGCAGTTCCATGCGCGCATCATCAGCCAGAAGCACATCATGCGCGAAATGATCCGCATCAGCGCGGACACCATACGCGACGCCTACGACGAGGGCACGGACGTGTTTGAGCTGCTGGACCGCACCGAGCAGGAAATGTTTGCCGTCACCAGCGGCAACCTCAAGCGCAACTATGAGCCGATGAGCGACCTGATCCAGGGCGCCATTGAGCAGATCGAGCAGTCCAAGAACAAAGGCGGCGGCATCAGCGGCGTGCCCACGGGCTTCACCCAATTGGACAAGCTCACCGCCGGCTGGCAGCCCAGCGACATGATCATTGTGGCCGCGCGCCCCGCCATGGGCAAAACCGCCTTCGTGCTCAGCATGGCCCGCAACATCGCCGTGGAGCACAAACGCCCCGTGGCCGTGTTCAGCCTGGAAATGAGCAGCACCCAGCTGGTAACCCGCCTCATCGCCAGCGAGTCCGGCATCAGCTCGGAAAAGCTGCGCAAGGGCGAGCTCAACGACCAGGAATTCAACATCCTGCACCAGCACATTGCACGGCTCGCCAACGCGCCCATCTTCATTGACGACACCCCGGCGCTGAACATCTTCGAACTGCGCGCCAAGTGCCGCCGGCTGAAGAGCCAGCACAATGTGGAGCTCATCATCATCGACTACCTGCAACTGATGACCTCCGGCGGTGAAGGCACCCGGGGCGGAAACCGCGAACAGGAGATCAGCACCATTTCGCGCTCCATCAAGAGCATCGCCAAGGAGCTCAACGTGCCCATCATCGCCCTGAGCCAGCTGAGCCGCGCGGTGGAAACACGCAGTGGCGACAAGCGCCCCATGCTCAGCGACCTGCGCGAATCCGGCGCCATTGAGCAGGACGCCGACCTGGTGTGCTTCCTGTACCGCCCGGAGTACTACAAGCTCCTGGAGGATGAGCACGGCAGCACGCTCGGCATCGGCGAGGTGATCGTGGCCAAGCACCGCAACGGCGCAATTGACAACGTCCGCCTGCGTTTCATATCGGAACTGGCCAAATTCACCGACTTGGAAACGAGCGACATGAACTTTGCAGGCGGCATGGATCTTGGTGCAGGCAAGGTGCAAACCATCACGGTGCAGAGCCGGATGAATGATGACCCCGATCCGGATATCGCCCCCTTTTAAGCCCCGGGCACGTGCGGCGCGTTGGCTGGGCTGCGTGCTGGCGGCACTGGTTGCCTGGCAGCA
>JAFDZY010000428.1 GCA_018266685.1 Bacteroidota bacterium
GAAGCCTGAAGAAACCATAGACCACCCCATCCGCTGGGCGTGGCACCGCATTGCGCGGCGCTACAACGCGGAAGCCGCCCAGTACGGCGGGTCCATGAGCATTGGATACGCCTTGCTCAACATTGATCCCGAAGGCACCCCCAGCACCAAGCTCGGGCCCAAAATGGGCATGGAAGCGCGCAGCCTTACACGCACGCTGCGGAACATGGAGGAAAAAGGCTTGATCCAGCGCCTGCCCGATGGCAAGGATGGCCGTATGATGCGCATCTTCCTTACGCCGGAAGGCAAGCGCATGCGGGATGTCAGCAAGGCGGCCGTGATCCACTTCAATGAACGGGTGCGGGCCGAGATCCCCGCCAAGGACCTGCGCACCTTCCACGAGGTGATGCGAAAGATCAACTCGCTGTTGGACCATGAGGACCTGTTCAAATAAAAACGAACCACCCAGCCGCATTAAGCGTCACATCCACGCAGCACAGTGAACCTGCCGCTGCGGTGCACCGCGTTACGGTTGCGGCATAAGGCATTCAACAATGACCAAACGAACCATCAAGGGAGTAGCCGTGCTCGGCAGCGGCGTCATGGGCAGCCGCATCGCCTGCCACTTCGCCAACGTAGGCTGCGAAGTGCTGCTGCTGGACATCCCTTCAAAAGAAGGCCCGAAGAACAAATTGGTGCATGACGCACTGGCCGCTGCCATCAAGAGCAATCCAGCGCCGCTCTACGACAAGCACTTCGCCAAGCGCATCACCACCGGCAACTTCGATGATGACCTGCCCAAGATCAAGGACTGCGACTGGGTGATCGAGGTGGTGGTGGAACGCTTGGACATCAAGCAGCAGGTGCTGGCCAACGTGGAGAAATACCGCAAGCCGGGAACGCTGATCA
Organism: Bacteroidota bacterium; assembly: GCA_018266685.1. Lineage (GTDB taxonomy): Bacteria > Bacteroidota > Bacteroidia > Flavobacteriales_F > PHOS-HE28 > PHOS-HE28. The sequence goes on from JAFDZY010000428.1 coordinate 889, forward strand.
CCACCAACACCAGCGGCATCCCCATCCACGCCATTGCCGAAGGGCGCAGCGAGGACTTCCAAAAGCACTTCCTCGGCACGCACTTCTTCAACCCGCCGCGCTACCTGCCGCTGCTGGAGCTGATCCCCGGCCCGAAAACCGATCCCGCCGTAGTGGAATTCCTGGAAGACTACGGCCAGCGCGTGCTGGGCAAGGTGACCGTGCGCGCCAAGGACACGCCCGCCTTCGTGGCCAACCGCATCGGTGTGTTCGGCATCATGGACATCTTCCACCTGATCACCGACATGGGCCTGAGCGTGGAGGAAGTGGACCGCCTCACCGGGCCGGTGATCGGCCACCCCAAGAGCGCCACGTTCCGCACCGCCGACGTGGTGGGCTTAGACACGCTGGTGAAGGTTGCGAACGGCGTGCATGACAATTGCCCGAACGACGAACGCAACAGCCTCTTTGCCATTCCGGAGTACCTGCAAAAAATGGTGGAGAAGAACATGCTCGGCAGCAAGTCCGGCAAGGGCTTCTTCTTCAAAGATCGCAGCACACCAAAGGGAGAGATCCTTTCGCTGGACCTGAACACACTGGAATACAAGCCGCAGGTGAAGCCCAAATTCTCCACGCTGGACGCGGCCAAGAAGGTGGATGACCTGCGCGAGCGCCTGAAGCTGGTATACAACGGCAACGATAAGGCCGGCGAGTTCTACCGCCGCTCGTTCCAAGCGATGTTCGCCTACGTGAGCCACCGCATCCCCGAGATCAGCGATGAGCTCTACCGCATCGATGACGGCATGCGCGCGGGCTTCGGCTGGGAGTTGGGTCCGTTTGAAAGCTGGGATGCGATCGGCGTGGAAGATGCCCTTCGACGGGCTCAGGGCAGCGGCATCGTAGTGGCACCATGGGTGGAGGAGATGATCGCCGCCGGGCACACCAGCTTTTACAAGACCGAAGGCGGCAAGCGGCTGTACTATGATATCCCCAGCAAAAGCTACAAACCGGTGCCCCGGCCCGAAGGCTTGATCGTGCTGGCCGACCTGCCCGACAGCAGCATCGTCTGGAAAAACAAGGACGTCACCGTGCGCCACTTGGGCGACGGCATCCTCTGCGTAAGCTGGAGCAGCAAGATGAACACCTTCGGCGCGGAAGTGATCCAGGGCCTCAACAAGGCCATCGACCTTGCGGAGGAAGGCTACAAGGGCTTAGTGGTATACAACGACGGCGCTCTCTTCAGCGCGGGCGCCAACGTGGGCATGATCTTCATGATGGCCGTGGAGCAGGAATACGAGGACCTGGACATGGCCATCCGCACGTTCCAGAACACCATGATGCGGATGCGCCACAGCAGCATCCCGGTGGTGGCCGCGCCGCACCAGCTCTGCCTCGGCGGCGGTACCGAGCTCTGCCTCCACGCGGACAAGGTGGTGGCGCACGCCGAGACGTACATGGGCTTGGTGGAGTTCGGCGTGGGCGTGATCCCCGGCGGCGGCGGCACCAAGGAGTTCGCACTGCGCCTCAGCGATGAACTGAAGGAAGGCGACATCCGCATCAACCGCCTGCGCGAGCGCTTCCTCACCATCGGCCAGGCCAAGGTGAGCACCAGCGGCGAGGAAGCCTTCGACCTCGGCTACCTGCGCCGCGGCACCGACGAGGTGATCGTGAGCCGCGCCCACCAGCTGGCCCACGCCAAGGCCTGCGCGCTGGACCTCTGGAACAAGGGCTACACCAAGCCGCCCATGCGCACGGACATCAAGGTGTTGGGCAAGGAAGGCTTAGGCATCGTGTACGTGGGCGCCAACAGCATGCAAAGCGGCCACTACATCAGCGAGCACGACACGCTGATCAGCCAAAAGCTGGGCTACGTGCTATGCGGCGGCGACCTGAGCGAGATCACCGAAGTGAGCGAGCAATACCTGCTGGACCTGGAGCGGAAGACGTTCTTGGAATTGTGCATGCAACGGAAGACGCTGGAGCGGTTGCAGAGCATTATCACCAGCGGGAAGGTGTTGAGGAACTGAGTGCTTGTCCGATGTCTGATGCAAGACTGTACTATGCGAATGCCTGGCACGCGATAGTATCCGATCACGGGGAAATGATGAACGCGGTGAAGCATAGGGATTGTTTGGGCGTGCCCCCGCCTCAAATGCAGGCGGGGTCCGGCTTTACGCTGCAAGTCCTCGCCGCCCTCGTTCCTCAGGCGGCTGTGGGCTTTCCGCTCCAATCCGTCACGCGAAGTAGCTGTCCGGTTTCAAGCCGCTCGTTCCGTTCGTATGTTGACGCACAGTCGTTGACGGCATTGTCGTCGATGGAAACCTGAACCGTTATGGAGATCGATATCCGAGGTAAGATCAACGAGAAGAAGCTCGCGTTCAAAAACACGTTGCTGCCCCTCTTCGAGGCTGTGGTGAACTCCATTCATGCTATTGAGGAAAGAGGTGACAACCAGCCAGGCTTGATCACCATCACACTCGGCAGGTCGAAGCAGGTCGGCCTTCAATTAGACGGCGCGACCTCGTTACCCACCATCTTGGACTTCGCTATCGAAGACAATGGAATAGGCTTCAATGCGAAGAACTATGAGTCGTTCAATTTCGCCCACTCTACTTACAAAGAGAAACGGGGTGGCAAAGGCGTTGGACGTTTCACGTGGTTGCGAGCATTCCGTGTGGTTGAAATTGACAGCCATTATCGGGACAATGGATCGACCTATCACCGCACGTTCAATTTTGAAGCAACCAAGCGAGGGATCGAGAAACACCAGAACAGTCCCATTGCTACCAATGTTGCAAAGCGGACTATCGTGCGTCTCAAGGGTCTAAAGGAGGAGTATCACCAGTGGTGCAACAGCAACGCTGAGGACATTGCCATCAAGATCATCGAGCATTGTTTCGTCTTCTTCCTAAAGAAGACCTGCCCAACGATTCGGATCATAGACACCGGGGATCCTCTTATTGTCAATGACTTGTTCGGGGTCTTCACAAAAGGGCATGTCATAACTGAAGAAAGGAAGATCGGCGATGTGGAGTTCACCATCAGCGTTGTGAAGCTTTATCACGACCGCGAAGACAACAAGATCCATTATTGTGCTCATACACGCGAAGTTCAACGCGAGAAACTCAGTGTTACCATTCCTGACCTTGACCGGCCAATGGTCGATGAACATGGCGACCTCTTTTCGGTAGCAGCCTATATCACAAGCCCGTATCTCGATGCACAGGTCAACGAGGAACGAACCTCACTGAACCTGCGCACCGAGAGTGACGGTGAGCTTCAGTATGGTGGAGACATCAGCATCGATAGAATCCGAGCTGAAGCTGTTTCGGTCATCAAGGACCACTTCGCGCGTTACCTAGAGAAGCTCTCCGAAGTCCGACTGGAGCGAGTTCAGAAGTTCGTGGTCAGACACCCACGGTACCGTCACCTGATGAAGTATCGAAGTGAAGAGGTCAGAAGAGTACCATCTAATCTCAGCGATGAGAAGATGGAAGTAGAACTCTTCAAGATTCAGCAAGGGCTGGAGCTAGAAGTAATGAAGGAGGCGAAACAGGCGCTCAATTTCATCGCAAAGCCCGAGGACCAAGAGAGCTTCAAAGCCAAGTTCGACGAACTCTACGACAAGATCATCGAGGTTGGCGGGTCAAAGCTCGCCGAGTATGTCATCCATAGAAAAACGGTCATCGACTTACTTGAGAAGCACATAGGAAAGAGCAACACCGACGGTGCTTCTCGCGAAGAGGCCGTTCACAAGCTGATCTTCCCTCTCAAGAAATTCTCGGATGACATTGGCTTCGAGGAGCACAATCTCTGGCTCATCGATGAACGCCTGGCCTACCACAAGTACTTGGCTTCTGACAAGGCACTGAAGGAACTCAAGAACGTTGTCGATTCCGACTCAAAGGATCGTCCGGATCTTATTGTGTTCAACACATCCTTCGCTCTTGCCAATGGGTCAAAGCCCTTTGGTTCGATCGTACTGGTGGAGTTCAAGAAGCCTCTCAGAGATGACTACAACGAGAAGGAGAATCCCATCGCTCAGATCAACAAGTATGCTCGAGAGCTAACAGAGGGCTCGGCTAAGGACAAAGACCAAAGACCGCTCGACATACGCGCAAATACCCCGATCTACGCTTACATCGTCTGCGACCTAACGCCAAAGCTTCGCGCGTTTGCCAAAGACGCCGGCTATCGTCCATTGCCCGACAATGACGGCTTCTTCAACTACAACGAGAACTATCAACTGTACTGTGAGATCATCAGCTTCGATAAGCTAATCCGTGACTCCAAGGCTCGGAACCAAGCCTTGTTCGAGAAACTCAATCTTCCTACGGAGTGACTACGACGAAAACGCATACACCCACGGCGCACGAGCACGACGGCCACGCCATCATCCACGGCGATGCCATCGCCGCCTTGGAGCAACTCGTCCCGGACAAGTCAGTGGACCTGATCTTCGCCGACCCGCCCTACAACATCGGCAAGAACTTCAACGGCCGCATGGACCGCTGGCCGAGCGATAAGGCTTAATGGCACCCAATCATGAGCTTCATCAACGCCGATAAGCCCCACCTCTGGAAAGAAGACGTCGAACGCTCGATCGACTTCTACAACGATTGGTTTATAGAGTTCGCGCCGGAAACCTTCAGAAAGCAGCGTGAAAAGACCTCGGGGCAAGTCATCAGCGCGCTTGAGATCTCGGACTACCTCAGAAAGCTGACACCGGATGTTCTTATCGCGCATCCCGGCATTCTGCCGGTAATGAGAATGGCCACCGCGCCGCCATTGGCCCGAGACCGACTTGTAGGATTAGCGCATGCGAGCAAGTCGCTCATCCAGGCCATGGAAGGCAATGACGAGGAAGCACCTCGCATACCGCCACGTATGGCCAGGCCGCGACTGGCGGATGAACTAGGGCGCATCTGCGATCTGCTCCTGGAGCTTGCCGACCGTGACTTGTTCACTTGGTTGGAACAGGACAGCGAACCAACGAAGGCATCAATAGATCGTGCATCCGTTGTTGTAGCAGACCGCCTATGCGGAGCTGCTTCCGACCCGATCATCAGGAATGCACAGGAGCGCCGACAACTGGACTCGCTGAAGAAGTGGTTGACCAAACGGAAGTACCGGTACATCCCTGTGGAGCAGGTCGTGAGCTTCAATTCGATGGAGCCTGGGACCTTCACGTTCAGGCTGAACATCCCGGTGGGAAAAGGCGATGGGGCAGTGAATGTCCCAGTCGATTGCGCCATTCAACCGAAATGGGCGACCGAAGGGGATATGCCCTTGCTACTGGAAGCAAAGTCGGCCGGAGACTTCACCAACACCAACAAGCGCCGTAAGGAAGAGGCACAGAAGATCCGGCAACTACGAGAACGCTATGGCAAGGATGTCCGATTCCTGCTGTTGCTCTGTGGCTATTTCGGCCCAGACTATCTGGGATATGAAGCATCCGAGGGTATCGATTGGATCTGGGAACATCGGCTGGCAGATCTGGAGATCGCATTGGCTGACCCCACGAAAGGACCAGTATCCGCCGTCTCAGAACCCGCGGAGGCTTATGGGTCGAACGCGGTCGAGCGTTTGCGCCTGCGGCAACAATCCGAGATCGATGCAAGCCGCTCGGCACTGGAACGCAACCAGATGGGGCAGTTCGCGACGCCGCTACCCTTGGCTATGGAAGTCGTTGAGCGCGCCCTAAGCCACCTCAGGAAAGACGGAACGACTCGCATGCTGGAACCTTCTTGCGGTACCGGCGCGTTCTTTTCGGCACTCCGTTCGATGGTCCCAGCCGACAAACAGTTCGATTGCACTGGCGTTGAGATCGATGAACTCTTCGCCAACGCTGCGAAAGAGCTGTGGGCTGGTACAGGCATCAAGATCGAGCAAGCGGACTTCATCCAGTGGTCGGCACGTGCAGAGAACAAAGGGCAGTTCGACTTGCTATGCGCGAACCCACCCTATGTGCGTCATCACCACATGAATAGTGAGGCTAAGCGGTTGCTGCAGAACAGGGTCGCAACCGAATTGCAACTCCAGTCCAGCGGCCTTACTGGCCTGTACGTCTACTTCATACTGCTCTCGCATTCCCTCCTGGCGGACGGGGCTGTGGCTTCGTGGCTGATCCCATCGGAGTTCCTGGTCGTGAACTACGGACGTGTTCTGCGTGACTACCTGACCAGGAAAGTCCAACTCATCGAGGTCTTCCAGTTCGATCCCGAAGGAACGCAGTTCGGTGATGCGTTAGTCTCATCGTGTATCGTCACTTACCGCAAAGCCGCTCCGCGTACGGACCAACTAGTCCTGCTCAGATTCGGAACGAGCATGCGCCAAGCATCAAGTGAGCGCACGTCAACAATAGGTAAACTGGCCTCATCACCCCGCTGGCACATGCTATTTAGCGAAGAAGCCCAACCTGTGGATGAAGCCCGGATCAGCGTGGGCGAACTCTTTAAGGTCCGGCGCGGAATCGCAACAGGAGCCAATGACTTCTTCATCCTCACAGGCGAACAGGTACGCGAACGCGATTTGCCCAGCGCATTGTTGCGACCTGTGTTCACAAGTCCGCGTCAACTGGAGAGCGAGATCATTGACGCGGATAGCAGTGGAACTCCGCTGGTGAAGGAGCCCTTATTCCTATTGGACAGCAACCTGTCCTTGGCCGAAATCGAAACAGGCTATCCAACAGCCCATCGGTATTTGGAAGAAGGTCGCGAAGCAGGTGTCGCGGATGGCTACTTGTGCAAGTCACGGGACATCTGGTACCAACAAGAGAAACGAGAGCCTGCGCCTTTCCTGCTGTCCTACATGGGCCGCGCAACATCGAAACGCTCGTCCCCGTTCCGGTTCTTCCTGAACCGAAGCCAGGCCATCGCCACCAACGGCTTCCTCTGCCTCTATCCTAAACCTGCACTTGCAAGGCTCCTTCAAGGGGATCCCCAACGGCATAAGGAGTTGCTGGAATTGCTCAATTCCATCAGCGCTGAAACGTTGAAGCGGAATGGCCGGTCTTATGGCGGCGGATTGCAGAAGGTGGAACCCAATGAACTGCTTGGCCTTCCCCTCCCTTCTCAACCAGCCTGGTTAACAATGGAAGAACAATTGGTATTGCTATGAACATTGCACACCGCGTGAGGGATAGAAGCGGAAAGCCCACAGGCCTGTCATCAGGCCGAGGACTTGTAGCGGATAGCCCGACGGCGCTGCTCTTGAGCGCCGGCACGCCCACCCTTCGACTCCTCAAACGCTTCGCGTCCTGCGGAGTATCGCTTCGCAATTGCTCAGGGCGTGCATCAACAAGTTCAGTGCGACCAACACGGCGATGAAAAAGCGTGCAATCAATGTCAAAGGCATCCCGGTGACCGTGGTGGGGCGGCACGAGCAGGATTACATCTCGCTCACCGACATGGTGCAAGGCTTCGAGGGCAGTAGCGCGCTCATTGAGCAATGGCTGCGCAACAAGGACACGGTGCTCTTCCTCGGCGTGTGGGAGCAATTGAACAACCCAGCTTTCAATTCCCTCGAATTCGAGGGAATTGGGAACGCTGCCGGGCGCAACAGTTTCTACCTCTCGGTGAAGAAGTGGATCGATGCCACCGGAGCGATCGGATTGTACGCACGCGCTGGCGGGCATGGCGGCACCTATGCGCACAAGGACATCGCCTTCGAGTTCGGTTCGTGGCTGAGCCCGGAGTTCAAGCTGTACCTGATCAAAGAGTTCCAACGGCTGAAGGAAGCCGAGGCCAGCAGCCAGTCGCTGGAGTGGAACCTGCAACGCACCCTGGCCAAGGTCAACTACCGCATCCACACCGATGCCATCAAGGAACACCTCATTCCTCCAGTGTTGACCAAAGCACGGATCAGTGGCGTCTATGCCACCGAAGCTGACCTGCTGAACATGGCGCTGTTCGGACTGGCGGCATCCGAATGGAAGCGAGCGAATCCCTCTCTCGCGGGCAACATGCGCGACCACGCGACCTTGGAACAACTCGTTGTCCTTTCCAACATGGAGAGCATCAATGCGGTGCTGATCAAGCAGGGAGTGACTTCGTCCATACGCCTTCAACAACTGAACGGGATCGCCATTGCGCAGATGCGCTCGCTTACTGCGGGCCGCGCTGCTGAACGCTTGCTCAAGGCCGGCAAGATGAAACCAAAAACATAAGACAACAATAAATGAACGCATACATCATCTCCGGATTTCGCAGTGCCGTGGGCAAAGTTCCACGTGGCATATTCCGTCTCTCGCACCCAACCGCCTGATTTCCAGCATAAGACAAATTTTGTAACACTTTCGTATACCTTTGTGTTACAAAATAGATTGCGATGAAACGCCCCACGGTAGAAAAGCTGGTACTGGCGCGCATGGAAGAGCGTGGCCGGGGCAGCGTGTTCACCCCCAAGGACTTCTGCGACCTGGGTGGGCGCAGCGCGGTGGCCGTGGCCCTGCACCGGCTGGTGAAGAAGGAGGTGGTGCGCAACATCGGGAACGGCTTGTACTTCTTCCCGGAGCTGGGCGGGATGTTCGGGGAGTCGGTGGCAGGAACGGACGACATCGTAGCGGCCATTGCCAGGCGCGATGGGATCAGGATCCGGCCAACACGCGCTTATGCCGCGAACATCACGGGCCTCAGCACGCAGGTGCCCACGCGCACAGCATTCCAGACCGATGGGCGCTCGCGCACGATCCGCTTGCGCCCCACACGACCAGGCGATCGCGGCCAGGAGATCGTATTGCGCCATTCCAGTTCGCGGTACATGAAGGCCCGCACCGACACGAACTACTTAGTGATACAAGGTCTGCGCGCCATGGGGCCCGAAGAAGTTGGCGACCGTGAACTCGCCAACTTGAGTTCGAAATTGCCAGCTATCGCGAAACAGGAATTGCACTTGGACCTGGACATTGCACCCGTTTGGATCGCGGACATCATGCGTCGCTTGGCGGCGGAAGCGCCATGAGCATCCATCGCTATCTCAAGCTCACGGAGTCGGCCCAGCGCGATGTGCTCAGGCGCGCGCAGGGACCCATCGGCCTCTCCTTGGAGAGCATTGAGAAAGACATCTACGTCTGCCTCTTCCTGGAGAAGATGATGTCGTTGCCCGAGGTCGGGCAGCACGTCACCTTCAAGGGTGGCACGTCCTTGTCCAAGGCGTACAAGATCACGGAACGGTTCTCGGAGGATGTGGACCTGGTCGTGGATCGCACCGTGCTCGGGCTCGGAGATGATGGCATACCCGGGCAGCACCACTCACCGCGCCAACAAAAGGAGCGCGCCAAGAAGATCGCCAAGGCCTGTTATGCGTGGGCAGGAACCACGCTGCTACCCGCACTTCGCGCGGCAATGGCTGAAGAGCTACCCGGGAGTGATTGGAAGCTGAGCCTCGCACCGGATGGCGACAACCACGAAACCGTTTTCACCTTCAGCTATCCGAAGTTGATGGGAAGCAGCGGCTACCTGCTGGAAGATGTGAAGGTGGATCTGGTCGCGAAGGCGGACACGTGGCCAAATGCGCACATGCCCATCCGCGCATACATCCATGAACTGTTCCCGGATGAATTGGGCGACGGCCTTTTCCAGGCGCGGCCACTGAACGCTGAGCGCACGCTGATCGAGAAGGCGCTGCTGTTGCATGAGGCGCTCATCCAGCGCCCGGATGCTCCACGCCTGAGGCTTTCACGCCATTACTTCGACCTCTACTTCCTGTACCGTGCGGGCGTCGCTGAGCTGGCCAAGGCTCAAGTCGATCTGTATCCTGCCGTGGTGGAGCACCGCAGCATCTACCACCGCTATCCTGACGTGGACTACGAAGCGCTTCGCCGCGAAGGCTTCACCATCATTCCGCAAGACGCGGCACGTGAGGCTTGGAAGCAGGATTACGACGGCATGCAGCGCGACATGTTCTACGGTGCGGTCCCGGCCTTCGACGACATCATGACCGCCATGGAACAGTTCCAAGCAGCATTCCGCGAGCATATTCAACAAACGACATCAGCGCCAACAAGTCGGCAACACGAACACCCATGAACGCATACATCATCTCCGGATTTCGTTCCGCCGTTGGGAAAGCTCCCAGAGGCAAATTCCGTTTCACCCGCCCGGACGACCTGGCGGCGCACATCATCAGGCACCTCATGGCCAGCGTGCCCAACTTAGACAAGGAGCAAGTGGACGACGTGATCGTGGGCAATGCCACGCCCGAGGCCGAGCAGGGCCTGAACATCGGACGCATGATCAGCCTGCTGTCATTGGATACCGAGAAGGTGCCGGGCATGACGGTGAACCGCTATTGCAGCAGCGGCAGCGAGACCATCGCCATCGCATCGGCCAAGATCCACAGCGGCATGGCCGACTGCATCATCGCCGGCGGCGTGGAGTGCATGAGCCCCATCCCCTTCGGCGGCTGGCGCATCGTGCCCAACTTGGATGTGGCCAAGGGCGATCCCACGCACTACTGGGGCATGGGCCTCACCGCAGAGGCCGTGGCGCGCGAGTTCAAGGTGAGCCGCGAGGACCAGGACGCCTTCGCGCTGAAGAGCCAGGAAAAGGCGCTGGCCGCCATCGCCGCCGGGCGTTTCAAGGAGGACATCGTGCCCTACGAGGTGGAGCGCGTGTACCTGGATGCGAACGAAAAGCGCCAGGTGGAGAAATACATGGTGGACACGGATGAAGGCCCGCGCGCGAGCACGTTGGAGGGCTTGGCGAAGCTGAAACCCGTGTTCGACGCTAAGGGCAGCGTAACGGCGGGCAACAGCAGTCAGACCAGCGACGGCGCAGCCTTTGTGCTGGTGGTGAGCGAGCGCATGCTGAAGCAGCTCAATGTAAAACCGATCGCGCGCCTCCTCTCCTACCACGTGGCCGGGGTGCCGCCGCGCATCATGGGCATGGGCCCTGCCGCCGCTGTTCCGAAGGCGATCGAGAAGGCCGGCCTGAAGCTGAAGGACATCGAACTGATCGAATTGAACGAGGCCTTCGCTTCACAAAGCGTGGCGGTGATCCGCGAGCTGGGGCTGAACCCGGACATCGTGAACGTGAACGGCGGTGCCATTGCGCTGGGGCACCCGCTGGCGTGTACGGGCACGAAGCTGAGCGTGCAGCTGTTCAATGAGATGCGCCGCAGGAAGCAGAAGTACGGGGTGGTGACCATGTGTGTAGGCACAGGCCAGGGGGCGGCTTCGGTGTTCGAACTGTTGAACTAGATCAGAAGATCAGATGATCAGAAAATCAGAAAATGGAATGCCTGGCACGCGATGCTGGGTGGGACGCGCGGCCGGCTTGCAGGTGCGATCATCGTCTGATCTTCTGATCGTCTCATTATCTGATCGGCACCGCGTGGGGACCGGACATGGGGCGGCGAGTGTGTTTGAGTTGTTGAATTGATGGAGCGGCGATTCAGCATAACGTCGTTATCACCGGATATTCTCAGACGGATAACGAGCGATTTTCCTATGGACCATGCTGAAGTGACCTCAGAGATCGAAACGGTCATTCAACACAACGATGAGTTGGCGAGTGAGCGAATTATTCGTTGCATCGTTTACCTCTCTGAGGGCAGCCGTCGCCGTCTTCAGGAATGGCTGAACTATTCGATCCAGGATTACCGCGACCCGATCTTCGCAGCTGAGTATGAAGGGCGAATAAGCGGCGAGACCCCGCGACGGATCCGTGATTTCAAAAGACCATTCGGACAGAACGAATTGTTATAAACCCCACGCCCTCCATCATATGTTGTCCAAAGCGCGTTGACGAATAAGCCGTCACCCACTGAAGCCCATGAGCGCCCTCCTTCTCTCCGCCAACCTTTTCGAGCAGCACCAGATCCGCAGGCTCAATCATGATGCCACTGAGACCGGGCCTATCTTTGACGAAGAACACTGACCCATGGCAGCCATCACCATCAAAGAAGGGATGAGCAAGCGGCAGATCGCTGCTGCGCTAAAGAAGCTGAAGTCCGGCCGTAAGCGCAAACGCGCCCTGCCGGATATCAGGCAGTTCGCCGGCACCATCACGCTGAAGGAAGACCCCATGGTCATCCAAAAGAAGTTGCGTGATGAGTGGAGGTAGGTACGTGGTGGACACAAATATCGCCTTGTACTTGCTGGGAGGCAATGAGACCGTGATCCAACTATTGAGCGACAAGGGCCTGCATCTTTCGGTGATAACGCGCATGGAACTGCTAAGCTTCCCAGGCATGGTACGCTCCGAGTTGCCGCGCATACATGCCTTCCTCGATGCCTGGCCTGTGGAAGACCTCCACTCGCGGATCGAAGAAGAAGCCATTCGCCTGCGGAGCGCTTATCGGTTGAAACTGCC
>JAFDZY010000042.1 GCA_018266685.1 Bacteroidota bacterium
GAAGGAAATCAAAGATTGCTTCGGCCCAAAGCGGCCTCGCAATGACGTTGTGGGTTCGGCCCAAAGCGGCCTCGCAATGACGTGGCGGCTTCGGCCAAGGGGACCTCGCAATGAAGACCGGGAAGTAGAGGCAACCCCGCGCGGACGCACCAACCCGTGATCGGTTGCCTCCTGTTGATAAAATTATTTTCCTTGCTTTTGAACAAACGAACGTTTTCATTAGCGGTCCGAATTGACCAACCAACGGCTTGCCCCCCCGGCAATCTGTTGGAGCACCCATGACCCCTACCGCTGCCTTCCTTCCCATAGGGCCATGCCGCCCGTGCGCTGTACTTGCGCAGGCACCCGGCTCCTGTGGTATGCACTCTCCCGTGCAGGTCTCCAGCCTGTGCGTTTCTTCTCTCCCCGGGCTTTACGCCCCTGCTGTCCCCCTCCCTTCCTGCCTTGCGCAGTAACCATATCCACACAGCCGTAAACATCATTTCCCCTGAACCGAAAAACCACAACCTCATGAGTCCCTCCTTACCCAACCCCAATGCCGCCCTGCGAACGTGGTGGCAGCGAACCTTGCTCGTGCTGCTGATCCTGGCAGGCGGATTCACCTTCAGTGCAAAGGCACAAACGGTGACCATTGGCTCAGGAACCGGCACAAGCAGCTACTTGCCATTGTACAACTACTATGGGTACAACTATACCCAGCAGATCTATACCGCAGCCCAAGTAACACAAGGCGGCATAATCGACAAGATCCGCTTCAAGCTGAATGCCGGCAGCCTGACAAACAGCACGGATTGGCGGGTTTTCATGGGCAATACCGCTAAAACTGCATTCAGCAGTAATACGGATTGGGTGCCTACTTCCGGCATGACCCAAGTGTACAACGGAACCGTACCTGCCGCACCTCCGCTTGGCACTTGGATGGAGATTACCCTGCAGACTCCATTTACATACAATGGCACCGACAATTTGGTTATTGCGGTGAATGAGTATACACCCGGTTATGGAAGCAGCTCCACAAATTGGAGCGCTTTCACAAGCGGGGCAAATACTGGCATCTACTACTATGAAGACACAAACAACCCCAACCCCAACTCCCCCCCAACAGCATCAAACCGGTCTGGAACGATCCCACAAATCCAGATCAACTTCCTCCCCTCCTGCACCGGCACACCCGTAGCAGGCACGCTTCCCGCGAACACCCCCACGTGCGTGGGGTCCAGCCTCACCCTCTCCCCCACCGGCGGCACCGTTGCGGCCAACCTCACCTACCTCTGGGAGCAAAGCACCGATGGCGGCGCCACCTGGGCCAATGCCGGGGGCACCTATACCAACGCCACCTACACCACGGCACCGTACAGCGCCCCCATCTCCTACCGCAGAACCACCACCTGCACAACATCAAACAGCACCGCAACCACAAACGTGGCCGCCATTTCCCTTATGGGAGCCCCGCCCTACTTTGCCTTTGTGGACAGCTACACGCAGAGCTTCGAGAGCTGGAGCAACCGCTGCAGCACCACGGACGTGCCCTCGCTGAACTGGCTGAACACCCCCGCCACCACCGACAGCAGCTGGCGCCGCAATGACCAGGGCGCCAGCGCAAGCTGGACCTCACCCGGCAGCACGGCATACAGCCCCCTCTCCACGGACGGCACCTATTCCGCGCGCTTCCACAGCTTGGGGTCCACTGGTAAAAGCGGCCGCCTGGATTTCTATGTGGACCTGAGCGCAGCCACAGGCAACACCAAGCTGAAATTTGATTGGATCAACACCAGCGGCTCCGACGTGCTACAGGTGCGCATCTCCACCGACGGCGGCACCACCTTCAGTGACCTCGGCGCCGTACTGGGCCAGTCCGGCTCAGGATGGAACACCGCCACTGAATACACCATCACCAGCAACTCCCCCACCACGGTTATCCGGTTCAAGGCCACCAGTGACCTGAGCACCACGGACATCGGCCTTGACAATGTGCGTCTGTTCACCCCCTGCACCGGCACTCCGGCGGCTGCGGTGGCCACGGCCACTCCGTCTTCGGTGTGCGCGGGCAATACCGCTGTGATCACCGCCACCGGCACGGGCAACCCCGTTACCGGCATCAGCTTCCAATGGGAGCAGAGCAACGATGGCAGCACCGGCTGGGTGGCCATACCCAGTGCCACCGCCACCACCTACACCACCCCTGCGCTTACCGCAGACCGTTACTTCCGCCTGAAGCAGGCCTGCTCCTACTCGGGCAGCCAGAGCTACTCCAATGTGGTGGGCGTTACCCAAGCCGCCACCCCGTACGCCGCCTACAACAACGTTTCCTTCACCGAAGATTTTGAAAGCTGGGCCAGCGCATGCAGTACCACCGACGTACCTTCCCTCAACTGGCGCAACACCCCCTACAGCGGCAACAACAGCTGGCGCAGGGATGACCAGGGCAGCACCGCCAGCTGGACCAATATCAGCACCGGTGCCTACACGCCTGCAGGCAGCAACAGCAGCGCCCACTCCGCCCGCTTCCACAGCAATGCCACTTCCGGCTCGCAAGGCAGCTTGGACCTGTACCTCGACATGAGCACGGCCACCGGCCCCAGCCGCCTCACCTTTGACTACATCAACACATCCGGCACGGACGTGCTGGGCGTGTGGGTATCCACCAGCGGCGGTGCCGCAGGCACCTTCCAGCAGATCGGCAGCAACCTGGGCGTAGCCACCGCATGGGGCAGCAAGACCTTCGACTTCAGCAGCACCTCCGCCACCACCGTGGTGCGCCTGCTGGCCACCAGCGATGCGGGATCCACCGACATCGGCTTAGACAACTTCAAGATCGCACCCGCACCCAGTTGCTTGCCGCCGTTCAACTTGGCGGCCATCGGCGCCACTGCCACCACCGGCTCACTCTCCTGGACCGCCAGCCTGAGCGCCCCTGCCAACGGCTACCTGTGGGAAGTGCGCACCACCGGCCTGCCCGGCAACCCCGGCAGCGCGGCCGCCAACGGCTCCACGGCCGCTGGCGTTACCAATGCCACGGCCACGGGCCTTGCCGCCTCCACC
>JAFDZY010000429.1 GCA_018266685.1 Bacteroidota bacterium
ACGGAGGGAAGGCTGGTGGCAGCGGCGGATGTGCCGGAGATGGTGGTGTGAAGGCATCAGGACACTCATTCCCCGTTGCTTAAGGCATGTTCGATTCGTACTTCAACCCCATGGACCAGGCGGTAATCGCTGGATCCATAATGGCCACGGCGGCTGCGATTGTATTGCACCTCTACAAGAAGGACAACTGGGCATTGGGCCTATTGTTGTTGGCGGCGTTTTGCATGCGGCTCATGGTGGCCCAGCTTGATCCATTCCTCAACAGTTGGGATGAAAGCATCCATGCCGTGGTGGCCAAGAATTTGGCCGGGCATCCGTTCACGCCGATGTTGTACACCGACACCGCCATGAAACTGGGAATCGAATCCTGGGACCGTACGCACGTGTGGTTGCACAAACAACCCTTTTTCCTGTGGATAATGGCCCTTTCCATCAAGGCATTCGGCAACACGATCTTCGCATTGCGTCTGCCAAGCGTGGTTTTTACCACCGCACTGGTCTACTTCACGCACGGCATTGGCCGTGCCATGCACGGGCGCGATGTGGCAATCATCTCGGCCGTGCTCATCACCTGGTCCTACTGGTTCATGATGCTGATCATCGGAGCCGTTACCCTGGATCACAATGATGCCATTTTCATCTCACTTGTTGGAGCCTCCTTATGGGCATGGATACGATGGCGTGACTCCATGACGCTGTGGAAAGCTGGAGCCATTGGGCTCTTAATGGGCTGCGCCGTGCTCACCAAGTGGCTGCCGGGATTCTTGCTGATGGGCGGATGGGCGATCGTTGCCCTGATGCGGAAACCAGGGCGCGCAAGGGAATTGCGTTGGATGGCCACCTCATTCCTGACCGGGTTAGCCATTGCCATTCCTTGGCAGATTAGTGCTTGGATGCGATTCCCGGAGGTCATGGCCCACGAAATGAACCTGAATGCGCTACACTTCACCACTGTCATAGAAAGGCATGGCGGAAATCCGGATTACTACCTGTACTCCATTAGCGACCAATTCCATGTTATCCCGAACTGGATCATGTTCGGTGCATTGATTCTGGGCATCGCAATGACCAAGAACCGGGAACTCCGGGTGATGGCCTGGGTAAGCGTATTGCTAACTTACGGGTTCTATTCCGCGGCATCAACCAAGATGAGCGCCTTCCCAATGGTGGTCATTCCGTTCTTCTTCATTGGTTTGGCCCATTTGATCAAGTGGATTGCGCAACCCCTCGTCTCGCACAAAGCACGAATTGCGCTCATGACAGGACTTACCGTAGTAGCCGCTGGAGCAATGGTGGACTTGGAGCGGATCCAAAAATGGCATACGGAACAAGCCCGAAAAGATCCATTCATTTGGTCTTTACGCGGAAGCAACTTGCACAACCTTGAAGTGATCGACCAGCTCGCCCACTTCATGGCTCCGGGACAAAACACAGGAGTTGTCATTTACAATGTTCCGTTTCCCGCTTGCATGGACATGATGTATTTCCATGACTGCCAAGCCACCTTACTGGTTCCCTCCGTGGATCTGGTGAAATCGTTGTTGTCGTTGGGCCGAAAAGTGATCATTGTGGATCCGCCGGACGGCTTGGAAGATGCAATGCCTAATGGTGTGCTGTACTTCCGCACGCATGGCAACGGGTTCCAGCAACCTCCAGTCTGACCGCTTATGCTTTATGCAACCCTGAAGCATGTTCGTTGGCGGCGAGTGCTCTATCTCCTCGGTTCAACCTTCCTCGTCAGCGCGCTGGCGTTCTACAACCGCTACCCGCTGATGTTCTCCGATTCGGGGACGTACATCCGGCAGGCCTTTCTGCTGGAGCCTCCTGCGGACCGGCCCATCGGGTACAGCCTGATCATCCGTGCCGTCACTTGGCAGAGCACCTTGTGGACGGTGGTGCTCTTCCAAGGGTTGATGCTCTCCTGGCTGCTATACGAAACGCTGAAGAAGGTGCTGCCTGCAAAGGTCTCCACATGGAGGGTCCACTTCCTGCTGGTGGTTGTCCTGATGCTGGTCACCAGCATGCCGTGGTACGCAGCGCAGATCATGCCCGACATCTTCACGCCCATGATCGCGCTGGTGATCTTCCTGCTCTTCCGCGCCCCTGAACTTGGCGTGGCAAAGCGCGGCTTTCTGTGGACCTGCCTCTTCTTCTTCCTGATCACCCACAACGCGCACGTGGCCATGGCCGTGCTATTGCTGGGCGGCATGGCGTTGGTAAAACTCATCGGAAGGCACCGGCTTGCCTGGCCGCGCTTTTGGCCCAACCTCATGGGCATGTTGGTGGTGCTTTTCTCCGGTGTTGCATTCATTTCCTGGTACAATGGGCAGCACGGCATGCGCCCGGTTTTCGCACCTACGGCGAACGTGTTCCTTTCGGCAAGGCTTTGCGAAAACGGCATGCTCGGCGATTTCCTGGATGAACATTGCGGTATGCGCAACTACTCGCTGTGCCCCTATAAGGACGAGCTGCCCATGGCGCCGGTGAACTTCATTTGGGGCGACAACAGCATCGCGACCAAGTTGGGACCCAAGCTCACTGTGGCAGATTCACTCTTAGCCCCGGTCGTGCATGACCTTCTTTTGGACCCGGAATACATGGGGCGGTTTGTACGCAGCAGCATGGTGGCCTCCATCGTCCAGCTTTTTCAGGTAAGTGCCGCTTCGGGCCTTTCCCCCTACGAACAGGGTTCAGCGCCGTACATGGAAATGGAGCAGCGATTGCCGTGGGAGCTTTCCTCCTACACCACCTCCATGCAGGCCAATGGGGCGTGGTGGGACCTTGGTTTCGCCAACCGCGTAGTGCGCCTGGCGGCACTGCTGTCCATCTGCCTGCTGGCCTGGCACCGAAGATCATGGATGGCCCACAAGGAACTTCGGTACCTGATCCCCCTGCTGCTGACCTGGGTTGTGCTCAACGCCGTGGTCACTGCGAGCTTGGCTAATGTGTTCGACCGGTTGCAATCCCGCGTGGCTTGGCTGGTGGTGCTGGCGGCATGCTTGGCGTTGCTGCAAACGGCGTGGGGCAAGCGGTTGCTGGAAAAGCCCGAATTTCGCGCCGCATGAACACCCTCTCCATCATCATCCCCGCCTACAACGAGGAGCGCACCATCCACCTGATCCTGGACAAGGTGCGCGATGTGGAGCTGATGAACGGCATTGCCAAGGAGGTGATCATCGTGAACGACGGCAGCAGGGACGGCACGGTGCAAGCCGTGGAGCACTACATCGCCGCCAACCCCGGCTTATGCATCCGCTTCATCCAGCAGCCGCGCAACATGGGCAAGGGCGCCGCCATCCACCGGGGAATCTCGGAGGCAAGCGGTGAATACCTGATCATACAGGACGCCGACCTGGAGTACGACCCCCGCGAGTTCAACGATCTGCTGCGCCCCGTGGTGGAGGGCTTTGCCGACGTGGTCTTCGGCTCGCGCTTCATGGGCCACCACCCGCACCGCATCCTCTTCTTCTGGCACAGCATCGGCAACAAGTTCCTCACCCAGCTCTCCAACGCGTTCAACAACTTGAACCTCACCGACATGGAGACCTGCTACAAACTGATCCGCAGTGACATCGCCAAAAGCCTTGACCTGAAGGAAAAGCGCTTCGGCTTTGAGCCGGAGGTGACGGCGAAGCTGGCCCGCGTAAAGGACGCACGCATCTACGAGGTGGGCATCAGCTACTACGGCCGCACGTATGCTGAAGGGAAAAAAATCGGCTGGCGGGACGGCTTCCGGGCCATCTGGTGCATTGTGAAATACGGATTGGGCTGAACATGCTGGCGAAATCACTCCAGTCCACGGCGCTGGGTTTGTTTTTGGCAGGTCTGCTGTTTGGGGGTTGTACCGGGAAGGTGGACAACGCCTTCGTGACGATGGAAAACGGTCGCTTCTATCTGGAAGGAAAACCGTTCTTCCCGCTGGCGGTGAACTATGTGGCACACTTGCAGTTCAACGACACCGCTTGCTGGGTGGCACCGTCAAGGAATTACGAACGAAAGGACATATTCCGTTACGACCGAAAGGACTCCACGACCCTGTTGTTGAAGGCGGATCTTCAATTGATCCGCAAACTTGGCTTCAACACCGTGCGCATAACGGGCCTGGCCTCGGACATGAAACTGGCAGGGGACTCGCTGGCGCCCTTGCTTCCCGCACAGTTTGGCCGGGGCGTGGATTCGCTTTTCGTGTTGAACGAGGCGAACGCCCCTCGCTATTTCAAAGCCATGGAAGACTTGGCGGACCTTGCGGCTGCCACGGGCCTCAAATTGATCCTCCTGGTGAAGCTCTTTCCCGGAGAACCGGTGTATGAGAAACAGACGCTCAAACTGGTGGACCGCCTGCGCAACCATGCAGGCATCATGGCCTACGACTTCTTCAATGAACCCCTCTATTTCGACCTTCCGCACCATCGGCCTAAAAGGGATGTTCATGCGCTCGTGGATTCCTGGCAGCTCAAATTCAAGAAACACGCACCACTTCAGCTCACTACGATCGGCCTCGTTGGCGTACCGGAGGTGTTTGCCTGGGACCCAAACATCTTGGACGTGGATTTCATTTCCTTCCATCCCTACGAGTATGAGCCGAACCAAGTGATGAGCGAGATCTACTGGTACTGCAAGCACGTGGACAAGCCCTGGATCATCGGGGAAACCTCCCTTCCAGCGGACAACGACTCGGTTCCTTATGCGGAGCAACTGGCCTTTGCCCGGAGGACGCTCGAGCAAACAGTGGCCTGCGGAGGCATCGGTTACTCCTGGTGGCAGTACAAGGACGTGAAATGGGGCCGCTTTCATGCCGATTACATGGGCGTGTTGAAACAGGAGGGAACAACGGAAGTGGCTCCCGGCCTGCCAAACGTCGACGGAACCGTTAAGCCGGTGGTGCAGGCATTCAAGGAGTTCAAGCCCGATGCACCTGCCGGGGCCTGTGAAAAGCCCGCCAACTACTACAACTATTCATCCCTGCACAGTGCCAAGCTCACCGGAAAGTTGCTGGATGCCAACCGCAAGCCCATTGAGGGCGGCGTGATCCTCGGCTGGAACGAGTACTGGACCCGGTCCTATTACACCAAGTCCAGGGCGGACGGCAGCTTTGAGCTTTACGGCGATTTCCGCTTCCACCATTGGATGGTCTCCGCCACGCGCTATTCCATGGAGCGCGGCGATTGCCAGCCGGGAGCCTTCTACACCGGCGCCGACAGCGTGCCGGCGTACTACCTCGGCGAGCTGACGCTGGATCACATGCACCTCAAGGAGTGACTGCGACCGGAGGTTTGATCAAGGAAAACGCCGCTTCCTTCCCCATTGCCCCGCCCGTGGCGCGCAACTCCTGCGTTCCGGGGTCCAGCACTACGTAGCGCCCGTTGAACGCCTTGATCGCCACCATGCCACTGTCCAATTGCACCATGGTGAACAACCCGTAGTCGCCAAGGTCGTTGCAATCGGCGGCAAGGTGTTGGTCCCCTTCCAGGTGTGCACAGAGGAAATTGCCGTTGGAGGCCAGCAAGGCGGCCCGCCCGTCCGCAGTGTGCAACCTCAGGAAGGTTTCCCAGTCGTCCGCCTTGTCCTTGTTGGCCAGCAGCCGCGCATCGCGGGACTGGTCTGCGCACAAGTACTTCCCATTGGCCGCGACAAACCGCACGGTATCGCGGCTGATCACTTGCATCGCCAACCCGTCTATTTGTTTTATCCGCCCTGTACCGATGTGGTTGAATGCGCACCAATCGGCCATGGTCCGATGATCCATGTTGTCAAAGAAGGAAATATAATTCCCCGGATATCCTCCCGTATATGCGTTGACCGTCGATACTCCCAGTTCCTGCGCGGCCAGCATGGCCGATACCTGCGTGGTGATCACGTTAAAATGATGTTCCTCGAAGTTCGTGATGATGGGCATGGGAGGTTCATAGGCGATTGCATCGAAGGAGCCCTCCGCAAGGGTTCCCCGGATTATGCGCCGCTCCACATCCTGCACCATTCTAACCGAATCCCACTTGTCAAACCGCTTCAACCAGCCCACCTCCCAGCGATTGTCCTGGACCACCAGTACGGGAAGCAACAGCCCCAGCGCCAACGCCGCCCAAGGCTTGCGGAACACTGGGCGCAGCACTGCCGCAAAAAGGAAAAGAAAAAAAAGCACCTGCACATTGATGTAGCGGTCGATGGCGCGCAGCACGGAGAATCCAGGCAGCATGAACACGAACTTATACAGGCTGAAGCCACCCATGTCCAAGCAGAACAGGGTGCTGAGCACCAGCGCGGAGCCGATGCCGATAAGGACATGTCGTTCCGCGGGCTGCAACCGCTTGGAGAAAAGCAGGAAAGGCGTGGCCCCCAGCGTTATCCATGGCAAGGCCCCGATGAAGTGGAAATGGCTCCACCACTGCGGGAACGCATCCACCCCAACCCGGGAGAGAGCGCGCCAAGAAAGTGCAGCAGGATGCGTGAAGAAATAGGAGGTGGGCCGGGGAATTGAGGCGGCGATGTCCCCGAAATTTCGGTGGCCCACGTCCGAAGGCACTGCGAGGTAGTGCCTCATCATCGGCGCCAGGAGCACTGCGCCCACCACCAGCATCAAGACCCAGTTGCCCGCGAAACGCCTATTGCGGAAGCGAAGCAGGAAGGATGGCTTCCGATAGGCGATGAGGTGACCAATGAACAGGAAGAAGAGCGCATACACCAGGATAAATCCGATGTACACCCCGCAGTAGAACTGGTACACCGTGGCCAGCATCGTCCACAGGAGCCACTTCCAGGAACCCGTTTCAAGGTGCTTCCAAAGGAAGAGTAACGCGAGCGGGGCCATGAACTTCGGAAACACCTGCACGTTGTTGATCTGCCCGATGTTGTAAATGCCGAAGGCGAAGATGTAGGCGGCACAAGCTGCAAGTACCAGGTTGCCGGCCCACTTCCGTAGCGCAATCAGGCAGCACCAGTAATTGAGCGCGAAGAGCGAAGCCAGCCAAAGTTGGAACGCTCCTTCCCTGCTGAAGCCAAGGGAGCGGAAGGCCGAATAGAAAGGCGCCGTGCCCAAAAGATTGTCCGACAAGGCAATGACGTTTTTCCAAGGGTACATGAATGGCGCATCCCAAAAGGCGCCGGTTTGCCCGGTGATGTAGCGGTGAAAATGCTCTAGGATGTAATTATTGAAACGCGCATCGCCGAGGTCGCCGGGGATCAACGCGCGATCCGGACCGAAGATGGCCATGGGCACCATCCATAAGCCCACCATGAACAGCACCAGGCTCACCACCAGGCCCAATGGCTTCATCCATGGCGGATCGGATTGCTGCGCAGCGGTCAGCAACTCTTTCTTCATGGGCATCAGTTTCCGGCTGCAATGGTACCCATCACTTCCAAAATGCGCGGCCATGTGGCCTCCATCGAATAAAGCACATAGTCGTAGTGCGCGATCATACCGAAGTTGAGCCGTACCAGTCCCCAAAGCAAAAGTGCGGCGAAGATGCGCAATGCCCAAGAGCTGCGCAGTACCGCGCGATATAACCAGGCAAGCGGTATGGCCAACATGGCATAGAG
>JAFDZY010000430.1 GCA_018266685.1 Bacteroidota bacterium
GGGGGCTGTGGGCGCCCAGCATCACGCAGGTGCCAGCCTCGCGCATGGCGATGGCCCAGTCGTAGCACTTCAGCACCTGGGCGGCTGGCACCTTGCGGCTACAGAGGAAGGCGGTCTTGGGCAGGTGCCAAAGCGTTGCTTCTCCCAATAAATGCATGGCTAAGTGTGCAAACCCTGCAATAGTGTGCTCAGCTTCTGCGCCTTCGGGTCGGCCTCCACTTTGTCCAGGCGCTCCTCGAACTCCGGTTTGGCCACCACGCTGAACACATCCTTCATGTGCGCACGGATCTTCGCCACCAATGCTGCATGTTCACCGGTGGGCGCTTCCTCTCCGATCACCAACTGCATGGGCTCCAGGGGCCGCTGCAATTTCTCCGCAACGGGGTGCAGGGCCTGCTGCAGGGTGTCCAGTTCACGGGCACGGCGGGCCAGATAGTCCACCTTGTTGGCCAGGTCGAAAGGTTGTGCCACATACACGGATCCGTTCACGCTGGTCACCATCACCGAGGCCCTGTCCAGGTAACGGGGAATCGCCGTTTCGGGCACGGTATAGTCCACGTCGGCACGGGCCCTCAGCGCGGGGCGTTTCAACCGGGCGCTCAACTGCTTCACCAATGTGGGCCTGGCTTCCTTGCGCGCGGGCTCGTCGAACACCAGTTCATCAAAAAGCTGTTCAAATGCGGCGTCATCCAGCGGACCGGCGTAGGCCTTCACATCGCCGAACTGCACCGGCCCCGCATCGTACTGCTTCAAGTAAGCGAAATGGTCCGGGGACAAGGCGCTTCCTTCCTTGAACAGGCCGCCTGCGGCCAGCCGCTTCCCATGTTCGCTGTTGATGCCTTCGTCCAGCATCTTGAACAGGTCCTTGAAGTAGCCCTTGTATTCCAGGCCGGCCAGTGCCTCGGCCATTTCCAGCTTGCGGTCGGCCCACTGGAAAATATACCGGTCGGGCATCACGGCCAATAGCCCGCAGGCCAGCTTTTCCTTGCTGAGCGGGTTGGTCTCGATGTAGAGGGGGGCGATGAAGTTTTTCATAGCTGATGCTATGACACTTTACCCAACCTATTAAAGGATGCAATGTCAGTCAAAGCGCGTGGTTGTCGACCATCCTGCAATTTGCCCTTCACCGAAATATACGCGTTCTGCTCCTTGTGTGCCTCGATCGCTTCATTATATTGGTCCGCGTTCAAGATCACGCGAGCGCGTACCAGCTCATCACTATCGCGCGGCTGAATGCGCAGGGTCACCTCTCCAGCACGTCGACCATCAGGGCCTGGGTCCCCATTCAGCGTTTCCACGGTGCCGATATACTCCTCTTCGACGATTTCTTCCTTGGGTCGCAAGGCTTCGCGTATCTCCCGGACCAGCGGGAAGTAGTCGCGTTGGATCGTAATGATGGAGGGGTGGCCTGTCTTTGGGCCGGGAAGGGATGAAGCCCAGTCCACCCGAACTTCCAAGGCATGCTTGCTGCCTTCATACGCGAAGTAGTCCAAAGCACCTGCCAGGTTGGCGGATACGACCGGCTTGGAGTCGGCCTTTACGCGGTCCACGAATTCCTGCTGCGCGTCTTCTTCGATCGCCTTTACTATCTGCTGCAGACCATTGGCCAATGCCAGGGAAGTCTTCCGTACAAGTGGGGTGTCATGCTCTTCCATACCGAACAGCCCTTCAACCCCCCCCTTGTCCAATGCGTTGACCGGGCATGAGACGTTCAGTACGAAACTGCCTTCTTCGGTATGGTTGAACCGGGCCTGCTCAAGGAAGCGTTGCGCCTCCTTCATGCCCAAGCGCGGGTGATAGGCGCGTGGCATAAGCACGGTAGTGGCCGAAGAGAGCAGCAGCTGTTCGCTGCCTTTGATAGCCGACAAGGCATAGCCGAAAGCGATGGAATCGTCATCGGACCGGTCGTCGAACAGCCGGAAGCGATACGTGTCCTCATGCACCCGTTGCACATCACGCACCAGCTGCAGCACCGGACGCCCTTCGATCTCGGCAAGGCGGTGCACGACCACGCTCACCGATTCCGCATAGCCCGGCACACTACTGCTGGTAGGGTAGACCAATTGCCGTGGGCTATACTCCTTGTGGTTCAACACCACCAAGCCGTCTTTCAGCGCCTCGCGAACCTGCACCCAGCCACGTGCCGTAGCATATTCGCGAAGGCTTGTGGGAGCAACGGGGGCGCTTGGGGGCCTCATGGCGTTTGGTAGTCAATGGAGGTGCCGTGTGAAAGCTGAGCGGCCAAGTTCACCAATTGGGCGGGGCCAAAGATCTGTGCTTTTGGAAGATATACAGTGGTGGCTGTTGAGTTTACTGATTCCGGCGCGTTTCGCAGGCTCACCCAGTATGCGCAGCGCTTCAGCATCAGATGGTCAACGCTATGTACCAGCCAGTCTGTATCCATTGAAGGCAGGAAGAGCACCACAAGGAACCGAGGCACACCCAAGGTATTCGAGCGAAGGTCATTATACCGTTCAATGCCATGCAGAGGATAGGACAGGTGGGTGCCATTGTCGGCGGGCACGGCCACGGTCGCTTTCAATTGGATCTTCATGGTCACCTCCGTGAGGTAACCCCCGTTCACAAAGGGTCCCCAAGCGGTAACTTGGGCATCCACACCATTGTTGTCCTCGTGGCGTCCGGCGGGCGCACAGGCCATGCCCGCTTTCGATGCCACTGCATGCAGGTAGGCATAACTAAGCTCGCTCTCGATATTCGGTGCTGACAGTGCTCTCATGACGTATTTTCCGGCAATGCGGGATTTCCAAGATAAGTAATCCGGCCCGATCTCTGATTACTAGGCATATTCCGCCCCTCCAGCTCTTCCCCCATCCGGTACTTGATGTCGTAGTTGATCACGACCTGTCCCGCCGCTGCGGGAAAGTCCAACTCCTCTTCCGTTAAGCCGTAGTGCCCAGCCAGCAACGCGTCGATCCCCGCCGGTACAGGCCAGGTGTATCAAGCCAGTCGAAGACCTTCAATGAACTGCACGTGCTTTTGGTTCAGCGTGAGCAAGGGCAGCTCATGCGCGATGGCCGTGGCCGCGATCCGGAAGTCCACGATGTGTACACCATGGTGCGGACCATAGCGGATCACCAGGTCACGGAATACGGATGTGACCCTCTCATTGCCGGGAAGCCAGATGAAGTTGTCCCGCAAGTGCGTAAGCAGCGACCCGAACTCCTGTTTGTTGCGCGCACCGGCCAGCACTTCGGCGATCACCTCATCGCTCACCGCCTTTGGCAGCCCTTTCACCTGCTCCGCCAGTGCCAGGGCATTCGCGTGGTTCCGCAGCACGCCGATGATCACCGACGTATCGATCAGGACCGGGCCCATGCCTTGCGCCGGATCTCTTCCAGGGTGATGTCACGGTCCTTCCAGAGGCCGGCCATGGCGAGCAGCGGGTCTTCGGTGTCCGACATGCGCAGCACCCATTCCTCGAACATGCGCGAAACGGTCTGCTTGCGCGAACGGCTCAATGAGCGTGCCTTCCGGGCCACGTCGCGGCGCACGGTCAGCGTCAGTTTGTCTTTCGTCTCGGCCATCTTGTGTGTGTGCTTGCCCAAAGTTAGGCCACGATCGGTTTGTCGTGCCCGCAGGGGGCGTTCCATTTTCCGATCCACTGATCTACTCCTCTTCCGATCCCAACTCATCCCCCATCCGGTACTTGATGTCGTAGTTGATCACAAAGTCCAGCTCCTCTTCGCTCAACCCGTAGTGCGCGGCCAGCAACGCGTCGATCTCGTCGAGGATGGGCTTGGAAGATTTGGGAAGGATGCACTGTACAGTAAGCGTATCGTGACCGAACTTCATGACTCGCTCTTCCGAATGTACATCCAGATGCTTCATCAGCTTATCTCCAAGAGTAACGAGGGCTTTGCCATTGGACCCGTCCGCCAGTTGATGGAGATTCACGGGATAGGCAAGGATCTCGCGTTTGTTGACATGCCGACAGTCAGAGAGTACAGTAATGAACCAGTTGAATAGGCTAGAGTTGAAGCAGCATAGTGCTGCTGTCGAAAGAGTTTTCTTGTCAAAGAACAAAGGCTTGAACTCTGAAGGAGGTCGACGCTTTCCACGTCCGTCAAGCACCTTAGGCTCAAAGTCGAGTACTTGCAGGAAGTAGCCAACCTTTCGCGAGTAGTATATCCTCTGAGAACTTTGTTTCCTGAGATAATGCCCAATGGTTTCGGTTTGCCGAAAGAGCTTACCTAATACAGAGGTGTCGAGTCCTGAAGAAACTTTCGGTAAAGTGCCTTCAACACGGTTCGGCTGTGCTTCCTGGTAACGGATGGTGTTGAAGAGACTCTCTCTTTCTCCCGATGACCACTTGTTGTACTTGGTTCCCCAATGGACCGGATTTCCTTGTCTTGGACCAATCAAATGCACCGATAACCGGATGTGCTCAAGCCCTTCAAAGAGCCGAGAAGGTCGGTCGTCAAAAGAGCTGTAGTGTAAAGGTCTCTTTGCGATGAGCTTCTGAAGAGATACATAGCGTTCGGTTGAAACGGATGAAACGGGAACGATGAACCCCATTTGTCCACTGTTCGCCGTGTTCAGGTGATGGCATCGTTCCATCACTACCGCATACAGGTTGCCAGCCTCAACGCAATTGAAGCCCTTGAGTTCGTAGTCCTTTACCTCCTTTAGTTCTATGTACGGTGGATTCCCGATGATCACGTCAAAGCCGCCGCGGCCTTCCACAATGCCGTAGTATTCCGCGAACCAATGGAAGGGCTTGTGGCTCTCCTTCCACGCCGCGAATTGTTTGGCGCTGTGGCCTTCGTCCTTGCCGTATTGTTTGCCTAAGTACCGGTCCAGTTCGGTGCGCAGCGCAGCCAGGCGTTCCAGTAGCGTGTCCTTCGCCACGCGGAAGCTGGTGTAGTCCTGACCTTCGCCTAACTGGATGGCCTTGAAGTGCTCAAAGGCGCGCGCTACTTGGTCGCACTTCTCCTCGATCACAGGCTTGGCCAGCAGCCCGTCCATGGTGTACTCCAGGCCCTTGTCCAGTTCGGCCTTGGTGCCAAAGCCCACCAGCGTGTTGCCCGCGCGTATGTTGAAGTCGATGTCGGGCAGCGGCTCAATGCCCATGTTGGGCTGGGCGTAGTCGGGCTCCAGCACGCTCACCAGTTTCAAAAAGAGGCGCAGCTTGGCGATCTCCACAGCCTCGGGCATCAGGTCCACGCCGTAGAGGTTGCGCAGAATGATGCTCTTGAGGATGTAGTAGCGCGGGCTGGGGTGCTGCGCCATGTCGTCCAAAATGGGCTGGAACTGCTTGTAACGCTGGGGTTTCTTCTGTTCCAGGGCCTGCTGGCGGAACTCGGCCATGCGCTCCAAGCACACGGCA
>JAFDZY010000431.1 GCA_018266685.1 Bacteroidota bacterium
AATTTTGTTTCCTTCTCCGTCAAGAATATGGATAAATTTTCCATAGTCATATGTTTCCATTTTATCCACTATGGTTACACCTTCTTTTTTCAATTCTTCAACAAGAGCTTCCAAATTTTCAACTCGGTAATTTATCATAAAGTCCTTGTCAAAGTATTTTGAGTCCTGTTTGAATGTTGTCCATTGTGTCTGGGCTTTTGTTGTACTGTCTGGTTTTTCATACCATTCAAATGTCGCACCGTATGGATTTGTGTCAAGTCCAAGGTGTTTTTGATACCATTCTGTTATCGCTTTTGGGTCTTTGCATTTGAAAAATACGCCCCCAATCCCTGTTACTCTTTTCATTTTATTGTCGTTATTTTTTGTTGTTACTGATTTAAAAGCGAAACCAAGAAAAAAGGTTGTCGCAAGTGTCAAAGCTATTAAAATTGGTCTCTTCATTATTGTCAAATTTAATTCTGTTGCCTCTCTTTTGTGTCGGTTCTCTACGCTTACCGCTAACTCCCTAATATGCGCATGTTTTGATGTGACGGATTGGATTAACCCGTTGACAACGAGCCGGATGAATCGCTGGGCGGCTTTCCGGGGCGGTCTTAAAAATACACGAAATGCGCAAGTGGTTCATAGGCTGTCCAACGGACTTTTCACCTTCCTCACTTCCCGGTTCGTTACTTGGGCATAGATCAAGGTTGTTTCAATCTTTTCGTGGCCCAGGAGCTTTTGGATGTGGCCGATGTCGGTACCGGCTTCCATGAGGTGGGTGGCGTAGGAGTGCCGCAACCCATGGATGCCGATCTGCTTGTTGATGCCTGCGGCCTTCATGGCCTGTTTGAACACGGCTTGCGCGCTGCGCGTGGTGTAGGCCCCTCCGTATTGGCCCTCGAACAGGTATTCCTTGGGGCGATACACCTTGAAGTATCCCCGGAGCTGGTCCAAGATGCTTTTCGGCAAGTTGACATACCGGTCCTTCTTTCCTTTGGCCCTGCGGATATGGACCTGCATGTTGCGGCTGTCGATGTCCGCCACTTTCAACCCGACCAGCTCACTGACCCGCAAGCCCATGCCGTAGCACAGGCGCAGCATGGTGTTGTGCTTCAGGTTGGGGGTATGGTCGAATAGGCGTTTCACGTCCGCAGGGCTGATGTGTTTGGGCAAGGTATGCGGTTTTTTGGGCCGGGGGATCTCGGCAAAGAATTTTTCCCGCTTCAGCCTGAACGCTCGATCGCGTCCTCGCTCGTGTGATGGGTCCCCGCCATCCAGGAGATGCTGCTCTTCCCGCAGATGCGGCCGGAGAAGTGGGATTGAGGGGCTGACTAACGGCGGACCTGGCGGTCGGGTTTATCTTTGAACAAAGCTGAAAGCCATGACCACCTTGGACTTGCGTACAGAGCTGAAAGGCTTGATCGATCGCATCAGTGACAGGAACATCCTCGAGGCGCTTCGGACCATTGTGCTGCGGCAAGCCGAACAGGATGACCAAGTAGAGGTAATGCGGCGCATGGCCCTGCAGAGCGAAGAGGCCATTGAACGTGGCGAAGCATATACGCGTGCGGAGGTTGAACAGTACCTGAAGGACCAACGGCCCAAGCCATGAAATTGGTCTACACCAAGCCAGTTCGGAACAGGATCACGGAGATCCGGAACTAATTGGCAGGGAACGCATCATTGGAGAAGGCGGACAAGACGATAGCAGAACTCCTGGACAAAGCGGACAGCTTATTGGAGTATCCATTGCGCGGGATCCCTGAACCGGCACTTGCCGACTTGGGCAAGGGATACAGCAGCTTGATCACCGGCCGGTACAAGATCGTCTACTATGTTTCCGGTGACGAAATACGCATCACTGATCTTTTTGATACCAAACAGCACCTTTCCCGGATGCGCGGGTGAAGTACGGTAGGAACCCTTGTGGCCGGAACCAGGGCTATCGCCTCTTATTACTGCGCCTGGCGGCGCTTATCCAATACTAGGGCGAACCACGGATCCACACGGACGGACACGGATCGCGAACGTCTCCGGTTATCGGACGCAAAGGCTTGGCTCACTTTCCACATCGCGTATTTATCAGTGTGCATCAGCGTTCATCCGTGGTTAAGAATTCGGGAGAGCCGCGACCGCAGGGCGCGCAAGAGGCGATAGCCCTGGGGCCTGCATTCCTCCGCGCCTCTCCCTTCGTATCTTCGTATCACCATGGCAGACCGCTACATCATAGAACTCACCGACCGGAAGTACCGGAAGTTCTGGGAAGAACTGCTTGCCCAGCTAGACTTCGTGAAGGTGGCACCGACCGCCAAACCCCTGAAAAAGACAAAGAAGGAAGCGGAGTTCCAAGAGGGTTTGCGCGAAGCATTTCAGGAAATGAAGGACGATCTGGGCGGCAAGCGCAAAATGCAGTCCGCGAAAGATTTCCTGCATGAGCTTCGCGGTTGACGTTTCCCTCAATTTCAAACGGGAAGCGAAACGCCTGCATAAGCGGCATGCCTCCCTTCCGGATGACATTGAGCAGCTGATCGGATCACTGGAAGTTGACCCGCGCCAAGGAACGCCCATTGGCCAAAACTGTTACAAGGTCC
Source organism: Bacteroidota bacterium (assembly GCA_018266685.1). GTDB lineage: Bacteria > Bacteroidota > Bacteroidia > Flavobacteriales_F > PHOS-HE28 > PHOS-HE28. The sequence continues at coordinate 2,574 of JAFDZY010000431.1, forward strand.
GGTTGGCCATTCGCTCCAAGGGTAAAGGCAAGAGTGGTGGTGCCCGGGTAATCACTTGCGTGGTGGCCGTCCGCGAAGTGGTGTACCTGCTGGCGATCTACGACAAGTCGGAGCAAGCCAGCTTGAGCGATGGGAGGCTCGGGCAGCTCTTGGCTGAACTGGGGTTGTGACGTTCCTGCGTCATGCGGGCATCCGGGTCCGCACCTGTGAGCGGCCAGGGCCGGTTGTCAAGGCACCATCACTTTCTGCAGCCGCGTCACCGCGCCGTCATTTCACCGCACGCCCGAAGGCCTTCTGAAGCTCAGCCGGTACCTTCGCGGCCCGTAAGCAAAGCAATGCAAGCACGAATTCTTTTCCACCCGGTGGCCATAGCGGCACTGGTCGCCCTTCCCTTCACCGCGAGCGCGCAGCAATTGATGCCCGACAGCACCGCCCTGCGCCACCTGCGCACGGACGTGTTCACCCTGGCCGACGACAGCATGATGGGCCGCGAGACCGGCACCAAGGGCGAACAGATGGCCGCCGCCTACATCATGGACCGCTTCCGCCAGCTTGGCCTGGCGCCCAAAGGCGACGACCATACCTACCTCAACGCCTTCCAGTTCGCGGCACTGCCCCGCACCGGGCCGGACAACACCCTGCAGCTGGGCCGCCACACCCTCAAGCTCGTCGAGGATTTCTACCCGCTGGGCTACTCGGCCAACGCCCAGGTGCTTACCCGCGTGGCCCGCTGCAAGTATGGCATCCTGGCACCGGAGCTGGGCCGCAACGATTTCGACGGCGTGGACGTGAAGGACCACGCCGCCTGCATGAGCATCAGCTCGCCCGATGGCATCCACCCGCACTCCAAATGGCTTGCCCACAACGACCTGCGCTCGCGCATCAACGATGCCGTGAAGCTCGGCGCCAACGCGATCATCTTTTACAACGACGCGCCGGACATGGCCAACGACCCGCCCGCGGACTTTGAAATGAAGCTGCTGCCCAGCACCGTGCCAGTGGTCTTCCTCACCAAGAGCGGCTTCGAAAAACTCGGCCAGGACGGCGACCCTGTGGTGATCCACACGGACATCATCCGCGAGGAAAAGACCGGACACAACGTGATCGGCTACGTGGGCAACGGCAAACCCTACACCGTGGTGATCGGTGCGCACTACGACCACCTCGGCATGGGCGGCGAAGGCTCGCTGTACCGCGGTGAACCCGCCATCCACAACGGTGCCGACGACAATGCCAGCGGCGTGGCCGTGCTGCTGCAATTGGCCGCCGACCTGCAGAACATGCCGAACGCCAAGAACAACAACTACCTCTTCATGGCCTTCAGCGGCGAAGAGAAGGGCCTGTATGGCTCCAACGCCTGGACCAAGCACCCCACCCTGCCCATCGACAGCCTCACCTACATGATCAACATGGACATGGTGGGCCGCTTGGACAGCGCCAGCAACCTCGCCATCAACAGCATCGGCACTTCGCCCTCCTGGCCCGGCATCACCAAGCTGAAGGTGGGCGGGCTGGACATCAAGACCACCGAGGGCGGCGTGGGCCCCAGCGACCACACCAGCTTCTACCTGCAAGGGGTGCCCGCCATCCACTTCTTCACCGGCAGCGAACCGGACTACCACAAGCCCAGCGACGACGCCGCCAAGTTGGACTACCCCGGCATGCTGCGCATCGCGCGTTACATCGAGGCCGTGATCACCACGCTCAACGACAGCACCAAGCTCACCTTCACCAAGACCGCCGACACCGACACCTCCAAGGCCCCGCGCTTCAGCGTAACGCTCGGTGTGGTGCCGGACTACATGTACGACGGCCGCGGCCTGCGCATCGACGGCGTGGACGACGGCAAGACCGCCAGCGTGGCCGGGCTGAAGAAAGGCGACATCGTGATCAAGATGGGCGACTTCGAGGTGCCCGACATGATGGGCTACATGAAAGCCTTGGGCATGTTCAAGAAGGGCGACACCACCCAAGTGACCGTGCTGCGCGACGGCAAGGAGGTGAAGGCCGAAGTGAAGTTCCAATGAGCACCCCGCGCATCGCCGTGATCGGCGCGGGCTCTTGGGGAACCGCGCTGGTGAAGCTGCTCAGCGGCACGCAGGAAAGCGTGGGCTGGTGGGTGCGCCGGCAGGAGACCATCGACCACATCAACAAATACGGCCACAACCCGGACTACACCAGCGGCGCCCAGCTCGATGCGCAACGCTTGGCCATGGGCACGGACATCCGTGCGGTGGTGAAGAACGCCGACGTGCTGGTGATCGCCGTGCCCAGCGCCTTCCTGAAAGCCGCGTTGGACCAATTGGGACCGGACGCCCTGAAGGAAAAGACCTGCTTCAGCGCCGTGAAGGGCATTGTGCCGGAAACCAACCAGATCGTGGGTGAATTCCTGTTCGGGCATTGGGGCGTACGGAAGGAGGACCTGGGCATCATCTGCGGCCCGTGCCATGCGGAGGAAGTGGCGCTGGAGCGCCTCAGCTACCTCACCATCGCCGCGCAGGACCCGGACAAGGCCGCCCACATGGGGCAAGCCCTCAGCGGGCGTTTCCTGAAGACCACGCTCAGCGACGACATCTACGGAACGGAATACGCCGCGATCCTCAAGAACGTCATCGCCGTCTGCGCCGGCATCAGCGTGGGCTTGGGCTACGGCGACAACTTCCGCGCCGTGCTGGTGAGCCGCGCCATCCAGGAGATCGAGCGCTTCGTGGCGGCGGTACACCCGATCAGCCGCGACATCAACGAGCCCGCCTACCTCGGCGACCTGCTGGTGACGGCCTATTCCGCCTTCAGCCGCAACCGCGAGTTCGGCACCATGGTGGGCAAGGGCTACAGCGTGAAGGCCGCGCAGATGGAGATGAAGATGGTGGCCGAAGGCTACTACGCCGTGAAGTGCGTACACGAGATCAACGCCAAGCTGGGCGTGGACATGCCCATCACCGGGGCCACGTACCGCATGCTCTACGAGCGCATCGCACCGCCGGTGGAAATGCGCTTGTTGAGCGATAAGCTGGCATA
>JAFDZY010000432.1 GCA_018266685.1 Bacteroidota bacterium
ATCCGACCATTTGTTTGTACACACGGCATATCCCACTGTAGACATTCGGATCGTCCTTTGGACTGATCCGAATGTCACATTGGTATTACTGCACCAGCAGCCGCGCGGTGGACCTTCCTTCCGGGGCCACCACTTCCAGCAGGTAGGCGCCCGCTTTCAGGGCACCTTCCAGGGGAAGCGGTTGGGATTGTCCGGCCACAAGGGCCGTGCGGCTTGCGTACACCGTCCTTCCAGCCATGTCGCGCACGGCAATGGCCGCATCGGGGGCGGTGAAGCCGGCCACGAACTTGAAGTTGCCCGTGCCGGGGTTAGGGTACACGGCCAGGCTGGCAGCCGTGCGGGGTGCTACGCCGGTGATGCCGTCACCGGTGATGCACAGGTCAAAAGTCCCGCCCGCGTTTTCGCCCATGCTGAACACGCGCACCAGGAAGGTGGATGCCGGATAGCCGGAGAGTTCAATGGGGGTGCCGTCGATCTCGCAGGCCACGCTGGCGCCATCGCAGGAGGTGAACACCTCCAGGCCGGCGTTGGAGATGGTGCCTGGCGTAAGCGTGATGGAGAGCACTTGGCCTTCCGCGCTTTGGAAGCTGTACCACAGGTCCTGCCAGGGGGTACCGCTATCGCCGCAGGCCGGGCTTTCCCCGCTGCCGTCGGCAAGGGTGTTGTCGCCGGCCACGGAGCCGGAGGCGCAGGCGTCCGGGGCCACCACGGCCACGGGCAGGGCATCGGCACACTGGTTGTTGGCGGGCGCTGCGGGCTGGCAGGCGCTGGCGGTGGCGGCCACCACATAATCCCCGAGGGCCAGGTCAGGGTCCATCAGCACGGGCACCCAGTAGGTGCCGGGGGCCAGGTTGGCGAAGTATTGGATGGGCGCGCCATTGTCGCAGGTCGCCGAGGAATCAGGTTGCACATTGGCGCCGCCCGGGGTGCCTGCGTACAGGCCCATGGCAAAAGCCGTGAAGCTGGCATCCGTGCTGCAGTAGTCCAAGGCCACATTGGCACAGGTGACCAGGTTGAAGGCCTCCCAAGCGCTGGCGAAGCCCAGGCCGAAATCATCCGTTGCGCCGGTGTTGTTCCCGTCGAAGGTGAGTGTAGTGCCCACGGGCAGGTCGGGGACCTGCATCCCGTTATCATGCACGGAGATCTCCACATCACTGCCGGAAACCCCGTTGTCGCACGGCCCGTTGTCCAAGGTCCAGCGGAACACGTTGATGCCCGTGGCCAGGCCGGATACCGAGGTGTTGTGGTCCGCCGGATCGGCGAAGGTGCCGGTACCGGACACCACGGTCCAGCGGCCGGTGGCCGGGAAGATGGGGGCATTGCCGGCAAGGGTGGTGGAGGAAACCGGCCAGAAGAGTTCCTGGTTCATGCCGGCATCGGCCGCAGGGCTGCTGGCATCATACACCACGATGCGCACCTGGTCGCTGGTGGTGTTGCCATCCCCGTCGTCCACGGTCCACCCGGCGATGTTCTCCCCCACGGCCAGTCCGGTGAACTCCGTATTGGGGTCGTGGATATCGGCAATGGTGAAGTTGCCGGCCACCACGGTCCATGTACCGGTTGCCGGTGCAAGGGGTTCGTTGGCCGCCATGGTTGCTGCCGTGGCGGGCGTACACAGTTGCTGATCGGGTCCGGCATCGGCCACCCCCGTGGCGGCGCCGCAGGCCGTGGCCGACACGGTCATGGTGTAGTCGCCGAAGGGGCCGTTGGCATCGGCCCACACGGGATAGTAATAGGTGCCGGCGGGCAGGTCGTTGAAGTACAGCACGGGTTGGCCGTCGGGGCATTCGCTGTTGTTGTAGTTCCAGGTGACCACAAGCTGGTCCGCCGGGCATTGCTGGGTGAGCACGTTCCAGTAGTAATCCGCGCCGAATGCGGCCACCGAACCGCAGAACGCGATCCGCACATTGGCGCAAGCAGTGGTGGTGAATGCCTCCCACACCACGGCGGACTGGAAGTCATCAAGGCCGGAGCCGGCCACGTTGTCGCCGTCCAGCGTGGCCCCTTCGTTGTTGCCGGTGAAGGTGAGGCTGGCGCCGATGGCGAGCGCACGGGGCACCACGTCCTGGCAATGGTCGTTCGGGGGTTGGGCCATGGCCCGGCCGGGCGCCAGGCCCAGCAGTGTTCCCAATGAAAGCAGAAGTGCGGTATCACGTAGTTTCATGCAAGTTCAAGTATGTGTGCAGGGGGTGCCCGGCGAGTTGGTTAAGGCACAAACATATTGGCGGCGCCGGGCGCGTCCATCGGTTGCCGCCATTCTTCATCTTCAGCCCAATGTTCATCACGGGGCTACCTTCGGCGCATGAACATCCGGCTGGAGGGCCTTCATGCCCTAGTGGGCGGCGGCACGCAGGGTATCGGGCTGGCAACGGCCATCGGGATGGCACGGCTTGGCGCGCACGTCACACTATTGGCCCGCAATGCGGAGCAATTGGAACAGGCTGTTGCCGGGCTCGATGTTTCCCATGGCCAACGGCATGGTTACGTGGTGGCGGACATGGCCGACACCGCCGCCTTGCACACCGCCATCACCGCCCAAATTGCGGCACACGGCCCGGTGGACATCCTGTTGAACAACACCGGGGGCCCGCCGCCCGGCTTGGCGCATGAGGCGCCGATAGAGGCCTATGAACAAGCGTTCCGCCTGCACTTGCTGGCCTTTCA
>JAFDZY010000433.1 GCA_018266685.1 Bacteroidota bacterium
ACAGCAATACCGGAACAGCAACATTTACAGTGCCATTAACAGCCACACCGGGTCTTACCGGATTGCGTGTTCGGCATTATTATGGAACTATTTTAGCACAAAATGCGTGTTCTGTGAATGGTAGTTATCAAACAGAGGATTTTGTCATTACAATTGTGCAAGCTCCTACATGTGCCGGTGCACCAACAGCGGGAACTGTTTCGGGACCGGCAACAGCTTGTGCCAACAGTCCGTTTACCTTAAACTTAACCGGTAACAGTGCCGGATTGGGTATAACGTTACAATGGCAATCATCTACTACCGGAACAGCACCTTGGACAAATATTTCGGGCGCAACTAATGCCTTGTATTCCACAACCACAGGAGTACCGGTAGCTACTTCGTTCCGTGCCTTAGTTACTTGTACCAATACCAATCAAGCAGACTCTTCTAATGTGTTTATGGTAGGTATGAGTCCATTCTATTTGTGCTATTGTTCTCCAATAACAGGTACTACACTTCATACTTATGGATACAACTACTTGTTGAATGTAACCATACCAACAACTACCTTGAATAATACCTCGCCTCAGGGAGTTGGTGTAACCATTCCGGGTGGTTATACACAATGGTGGCCAACCACTACAACCAATTCTGCCTCCTTAACACAAGGACAGATATATACACTGCAAGCAACAGCAGCCTATACAGGCTATCCTATTTCAGCCTGGGTTGACTATAACGGAAATGGACTTTTCGACTCTACGGAATATGTGGCACTTGCTCCCAATACGGCTGGTACCTTGTATTCGGGAAGCTTTGTGTTTCCACTTGGTGGTATTACGGGTAACACGGGAATTAGATTACGATTAGGTTATACACCGGGTTACACCTCTTCACAAGCATGTTTCAACTATTCGTCTGGCTACGAAACAGAAGACTATGTAGTGTCTGTTGTAGCTCCACCTGCTTGTTCGGGTACGCCAACAGCGGGCAATTCATGGTCTAATGGACCTCTTGGAACACCTGATACTACGGTATGTGCAGGCGTAAGTTTCCAACTTAGGGATACGGGATATACCGTAGCCGGAGGCATTACCACACAATGGCAATCGGGAACATCTGCTACCGGACCATTTACGGATATAGCCAATGCCACAAGTCCATATTATACTGTGGTGGGTGGTCAAATAGCAACAACATACTATCGTTTGAAAGTGGTTTGTGCTAATAGCTCATCAACGGTGTTTTCAACTCCTATTAAAGTAGGAATGAAACCATTTTACACTTGCTACTGTTCTCCATTGACCGGTGTAACCTTGCATTCTTATGGCTATAATTATATCAGCAATGTTTCCATTACCAGCACATCGTTGAATAATGCCACGCCAACTGCTCCCAGCAATGGATACTTGCAGTTTTATCCAACGACAAGCACGACAACAGCAACGCTAAATCAGGGCGTACAATACACCTTGAACGCAACAGCTCTGTATTCAGGTTATCCGATAGTAGGTTGGATGGATTACAATGGAAACGGTGTGATGGATAGTAGTGAGTATATTCCACTTACTGCATCAGGTACTAGTTATAGCGGTACATTTACGATTCCGACAACTGGCGTATCCGGCTTTACAGGCTTGCGTCTTCGTATTAGCTATACACCAAGTTATACTGCTACTCAGGCTTGTTACAATTATTCTTCAGGATATGAAACACAAGACTATGTAGTGAACGTATTACAGGCTTCAGCTTGTAATGGAACACCAAGTGGAGGTACTGCTTTTGCACCATCCGGTGTTTGTTTAGGAAACTCGTTTACGTTAGCTGACACGGCTTATTCAGTAGGTTCAGGCATTAGTTTCCAATGGCAATCGAAAGTTGGAGCCGGTAGCTGGGGTAATATTTCCGGAGCTACTAACCCAACTTATATTGTTACAGGGCAAACAGTTTCTACACAATATCAAATGATAGTTACTTGTGCAAACAGTAGTTTGTCGAGTACGTCAAATGCCGTGAGCGTGGTGATGAATGCACCTAATCAATGCTATTGCACACCGGGTACAACCACGAACACAGCTGGAGATCAAATTGTCAGCGTAACGTTTGCCGGTATCAATAAACTGACACCAAATCCAGTAGGAGTGAATGGTTATATGGACTATTCCGCCACAGATACAGCAGTAGTAGGTCAGGGCATGACGGTTCCATTTGCCATGATGATAAACAATGGCGGTACAGAATATGGTGGGTTATGGATTGACTGGGATCAGAGTGGAACATTTGATACCTCTGAGTTTGTGAATATGGGTAATGGTCAACAGCCAACATTCTTGACTCAAAATATCGTAGTTCCCGCAACGGCAACATTGGGCTATACCAGAATGCGCGTTCGCAGTAAATATGGTAGTTCCTTAGCCAACACAGATCCTTGCGCTGCCTACAATTATGGAGAAACAGAAGACTTCACGGTGTATGTTACCATTGGCAACAATGATGCGAGTGGTGCGTATATGGTTAATACCAATAACTCATACCTGAATACTTGGTATAACAATACCACTGCAACTCAAGGAGCAAGTGAGCCAACAGCCTCTTGTGCCAGCACATCAGGTTTTGCCAGTGTATGGTTTAAGTTTGTAGCCCCTGCTTCCGGCGCAGTGCGTATTTCAACCGATACTTCTCTTACAACACTTGCCGATACACGTATTGCCTTGTTTAGTGCAACTAATGCAGGTAACTATACCACATTTAATGTAATTTCTTGCGATGACAACAATGGTAGCAGCAACCGCTCTATTTTGTATGCCACAGGTCTTACAGCCGGTAATACGTACTATGTATTGGTGGACGGCAACAGTTCTACGACTGGTAATTTTGCACTTGCTATCAATCCATTGAATAGTAGCATGTTGCCAACTTCTGGTGCTTGTGCTGCCGGTAAGGGTAATACACCATTGTCAACCTACACCGGTTGGATCTCGTTGGTGGATAATAGTGGTAAGCTAATTGCAAATGCGCAACCAGCTACTGGTGTAACGAATGGTGCATTCACCGAATCGCTAAATATAAACACTGGTGCAGTTCGCCAAGCAGGAACGCAATATTATCTAGATCGCAACTATCTAATCACCGGACCTGCAACGGGTAACTTCAACGTTCAGTATTTCTTTACGGCTACCGATTTAACAGCTTTCCAAGGTGTGGTGCCTTCGGCTACTCTTGCGGGATTGAATATCACTCGTCAAACCGGTTCAACTTGTCAGGCAACGTATAGTACAACGAATGGTACGAATACAGCATTGATTCAAACCGGAAGTGGTTCATCAAACAATGCAAACTGGGTAACGGTAACAACACCGGGCTTCTCTAATTTCTATGTGATGTCCAGCATTTTCCCACTTGCCATAGACCTGAAAACCATCACCGCCACCAATGTCGGCACACGCAACCGTGTGGATTGGACAACGGGAGTAGAGAAAGCAGGTGATGCGTTTGAAGTAGAGCGTAGTGTGGATGGACGTAACTTTACCTACTTAGCGAGCATCAAAGGCAAGGGCGAAGCAAGCACGTACAGCTATTGGGATCAAAGCCCAGTAACAGGCGTGAACTACTATCGTTTGAAATTGGTGAATGTGAGTGGTGTAAACAGCTATTCCAATGTGGTAACAGCAACGGTGAAGAGCGGCAGCTTTACAGTAGAAGCCTATCCGAATCCGGTGAGCCAATTACTGACTGTGAAAGCTTATGGTGCAACCGGCAACGGAAGTGTAACCATCACCGATGCAACGGGCAAAATGGTTCGCGTAGTCAACATGGACAACAGTCAAGTGCAAATCAACATGGAAGGATTGGCACAAGGCATGTACTTGTTGAAATATGCAGACGATCAACACACCGAAGTGATTAAGGTGAACAAGCAGTAAGCTG
>JAFDZY010000434.1 GCA_018266685.1 Bacteroidota bacterium
AGCAGCCGTGCTTCCATTACACCACACCCAACATGTTCCGTGGAAGAGGATGGGATCGAACCATCACCTGCCGGGCTTCAACCGGCCGCTCTACCCGAGAGCTGCTCTTCCAATGCCGATCGCGATCATCGTATCGCCACAGACCATCAGGAGGGACTCGAACCCCCAACCTCCCGGGCCGTAACCGGGTGCTCTTGATCCATTGAGCTACTGATGGGAATGCAGGGCGAAAAGCGTGGAGGGCGTTGCGTATCTGCTCTACCAGCTGAGCTACCCGCCTTTGGGCGGGGCGGGGATCGAACCCGCGGCCCGATGTATCCCTCCACTACGGCACCTGCAAGTCGTTATTGGGAGTGCCGTGGACAGCCGGGGCGGTATGCTTCCAGGCCCACGTCATCTTCCCACATCGGTGGAAAGGAGCAACGGGCGCACAGGGTCTGTGGCCGAAGCCTTCGTATAGCACACGAAGTAACCCTGCACTACGGCATCCTTTCCGTTTCCAGCCTCAACAAATTCCCTTGCGGATCTCATTGAAGCCGGTTTTCCATTTCCATGCTCATTGCAGGGCGAAAGGCGCCAAGGGGTTGATGCGGCGCGTTTACCAATTCCGCCATCCGCCATGCGGCGGAGCGGGGTTCGAACCCGCACTGGACCGCCCCCTGAAGTATCCCTCGGCTACGGCACCTGCAATGCGAACACGGAACGAGCGAAAATCGACAAGGGGAAATGGCCGAAGCCAACGTTTTGCAGACGAAGTACCCCTTGCCTACGGCATCGTTCCGTACACGATGATGCGATCAGACTTGTGAAAAGAACGTTCCTTACACCCGGAGTATGCAGCAGGATGACTACTACGTCCCCAGCTGTATAATCCGGGTTACAGGGGGCCTGCACCCCTTTGGTACGGGACCCTTCACCTACACTTCCATTTTCATGATCTCGGCCACGGCATCACCCCCGGCCTCGATCGCGTGCAGCACATCGAACACCTTGTCGCTCCAACCGGCGATCAAGTACACATCGCCTCCGTGCGTGCTCAGCGGCGTAGTGCCGTATCCGGCCAAGTCGAACAGATACAGCTTTGCGTTCGGTGCAACGCGCTTGTACCGGGGCCACAGCTTGGCGATAGGGCTTCCACCGTTGCTGTTCCACAACTGGCAATCGGTGAAGATCATGACCTTGTCCACCACTTGGTGCCTGTTGATCAGGTCTTGGATCACCAAGTGACCGTTGGTGCTGTAGCCCACCTCGCCTTCTCGCCCGCGGAACACCATGGTGTTGGCCAATGCGTTGCCCTTCGGCACGGTGATGACCTTCCACCGATCACCGAACATGCCGGTGATCACGCGGCTGCAACGGCCTTGCAGCAACATGCCCAGCACCAGGCCCACATCGAACAGTTGCACCGTGCTCCTCGCGGAGACCGGCTGGCACATGGAACCGCTCACGTCGCAGGCCACCAGGACGGAAGCGTCCTCATCGAAGCCCTTGATGTTCGCGGCACTGTGTTGCGCGGCCCTTTCCAGCGCCTCCATCACACGGCCGGCATCGGCGCTCCTCACGCCTTGCACCTCACGGTACGCGCTCAGGAAGCGGAACGGCAACTGCCTGCTGCGGCCCACCTGTGCGGCATCCTGCAACGTGGTCACCACCTGGCAGATGGCATTTTGGCCCACGTTCGCCTCCAAGATGTTCCGCAGGTTGCGCAACAGCGCCATGTAGCCCAACTTGCCGCTGCCGATCAGCTCCTCCCACTTGGCCGTGAAAGCGGCACGCTTGGCGTGATCATCCACGAAGGTTTCCTGGCCCAAGCGGCTTAGTTCCACCTCCCAGGTGTACGGTGTTTCCAGCGTACCCTTGGCGATCTTGTCGAACAGCAACTGCTGATCCGCATGCTTCGCCTTCGGGTGTACCAGGAACAAGGCATCCTTCAACTTGATCGTCCCGGCCCTGTCGTACTTCGCGAATTGGTATTCATCAAAACGGTTGAACGCTTCGCCCAAGCCCTTCTGCACCTGCTTGCTCAGCTTGTTCAAGCGCTTGGTGCCGGTGCGTCCGTTTGCCAGCACGTAGTACGCCAGCAGCTCGGTGATCTCGTCGGCGCGCTGCGTCACGCGGCCCACGGTCTTCCCCACGATGGCGTTGCCGCGCGCAGCTTGTGCCAATTCCACGGCCAGCACCAGCGGCATGCTGCGCAGGTGCATGCGTTCGCGGGCGTAGGCGGCCAGCTTTGCGGTGAACAACGGGTCGTTCTGCGCCACCAGCTCGCGGATGCGTTGCACATTCTCCTCCGCGCTTTCGTAGAACTTGGCACATAACGAGCTGGTGACCACACGGGTGTATAGCTCCGTTTGCGCGGACAGTGCATAGGACGGTGCGCCCTCGCGGTTACGCACCACAGTACGCTTGCGCGTGCTTGTATTGAACTTCATGATCGCCTCTGTTTTTTCTTCGTTGAACTCTCTCCTTGTGCTTTCCTGATCGCCCCCAAACGCAGCGAACCCGGCCTTGGGGGACCGGGTTCGCTGCCGAGGATGCTGTGGATCACATCACTTCATGGAACACCGGTCTGGTTGCGTATCAAAATACTTCCGCACGCCACTACTGAGCAGGCTTGTGCCAAAGCCGCAGCCACA
>JAFDZY010000435.1 GCA_018266685.1 Bacteroidota bacterium
AGCGGCAACATGGTGGTGCATGGCGACAACCTCGAAGCCCTGAAAGCCCTGCTGCCCCGCTACGAGGGCCGCGTGAAGTGCATCTACATCGACCCGCCGTACAACACCGGCAACGAGGGCTGGGTGTACAACGACAATGTGAACGACCCCAAGATCCGGCGCTGGCTGCACCAAGTGGTGGGCAAGGAGGGCGAGGACCTGAGCCGCCACGACAAGTGGCTTTGCATGATGTATCCGAGGCTGGTGCTGCTGCACAAGCTGCTTCGTGATGGCGGGATCATCTTCGTTTCGATCGACGATGCCGAAGTCTTCAACCTCAAGTTCCTGATGGACGAGATCTTCGCGCCATCGAACTTCCAACATCAGATCGTCTGGAAGAACAAGTATGGGCCGGGTGCTTTGACCAAGGGGATCGGCAGCGTTCACGAATACATCCTCTGTTACTCAAAAGGCCCGCTTTCAAGCATCCAAGCCAACCTCTCCGAAGAGGAGATCGAGAAGTACACCGGCCGGGATGAGAATTATGCAACGCGTGGTGGCTATATCACTCAGCCATTGGCCACGACCAGCAAGGACGATCGACCAAACTTGGTCTTTCCCTTGGTTCATGAAGGAGAAGAGATCTGGCCCGACAAGCAATGGATCTGGTCCCGAGAACGTGTTCAGGAAGCCTACGACAAGGGATGGCTGCAACTCCGCAAGTCGAAAGACAAGTGGAGTGTGCGCTTCAAGCAATACCTGAAGGACGAGCAAGGACAATTGAGGCGAGCAAAGCCCATATCCATTCTGAACGGCCCCTTCAATCAGGATGGAACCGCAGAGCAAGTAGCCATCTTCGGGAAGAAGACCTTCGACAACCCCAAGCCATCGGAGTTGGTCAAGTACCTGTGTTCCTTCATCCTGAACGATGAGGACGACCGCAGCGGTATCTATCTCGACTCCTTCGCTGGCAGCGGCACCACCGCCCATGCCGTGCTGAACCTGAACAAGCAGGACGGCGGCAACCGGAAGTTCATTCTGGTGGAGATGGAGGACTACGCCGAGACCATCACCGCCGAACGTGTGCGACGTGTGATGCAGGGCTATGGCTCCGAAAAGAAAAAGGTGGCAGGCACCGGCGGCGCGTTCGACTACTACACGCTGGGGCCGCGCCTCTTCGATGAGCACCACAACCTGAACGAGGAGGTGGGCGTGGAAAGGATCCGGGAGTACGTGTGGTACACGGAGACGCGGACGGACATTCACGAGACTCCGGGTCAAGCCCGGAGTGACAATGCGGGGAAGAGCAGGAGTGACAAAGGCAAGAAGAAAGACACGCCGTACCTGCTGGGCACGCACGAGGACACCGCCTACTACTTCGTGTACGAGAAGGAGCGCCTCACCGTGCTGGACTACGACACGCTCGCGCTGCTGAAGACCAAGGCCGCGCACTACGTAATCTACGCAGACAACTGCATCCTGCCGCAGCGCTTCCTGGAAGAGCACCACATCACCTTCAAAAAGATCCCGAGGGATATCAGCCGGTTCTGAAATTATGCTTCACCACAGAGACACAGAGGGCATTCGCCCCTCTCCTTGGGAGAGGGGTTGGGGTGAGGGCGCATTCCCATTTTCTGATCCTCTGATCTTCTGATCGTCCCCCATGGAACTCAAGCCCTACCAGCAACGCGTGATCGACGACCTGAACGCCTACATGCGCAGGTTGATGCACGTGGGCGACAAGGCCGCCGCGTTCGATGGCATCTGGGCCGAGAAGGTGGGCCGCTACAACCCGCTCAGCGGTACCGGCATGCGGCCCTATCAGGACAACGTGTCCACCGCACCGCACCTCTGCGTGAAGGTGCCCACGGCGGGCGGCAAGACCTTCATCGCCATCAACGCGCTGAAGGCGATCTACGACAACGCCGCGCCCGGCCTGCCGCGCGTAGTGCTCTGGCTGGTGCCGTGGAGCAACCTGCTGCAACAAACGGTGCGCAACCTCAGCGATCCCGCGCACCCCTACCGCCAGCGCCTGAACCTGCTCTTCCAGAACCGCGTGGTCGTGTTGGAGAAGGATGCACTGCTCCAGGGCACCAGCTTCAATCCGGTGGCCGTGCGCGACCAGCTCACCGTGGTGGTGATGAGCTTCGCCAGCCTGCGTGCCCGCCGCAAGGAGGACCGCAAGGTGTATCAGGAAAATGGGCAACTCGCGCAATGGGCCGACGTGTTCACCGATGATGCGCACCAGTTGAAGGAACACGAGCCCACGGCGGCCATCAACGTGATCCGCCACCTGACCCCGGTGGTGGTGGTGGACGAAAGCCACAATGCCGAAAGCGACCTGAGCGTGCAGATGCTCGCGGACTTGAATCCGTGCTTCATCCTCGACCTCACCGCCACGCCGAAGGAGAACAGCAACATCATCAGCCTGGTGCCCGCGCTGGAACTGAAGAAGGAACACATGGTGAAGCTGCCGGTGATCGTACACAACCTGCACGACAAGACCGAGGTGGTGCGCAACGCGCTGGACCTGCAACGCAAGCTGGAACTGTTGGCCAACGAACAACATGCCGCAGGTGGGCGCTACATCCGCCCCATCGTGCTGTTCCAGGCCGAGCCGCGCACGCGCGACGACAACACCACCTTCGACAAGCTGAAGCAGCAGTTGCTAAAGCTGGGGATCCCCGAAGCGCGGATCAAGATCAAGACCGCCGACAAGGACGAGCTGAAAGGCGTGGACCTGATGGATCCCAAGTGCCCGGTGCGCTACATCATCACCGTGAACGCACTGAAGGAAGGCTGGGATTGCCCGTTCGCGTACATTCTCGCCTCACTGGCCGACCGCAGCAGTGCGGTGGACGTGGAGCAGATCCTCGGCCGCGTGCTGCGCCTGCCCTACGTGAGCGCGCACCAGCACGAACTGCTGAACATGAGCTACGTGCTCACCGCCAGCACGAAGTTCCAAGCCACGCTGGAGAGCATCGTGAGGGGCCTGCAACAAAGCGGATTCAGCGAGCACGACTACCGCGCCGAGGACCTTTCAACGGCAGCGCCACCGGACACCTCGGCACCACCCGAACTGGACTTCGATGGCGACGAGATCGATACCACCCGCGTGCCGTATGACCCAGAAGGCATGCAGCCCGCACCCGGCTCACAGGTGGATGTGATCACCGCCACAGCCGCTGCGGAGAACAAGGCGTTGCAGGACATCATCGACGCCTCGGACGCCGAAAGCGAAGACCCGATCATGAACGCAATGCCCGGCAAGGTGAAAGGACAGTCCATGCGCGAGGAGCACGCGAAGCAGGTGCGCAAATTGAAACTGCCGCAATTCGTGGTGAAGGTGCCCGGCTCGCTCTTCACAGGCAACGATGAAAGCTGGCAACCACTGAGCCAGGAACTGCTACTGCACGGCTTCGACCTCTCGAAGGAGGACACCAAGATCGACTTCGATGCCGTGGATCCCGAGCTGGCGAGCATCGACGTGACCGGTCAGACCAGCACCAGCCTGCCGATCGCCATTACGCGCATCAGCGGCCACATGCTGAACGACCCGCAGGTACAGTACCTGTTGAGCAAACCGCACGAGGCACAGGTGGGCGATGTGGCCCATAACCTGATGCAGGCCGTGGGCGGCGTACCCCCGATCGCGGACCAGCACCTCGTGGCCTACATCAAGCGGGTGATGGCGGATTGGGACGGCGAGCGCATCCGTGACGCCATTGTGCAGAAGCACAAGTACGCCGCGCTGATCCGCCTGAAGGTGCGCGGCCTTGCCGATGCGCATGCGGAAACGGAGTTCAAGCGGAAGGTGCAGCTCGGCACCATCCGCACCGAGCCGCTGTGGGGCTTCAAGAAGACGCTGGTGCCCGGCGAGCTGGCCCCGCCATTGATCGGTTCGCTCTACGAACGCGAAGGGGAGATGGGCGAGTTCGAGTCTCGCGTGGCGCAGCAGCTCGGTGGCTTGCCCAACATCGCCTGGTGGCACCGCAACCTCACGCGCGGCAAGGGTTTCCCGCTCAACGGCTTCAAATACAAACACTATCCGGACTTCATCCTCGGCACCAAGAGCGGCAGGATACTCTTGATCGAAGCCAAGGGTGACGACCGCGACAACAGCGACAGCGAGGCCAAGGCCCGTCTCGGCCGTGAGTGGCAGCAGCTCTCCGGAATGGGCTTCCGCTATTTCATGGTATTCGACAAGCGAAAGGTGGACGGGGCCTTCACGCTGGCGGAGGCGAAGGGGCTGGTGGGAGGGCTGTGATCAAGCCGCCTACGTTCATTTACGCGCTGGCTTCTTCGAGAATGAAACCTTCAACGCCGTGCTGCGCGCGGTACAGGCGCAACCCAAGCGCTTCAAGGTGTACGAGAAGAATGGGACGCTACGGATCAGCGTGGCGTCGGTGAAGAACATTGGGGAGGCTAAGCGGGCGTTGGATTCTATTGTGGGGTGATAGGGACAGGAACTATCTTCGTGGTACCATGGCCAAGAAGAAAAGCCGCACCACCAATGCAACCAAGCCCCAGGCACGAGCCACCCGTGTTGGAAAGGCCAAACATGTGCGCGTCCCTCACAAAAGCCTGCCGACCAAAAAGCCCCGGAAGACCTTGGATGCTTCCAAGTATGCCGGGACCGAACCCGGAATCGCGGAATGGGCGCTGGATGAACTAAGGGAAATGCGGGATGAGTGGTGAACGGCTTTTGGCGGACACCAGTGCCTTGATCCATTTTGTTTGACGGCAATGCCGCAGTAACCGGGATCCTGCAAGGAAGAGAAGTATTCCTGTCCTTCATCACGGAGATCGAACTGCTTTCCAGCAAGCGCAATTCCGCCGAACTCCTTTCACGGAAACGTGCTTTGTTGCAGGATTGCACCATCATCGATGTGAACGCCCGCATCAAAGAGCTGGTCATTGACCTTCGGAAACGGCACGGTTTGAAGTTGCCCGATTGCATCATCGCCGCCACCGCGATCCATTTGGACCTGGCCCTGGTTACCTCTGACAACCATTTTGCCAGACTGAAGGACGAGGTTGCGTTGTACATGATCTGAACAACTTGGCTCCTGAAGTACCAGTATACGTGCGGGTGGTGTGAAGCCATTGACTTCTCCGTAATAGGGTTGCCAGCGCTTGAAAATATGGTCCGGCATTCCTGCCGCCACCACGTTGCGACCGGACAGAAAGCTCATCACTTGCCGATGAGTGCAACGAACCGGATCAACAGTTGCACTTCCCACAATACGGCCCGCCAGTTCGTTTCTTTATCCCGCCAAGCCTATCCCCATGAACGAGATCATCTGCCCGCACTGCAACAAGGCCTTCAAGATCGATGAGGCCGGCTATGCCGACATCCTCAAGCAGGTGCGCGACGGCGAGTTCGAGAAAACGCTGCACGAGCGCTTGGAACTGGCCGAGAAGGAGAAGCAGTCCGCCATTGCGCTCGCCGAGGCCAAGGTGACGGGCAAGCTGGAGAAGGAAGCGGCGAAGAAAGATGCCGAGATCGCCCGCCTGAAGGAGGAGATGAAAGCCAGCGTGGAACTGGCGCGCACGAAAGTCGCGGGCGAGTTGAAGGACGAAGCCGTGAAGAAGGATGCCGAGATCCAACAACTGAAGGCCGATCTGAAGGCCGCCGATGCAGCCAAGCAGCTTGCGCTGAAGGAAGCGCTCAGCGCTGTAGAGAAGGAGCGCGATGGGCTGACCAACGAACTCGCACAACTGAAACAGGCCAAGCAAGCCGAGGAACAATTGGCCAAGGAGAAGCTCGAGAGCGAACTACGGAAGACCGCAGCGGAAAAGGACGCGGAGATCCAAAACCTGAAGGC
>JAFDZY010000436.1 GCA_018266685.1 Bacteroidota bacterium
AGTTCAAACCCCTTCTTGAACAGCTGCACCGTGTGCACGGTGGGTGTGTACACATGGTCTGCATAGCGGATCTCCTGCTGGGAATAGTAGTCTTCATTCCCACTGATGGCGGGTTGCGTTGCCGTACACGCCGCGAGGGTGAGCAGCAGCAGGGGAGTTTGGCCTTGTACCCGGCCGTTGATCGTTGTCCACATGGGCCACAAAGGAAACGCATGCTGCCTTGACCGTGCCGCAGTTGGTTATGGCGGAGAGGGAGGGATTGCCCGAGGCGGGCTTTTCCGCCGTACGGCGGAGAGGCTTCAACGCTGCATCCGCTTCGCGTCTGCTGCTTGTTCCGGCATATCCGCTTTGACGAACAAGCTCGTCCGCTGCCATGCCGGAACAAGCGCCCGCTGCGCGGGCCGCGTTGGCGGAGAGGGAGGGATTGCCCGAGGCGGGCTTTCCCTGAGGGGGGAGGCTTCAACGCACAAATCCCGCTTCGCGGTCCTTTGATTCCTTCAGCATCCCTGCTGCTTCGAGCAAGCTCGGCAGCATGTCTGCTGAAGGAATCGCCCGCTGCGCGGGCCGCGTTGGCGGAGAGGGAGGGATTCGAACCCCCGGTACCCTTGCGGGCACTTCTGTTTTCGAGACAGACCCGATCGACCACTCCGGCACCTCTCCTTTGTGCAGTCCACCAACAGGCTGGCGGCGGAAGGGCGGCAAAGATAGCCGAGTGGTCATGTGCTTTTCCGCCCTCGCCTTATTTTCGGGCCAACTGCACCATGATGTTCCTCGGTTCACCCCCACACGGTTGTTCCATGGACGGCATGCGGGCATTGCATTTGCAGGTCTGTACTAGGCCGGTCCAAGCCACATGAACGGAATGTGCCCCACGCTGCATCAAGATTGCATTGGCACAAGGTCGATCTGGGTGCGTACCGGAATTATACTAAGGAGAAATGGTCGAATGGTTTCGGCCTGCGGCTTGTTGGTGGCCACGCTGATGGCCCACTTGCCGGTCCGGGCCCAGGACAGGGTGTTGCTGAAAGTGGAACGCTCGGAGATCACCTTTGTGAGCGATGCCCCCCTGGAGCGGATCACGGCCTCGAACACCCAATGCAGCGGTCTGTTGGACCCCGCTGCCCGCACCTTTGCCGTGCAGGTGCCGATCGCGGATTTTCAAGGGTTCAATTCACCCTTGCAACGTGAGCACTTCAATGAGAATTACATGGAGTCCAACACATGGCCGTATGCCACGTTCAGCGGGCGCATCATTGATGCCTTTGATCTTCATTCGCCCGGTACCGGTTCCATTCGGGCTAAGGGAACGTTTACACTACACGGGGTGGAACACGAACGGATCATTCCCTGCACGGTGGTTACTACCGGTGAGGGAACCCGGATCACCGCTGAGTTTGAAGTACTGCTCGATGATCACAACATCCGGATCCCACGGATCGTCCACCAGAAGATCGCGCCATTGATCCACGTGCGACTGGACCTGCTTTTCAAGCAAGCACCGGCCCCATGACCCGGCAATGGTTTTTGGCCCTGGTTGTTGCGGCGGGGCCGTGCAGCGCCCAGTATCCGTTCACCAAAGCCATGGAGGTGCGCGTTGGCCAGCAAAGGGCGGAGATCACCATGATTGCCCAGGACCGGGACGGCTTGATCTGGGCGGCCAGCGACCACGGCCTGCTTCGCTTGGACGGCGACCGCGTGGAGGTCATGGTTGCCACCGGCGAAGCGGACATCACCGCACTGGGCCCGTCCGGCCAAGGCATGGTGGTTGCACTAGGGTCCGGAGAGGTGCTGCAATGCATGGGAAGCCGGATCGATACGCTCTTTTCCGACAGTATGCTTGTGCATTTCCCGGCAAGGGCAATTGCCGCAGACACGGGCGGCACGATTTATTTGGGTACCTATGGTGCCGGCATCCTGGCTTTACGTTATCCACAGGCCTGGTACATTTCCACGGAACAGGGGTTGCCGGACGGCCATGTGAACGACCTGTGCATGCTTCCGGACGGCCGCCTTGCCGCAGCCACGGACCAAGGTGTGGCCGTTTGTGCAGACCGGCATGTGTTGGAAGTCTTCGGCGAGGAGCAACAGGCACCGGACAACCTTGTCCTGTCCCTGGCCCCGGCCCCTTCTGGTGGGGTTTGGGCGGGCACGGACAATGGAGGGGCTTTCCTTTGGATTCCTGGACACCAAGACCTGGACGATTCCATCCCTCCGCAGTCCGGTATCGCCGCCGTTAGGGACATCGCGGTGCAGGGCGGACAGATCTGGACAGCCGGCACATATTCTGGAGCGGCCTACTATGAGAACGGTACACCATGGCAGGGATACCCGTTCCCAGCCTTCCAGTTTCCCGGTGCATTGCCTGCCACGGACCTGCTGGTTGACCGGGACGGTGCCGTGTGGTGGTGCGATGGAACGGGGTATTTGTACCGCGCTGATCCCGCCGTGCTCATCATTCCGGCATTGGGGGAAGGCATAGACCTGGCGGGGGCCAGTGCGCTGTGCGTGGCGCAAGAACGCATTTGGGCCGCCACGGACCAGGGAATTTTTTCACGGCCCCTTGATCGGCTGCGCGGCAAAGCAGAAGTCCATGGGCCCATGGAGGTGGATCACAGTACACCTGTGGTATCCTTGGACGTGGCTCCCGACGGAACCTTGTGGGCGGCCAGTTTCGGCGGTGGATTGTTTGCCCTGCACGCAGACGGGCACACGGACCATTTCGATGCAACCCACGGCGGCATTGATCCCAATGTGCTCAGTGTGCGCGTTCGTGGCAAAACGGCTTGGATCGCCACTCTTTCAGGCTTGTGCCAAGTACATGAGGGCCATGGGCAATGTCACTACCCCGCAGGTTCAGGCTTCATGTTCATGGCACTGCCCATGGCCGATGGCTCCGTGATCGGTGCCACGGACGGAGGCGGCCTGGTGCTGTTTGACGGGCAGCGCGTATCGCCGATAGGCCATGGCAGGCATCGGACATTCTATTCCTTGGCCATCGACAGCACGGGAACGGTGTGGGCGGCGGGACCGGAAAGCGGACTCTGCCGGGTTGACGGCGGCAGCCTCACCTGTTTCGGAAGTGGACTGCCGGCATTTCAGGGTGACCTGTATGCGATTTCCGTCATTGGCCACATGGTTCTGGTGTTCAGTGATGCCGGTGCCATGGCATTTGATGCAACCACGGGCCTGTGGCATGATTTCACGGCGCAGGCGGGCCTGGCTGGGTTAGAGGCCGAGTTGAACGCGGTGGCAAAAGGGCCGGGCCAAACGGTTTGGCTCGCCTCCAACAAAGGATTGGTAAGGTTGCGGGCATCTGCGCAATGGTTCGCTCCCACCCTGAAAGCGGTGATCACCGACATGGCTGTGGGCAACGTTCAGGTTCCCCTCGGTCCATCGATGACAACATCATACGACCGGAATGCCGTCACCTTCCGGTTCACGGCTCCCTACTATGTCGACCCTGGGGCTGTACGGTTTGAAGTGCGGCTCAAGGGCTTGAGCGAGAAGGTGGTGCGCTCGCGCGAACGCGAGGTAAGTTATCCGGAGTTGCTTCCCGGAAGGTATTCCTTCCAAGTCAGGGCTTTCCTGGGTGAAGATCCCGGCCATGCAACGTGGACCAGCATGGACATTACCGTGTTGCCCCCATGGTGGCGCCTGTGGTGGGTGCAGGCCATGGCGGTGGCCGCGCTGGCCATGGTTGTCTTCCTCCTGCTACGGGCGCGGGAAAAGCGGATCCGCTTCAGGCAGCAATTGGAGCAAGACCAGGTGCGGTTCCAGCTTGAGGCCTTGCGCAGCCAGGTGGATCCGCACTTCCTGTTCAACAGTTTCAACACCCTGGTGGAGTTGATCGAGGCGGAACCGGACAAGGCGGTAGGGCAGGTGGAGGAGCTGAGCACCTTCTTCCGGAACATCCTTCAGGTGCGGGACAAGTCGCTGATCTCCCTGGAGGAAGAACTGCGATTGGTAGACACCTATTTCCGCTTGGAGAAACGCCGGTTTGCCGATGCCGTTGCGATGGAGGTGGCCGTTCGCAAGGAGGATCTGCACCTGCTCGTGGTGCCGCTCACCTTACAGCTGCTGGTGGAGAATGCTATTAAGCACAACACCGCCTTGCCCGATAAGCCCTTGATGATCTCCATTTTCACTTCGGGGACCTTGCTCACGGTGGCCAACGACCAGCGCCCGCGCACATCGCCGGTGCGGTCCACGGGGTTTGGCCTGGAGAGCATTCGCAAGCGCTATGCGGTCTTGGCCTCCACACCGGTGGCAGTGCAACGAACGGAGGCCAGTTTTATGGTACAGATACCTTTGATAGCCCCATGACCATGCAAGTGGTGCTTATCGAGGACGAACCAAATGCGGTGAAACGCATGCGCAAGATGCTGGCTGAGCTGAACGGCGGCATCGAAGTGTTGGCCGACCTGCCGTCCGTGGAGCAGGCCGTGGCTTGGTTTACAGCGCACGACCCACCGGACCTGGCCCTGTTCGACGTGCGCCTTGCCGATGGCGACAGTTTCGCGATCTTTCGGTCCGCCAAAGTGGACTGCCCGGTAATCTTCGTGACGGCATACGACGAGTTTGCCTTGCGGGCCTTCAAGGTGCATGCCCTGGATTACCTGCTCAAGCCGGTGAAGCGGGAAGAGTTGGCGGCGGCACTGGAACGGGCGCGGAACTATGGCACCGTGCGCGGGCTGGAAGGGTTGGCGCAACCGGCGAAACCGGACCAACCGGTCACGATAGCACCCGTAGCCCCGGTGAAGCGCTTCCTGATCCGCTTCGGCGACCGGTTCCGCGTGGTTGAACCCAAGGAAATTGCCTACCTGTACTCCCGTCAGAAAGGCACCTACATCCGCACCCGGGAAGGCAAGGACTTGCCCTTGGACGAAAGCCTAGATCGCTTGGAGCCCCAATTGGCACCGGAGGATTTCTTTCGCCTGAACCGCCAGTTGATCGTGGGTTTTCACAGCATCAAGGAGCTGTTGGCCTATAGCAAGAGCCGGGTCAAGGTGGTGCTCGATCCGCCGTACAGTGAGGATGCCCTGGTCAGTAGTGAGCGATCCGCGCATTTCAAAAAATGGCTGTCCGGGTAGTAGCTTGCTCGTTCCATCCCCCGATTTTCCGGTTTCATCACTTTGCATGATGCAAGCGTTACCATTTGGTCGTTGCTTCGTATTGTAGATCCGCCCACATGCCCATCAAACCATCCCTCAGGCACATGCATGATCGTACGGCTATCGGGCAGCTTGACCAAGCCGACCTGGAACAACTACTGGGCTTGGACCCCAAGGTGCTCTTAGGCCGGATCGTCCTTCTGAACCGGCAACCGCGCTACCACAACTGCTTGGACGCCATCAAGCTGGTGGTCGGCATTGGTGAATTGCGCGCACGGCGGAGCAACCGGGCAGGCAGGTCATCTGACGCGGGGACAGCGGCGAGCGGCAATTCCTGAACCAACACTGGTGAGATCATGATCCATCCGGATTTTTATCGCACGAAAGGCCGCAACCATTTGAACGGGGCAAGCCCTTTGCACAGGCATGCTACCTGGGCCATGGCCTCGTGCCTGTGTGGGCTGTTCCTGCTGGTGTTCAGCCTGCCGTCATGCAAGCATGAGCCCTTGGTTGTTCCACAGGGGGGGGCCGGGCAGGGATCCAACGGAACGGGCGGGGGAACAAACCCCACCGTGGAATGCGACCCGGACAGTGTGTACTTTGAACAACAGATCTTGCCGTTGTTGATCTCCAACTGCGCGGTACCGGGCTGCCATGATCAGGCCACGGACGACAACGACCACATCCAGATCACCAGCTATGCCACATTAATGGCCAGCGGCACCGTTCAGGATGGTGATTTTTGGGAGGCGCTCACCGAGGATGATCCTGACAAGGTCATGCCACGTCCTCCCCAATCCCCATTAACCCCGGACCAATTGGCGCTCATCAACCAATGGATCCAGCAAGGTTTTCCCAACAATTCTTGCGACGATGCCTGCGATACGGTGAACGTGACCTACTCCGGAACCGTGTTCCCGTTGGTGCAATCGCACTGCCTGGGGTGCCACAGCGGACCCCAACCCCAAGGAGGCCTGGACTACAGTTCCTGGGGCGTGCTGCACAATGTGGCTGTGGATGGCCGCCTGGCTGGCGCCGTGCAACACCAATCGCCGTATGCGTTCATGCCCCCTTCGGGCCCCATGCTCGATGATTGCAAGATCAATCAGTTCTTGGCCTGGATCGCCGACGGCGCGCCCAATAATTGACTTGGGATGCGGAAAAGGTTCGGCACCATCTTTCTGGGGGCTTCCCTGGTGGCAGCCTTGTCCAATGGCTGTTACTACGACGTGGAATCGGATTTGTATCCAATCGGATTCTGCGATACCAGTGCGGTTTCCTTCACGTCCACGGTACAGCCCATCCTGCAAAGCAACTGCGCCATACTGGGGTGCCATGTGGCCGGAGGCCAAAGCACCGGTGATTTCACCTCCTATGCCGGATTCAAGGCCCAAGTGGACAACGGTACCGTGTTACCGGCCATCCGGCACGAAGGGAATGGACCGTTCATGCCGCCGAACGGCATGCTTGAACCATGTGAGATCAGGCACATCGAACTCTGGATCCAAGCCGGGGCCCCAAACAACTGAACCATGAAACGCAAACGGATTTTTCTAGTACTGGGATTGGTCGTAGTGGCAACAGGGGTGCTGGTGTACCGCATGACGCAAGCGAAACCTGCATTGGCGCATGGACGCACGGCCGACTTGGCCATCGGGGCGCCGGAACTCTTTGCGGCGTTCCAAGGGGATGAAACGGCGGCTGGTAAACGGTACAACGACAAGCTGGTGGCGGTGAAGGGAGCCGTACGGGATGTTTCCACCCTGCCGGACGGGATGGTGCAAGTGCTCCTTGAAACCGGGGACCCGCTTGGTGCCGTGGTGTGTGCACTGGAACCCGGCGAGACCACTGTTCCTGCCAAGGGAGATACTGCGCGGATCCAAGGATTTTGTGCCGGATACAACCTGGACGTTTTGTTGCAGCGATGTTCCGTTCTTGAGCCTAAGTAGTAAGTACCGTTCCCTCCCCCCCAGCAACCATGAACATCCGATCAGCCCTTTTCCCCGGCACCTTGCTGCTGCCCACCTTGCTTGCGGCGCAAACGAACTATGCTACGCGGACCGGGGAGATCTCCTTTTTCTCCAGTACGCCCATGGAGGACATTACTGCCGTGAACCGGCAAGTGGCCAGCGTATTTGCGCCAGCTACGGGCGCGATTGAGTTCTCGGCATTGATCAAGGCCTTCGCGTTTGAGAAGGCCATGATGCAGGAACATTTCAATGAGAACTACATGGAGAGCAACACCTTTCCAAAAGCCATCTTCAAGGGCAAAGTACATGCCGCCCAAGGAGATGACCTGGCCAAGGCCGGGGAGCATGCCGTTACGGTGGCCGGGGACCTTACCATCCACGGAATTACCAAGCAGGTCACTGTACAAGGAGTGTTTAGCACCAGTGCAGACGGAACACTGAAAGCGCGAAGCGAATTCCAAGTGAAACCGGAGGACTATGGGATCAAGGTCCCGGGGGTAGTCCGAAACAAGATCGCCGAGATCATTTCGGTGAAAGTGCAATTGGCCTACAAGCCTTTATGAACCCCTTCGGCTTGAACCGGAACAGATCCATGCGAACCGAGCTACTTGTCCTTGCAGTTGCCTTTGCCCCAACGGCACTCCTTGCCCAGGATGATCTGCTGCAGCTATTGGGCAACGATAGCACGAAAAGCGTGGAATACACCACGGCAAGCTTCAAGTCCACCCGTGTCATCAACGGGCACAGCCTGGAAAATACGCCACACGGGGTGCTGGATTTCCGGATCGGGCACCGCTTCGGATTCCTCAGCACCGGGGTGCAGGAACTGTACGGGCTGGACCAGGCCACCATCCGGCTGGGGTTTGATTATGGGCTCACCGACCGGTTGATGGTCGGTTTTGGCCGAAGTTCCTATCAAAAGACGTTGGACGGGTTTGCCAAGTTCAAGGTGTTGCGCCAGTGCGATCAAGGCTGCCGAATGCCCGTTACCGTGGCCGTGGTGGCTGCTGCCTCGGCCACCACGCTTGCCGAGGATAAAGTGCCCTGGTACTTTGACGGCATACAGGATTACTTTACCCACCGCTTGGCATACAGTTTTCAAGCTGTGGTGGGCCGCAAGTTCTCGGAAGAGTTCTCCCTTCAACTTACCCCGGGAGTGGTTCACCGCAATTTGGTGGCCGGGCCTGATGACCGCAACGACTTGATGAACATAGGCATTGCCGGGCGCTTGAAGCTCAGCAAACGGGTTGCCGTCAATGCGGAATACTTTTACGTGCTACCGGACCAGGGACCCCGCGAAGCCTTCCATAATTCTTTGGCAGTGGGCTTCGACATTGAAACAGGCGGGCACGTGTTCCAATTGCATTTCACCAACAGCACCGGCATGTTCGAGCGGGCCTTCATCACGGAAACCACAGGAGATTTCTTTGATGGGGATATACACTTCGGGTTCAATATATCTCGGGTGTTCACACTGTATGCCCCCAAGGCCAAAGCCAAAGGAAAGTTGGACAAGGCCAGTCCTGCGGCAGACTGACATTCCAGTGGCCCAAGTTTGCCGCTCAATGACCGTGCTCCGCCTTGGTCTTGCTATCAGCGCCATCCACCAGGAAGTAACCGGTGAAGAGCAGCACCAATAGAACAATGAAGCTGATCAAGCCGGTAACGTTATGGATACCGTCCGTGCTGAGGATCGCGGGCTGGAACGGGATGAGGAAGGCGAGCAACCAGAGGACGTAGCCGATGATCTTGCGTGTGTTCATGGTCGGGGATAAGCGGGACCAATGTAAGTGAAGTTCCCGAACGGGGGCGGGCGGGCAGGTTTGGCTAAAACGGCAGATTTAGCCCTTACTTGCGCGAAGCCATGGGCACATAGTCCCTTGCAGTGGCCCCGGTGTAGATCTGTCGCGGCCGGCTGATGGGTTCCTTGTTTTCCATCATTTCCTTCCACTGGGCGATCCATCCCGGCAGGCGGCCCAGCGCGAACATCACCGTGAACATGCGCGTGGGAATGCCGATGGCGCGGTATATGATGCCGCTGTAAAAGTCCACATTGGGGTACAGCTTGCGTTCGATGAAGTAATCGTCCTTCAGCGCGATTTCTTCCAGCTGCTTGGCAATGTCCAGCACAGGGTCGTTGATGCCCATCTTCTTGAGGATGGCATCGCTGCTTCGCTTGATGATCAGCGCGCGCGGGTCGAAATTCTTGTACACCCGGTGCCCGAACCCGAACAACCTGAAGGGGTCGTTCTTGTCCTTGGCCTTGTTCACCCACTTTTGAATGTCGCCCCCGTCGTTCCGGATCGTTTCGAGCATTTCGATCACCTCCTGGTTGGCGCCGCCGTGCAGGGGGCCCCACAAAGCTGCAATGCCTGCGGAAATGGCGCTGTACAGGTTGGCATGGGAGCTGCCCACCATGCGCACCGTGCTGGCGCTGCAGTTTTGCTCATGGTCGGCATGCAGGATCAACAGTTTGTTCAGTGCATCAACCACCACGGGATCGGCCACGTATTCCTCCGTGGGCAACCCGTACATCATGTGCAGGAAGTTCTCCACGTAGCCCAGCTTGTTGTCCGGGTACATGTAGGGGTGCCCCAGGTTGTTCTTGTAGCTGATGGCCGCCAAGGTGGGCATTTTGGCAATGAGCCGGAAGATGGTGCGCTCCACGTCCTTGCTGGGCCGGTTGGGCGTTTGGCTCTTGGGGTAGAACGTGCTCAGCGAATTCACCATCGCCGAGAGAATGCCCATGGGGTGGGCGTTGCTGGGGTAGAACTGGAAGAAGTGCTTGAGGTCTTCGTGCACCAGGGAATGGTAACGGATGTTCCCTTCGAACTCCTGGAGTTGCTTGGCATTCGGCAGGTCGCCGTTCAGCAGCAGGTAGGCCACCTCGGTAAAGCTGCCCTTTTCAGCAAGCTGTTCAATCGGGTATCCCCGGTAGCGCAAGATGCCTTTTTCACCGTCCAGGAAGGTGATCGCACTGGTGGTGGCGCCGGTGTTCTTATAGCCGAGGTCCAAGGTGATGTAGCCGCTTTCCGACCGCAGCTTGCTGATGTCGATCGCGCGTTCTCCTTCACTACCTGTTACCACAGGGAATTCGTAGCTCTTGCCATCCAATATGATCGTTGCGGTCTCGCTCATCTTTTGCTTGCTGTATCAGGCCCGGATTTCAATGGCGCGAATTTAACGCCAACGGGCGATCTTGAGTTCCGTTTTTCTTGATTTTCCCGTGTTTACGGCCCTTTTGCCGGGGAGGGCAAAAGGAAAGGGCCGCCCCGGAGGACAGCCCTTTCAAAGGCAACGGGCCGAAGCTTACTTGGCCGTGGGGGCCATGGGGCTGTTGGCCTTCACCGGCGAAGTGGGCGCAGCATTGGCGGAAGCCTTCACCTCACCCTTGATGCGGATGATCTTGGTGGGCGCGTTCACTGCGTTGCTGGTGATGGTAACGGACTTGTTGATGGGGCCAACGCGCTCCGTGGCGTACTTCACCGTGATGATGGAAGTGGCGCCGGGGGCGATGGGGGCCGTTTCACACTTGGGCACCGTGCAACCGCAGCTGCCCTGGCACTTGCTGATGATCAAGGGCTGGTCGCCGGTGTTGGTCACTTTGAACTCGCAGGTTCCGTTGGCATTTTGTTCAATGGTGCCGTAATCATGCACCTCCTTGTCCAAGGAGATCATGGGGCCGCTGCCGCCAACGGTCTTGGTGTTTTCCTGCGCAAAGGCACCCAGAACAAGGGCGCTGAGGCTGAGTGTTGCGATGAGCTTCTTCATGTGCTGTTTTTGGGTTTTTCCGGTGTTGTAACGCAAATTTCCTGCAAGGGTGCCGGGGGCGTGGGACTTTAACCAAAGATTAACAGCGCCAATCGCCGGTTCCGGACATTCAGGGCGGGCATTGCAACTTTGGTGCCATGGCCAGCAGGCAGGAAGGAGTTATAGCCACATTGCGCGATGCCTTGCACGGAGGCGATCGGGACTACACGGCCATGGACTTGCGGCGGGCCATGGTGCTATTGGGCATTCCCATGGTGCTGGAAATGGCCATGGAGGCGCTCTTCGCGGTGGTGGACGTGTTCTTCGTGGGCCATTTGGGCACCGAAGCCGTGGCCGTTGTGGGGCTCACTGAGGGCGTGCTGATGGTGGTGTACAGCTTGGCTTGGGGCTTGGCTGCGGGCATTACCGCCGTGGTAGCGCGGCGAACGGGTGAACAGGACCGGGAGGGCGCGGACATATCCGCCGTGCAAGGCATTTTCCTCGCATTGGCGCTGGGAGTAGTGTTGGGCTTGCCCGGGTTCTTGGCCCCGGGCGCTCTGCTGAACGCGATGGGAGCTTCCCCGCAGGTGGTCGCCATGGGCACGCCGTTCATGCGCATCATGTTGGGCGGCAACGTGGTGATCCTGCTCCTGTTCGGCATTAACGCCATTTTCCGCGGGGCCGGTAATGCGGCGCTTGCCATGCGGTCCCTGGGCCTGGCCAACGGCATCAACATCGTGCTGGATCCAATTTTGATATTCGGCCTTGGTCCTATCCCCGCCATGGGAGTTACAGGTGCTGCCGTGGCCACGGTTACCGGGCGTGCATGCGGAGTGGCCTACCAGTGCTGGCACCTGTTTGACGGGCGCGGCAAGGTTGTGCTGGCGCGCCGCCATCTCCGGGTGGCCTGGGCCGACCTGTGGAACGTGGTGCGGCTATCGGGTGCTGCATCGGCACAATTCCTCATTGCTTCGGCTAGTTGGCTTTTTCTGGTGCGCATTGTGGCCACCTTCGGAAGCGATGCCGTGGCTGGCTATACCATTGCGGTGCGTGTTGTGGTTTTCGCCCTCCTTCCCGCTTGGGGCATCGCCAACGCGGCTTCCACGCTGGTGGGGCAAAATCTTGGTGCGGGCCGTGCTGACCGGGCGGAACGCAGCGCCTGGTTATGCGGCCACGCGAACATGGTCTATATGGGATGCATGACCTTGGCCATGTTCGCCTTCGCGCCGTGGTTGGTGGCATTTTTCACTGGTGTGCCTGCCGTGGCGGATGTGGGTGTGCATGCCCTGCGCATCGTTAGTGCAGGATATGTCTTCTACGCCTACGGCATGGTGCTGTCGCAGGCGTTCAACGGTGCCGGCGATGCCAGGACGCCTGTTTGGCTCAACTTGGTATGCTTCTGGTTGCTGGAGGTCCCATTGGCCTGGTTCTTGGCAAGCGGCATGCATGCCCCGGAAGGCGTGTTCATCGCGATCGCGGTGAGCGAGAGCCTCCTAGCCGTGCTGTGCATGGCCATCTTCAGCAAGGGCCGCTGGAAGATGGCGAAGGTGTAAGTTCACTGCTGCGGCTTCAACTTCGGCCTACCGTCCGCTTCCCACTTCAGCACGGTGTCCAGGATCTGCTCGATCTTGCGGCTGTCCGCCCATGTGCCCCGAAAGATCAACCGCCCTTGCCCGTCCACAACATAAGCTCCGTTCGGCACCCGCCCATAAGCAGTGAGCACCTTGTCATCCAGTCCGTCAACCAGTACAGGAAGCTTGGTGAGCTGCGCGAATTCCTTGGCGTAGCCCATCTTTTGGTCCACGGATGAAGGCACTGGGTATTTGCTGAAGCTCTTTTTGTCGCCCGGATGCAGCTCTTTGCCGTAGATCACGAACAGCTCCACCTTGGAGGTGTCGTACTTCGCCAACAGTGCATCCCAGAACGGTAACTGGGCGCGGGCCGGGGGATTGCTCATGCTGCCGAACATGAACGCCTGCAGTTTGCCCCTGTGCCCCTCCAAATGGTAAGGCGCGCCGGTGCGGGCATCCGGCAGGGTGAAGTCATGGGTGGTGGGCACCATGTTCCCGCCCTCGCTGTATGCCTGGATATCCTTGATGGTGGCGCGGATCATCTTGTCGAAATTCATGCGCCAGATGTTCACCTCTTTGCGCATGGCCTTGATCTCTTCCTTTGTGTAGCCGTTCAGGAAGAAGTCCAGGTCATCGTGGAACCGGATCCCTCCATTGGCCGCGTAGGGTTCCGGGTTCCAATTCTGTACCTGTGCGGTTGCCGGGGCGGCCAAAAGGAGCAGCAAGGGTACAAGGAAACGCATGGAGCAAATGTAGATCGCCGATATTCGGGCCATGAAGACCTTGTTGGTTTGCTGTGCGGCGGTTGTGTCCGCTACCGTTGCGGATGCCCAGAACTTCACCAGCTATTTCACCGGTGATACGGCCGATGCCGTGACCTCACCGCTGGGCGGCGTGTGCATGATGGGCGGTGCCACGGAGTTCGATCCCGCCATGCAATGGTTCCTGGACCGCGCCAACGGCGGCGATGTACTGGTGCTGCGTGCTTCCGGCTCGGATGGGTACAATGATTACATGTACAGCGACCTCGGCGGTGTGAATTCCGTGGAGACCATCGTGTTCAACAATGGCTCTGCCGCAAATGACCCCTACGTGGCACAGCGCATCCAACGGGCGGAAGCGATCTGGTTCGCTGGAGGCGACCAGTGGAACTATGTGAGCTATTGGCGGAACTCGCCGGTGATGACCCTGGTGAACGAAGCCATTGCGGAACGCCACGTTGCCATCGGGGGCACCAGTGCGGGCATGGCCATTCTCGGCGGTTGCTATTTCAGTGCACAATACGGAAGTATTTCTACCTCCGAGGCTTTGACCAACCCCATGGATGCGGATGTGGCGGTGGACTGCACGCCCTTTCTGAACGTGCCGTTCATGGCGGGCACCATTACGGATACGCACTATGATAATCCGGACCGGCGCGGAAGGCATTTCACTTTTCTGGCCCGCATGGTGGAGCAGGGCGACAGCACCGCGTTCGGCATTGCCTGCAATGAATATGTGGCGGTTTGCATCGACCCGGAAGGATTTGCGCACGTGTATGGCGAATGGCCCGATTATCAGGAGTATGCCTTTTTTCTGCGGGTGAACTGTGTTTTACCGGTTTCTCCCGAGGTGTGCCAGGCTGGAAGTCCGCTTACGTGGAACAGGCAAGGCGCAGCGGTGAAAGTGTACAAGGTGCCCGGCACCCCGGGCGGAACCAACTGGTTTGACCTGAACGACCACCTCACCGGTTCCGGCGGTGCTTGGGAAAATTGGAGCGCCGTGGCCGGCGTTTTCAGTGCTCAAGCTGGCGATGCACCTCCATGCGGGACCGCTGCGGTTGCCGGTCTGGATGCAACCGGCCCCGGTATGCACTGGGATGCCGGTACCGGGCATGCTTCGGTTTACAGATTGAAGCCGGGTACAACAGCGACCTTGCTGACCATGGACGGCCGGACCATTCAAACAGCCGTTGCGGACGGGCTGGGGAACGCGGAACTGAACTGCCCGGCGAATGCTGCCGGCGGCGTGTACCTGTTGCGCGCCACGGGCCTCCAAGGTCTTTGCTCCTGGAAGCTTGTCCGGTGGCCACGGTGACCACCGGCAAAATCCCGCACCTTACTTCTTCAACTTGCTGGTGAAGCTCTTTTGGAACTCGGCATATTCCTGCTTCTTGTAGGCACCATCGCCGAAAAAGTGCAGGATCGGCTCGATCTGTTCCGGTGTCATGTAGCCCTGCACGGGCGTGAGCACCTGGCCGTTGCTGTCGATGTACACAATGGTGGGGTAGGCCACGCGCCCGTTCACCGGTGCAATGGCCATGGTGAGTTCGTGGGTGCCGTTGCGCATGCCCTTCAACTCCAGCTTGTATTGCGGGTTGGTGAAGGTGCGCCCATTGAACAATACGGTATCCGGACCTTCCGCGTCAAAGTTCACCGGATGGAACGCGCTGTTGATGTATGCCGCGATCTGCGGGTCGTGGAAGGTGTTCTTGTCCAGCATGCGGCAGGGCCCGCACCATGAGGTGTGCACATCGACAAACAGGGGCTTGCCATCTTTTTTGGCCGCCTTTTGGGCAGTTTCAATGTCGGTCCATTTCACCAAGGCATCGCTGTGGTCCTGTGCGGCAACGAACAGTGGTGCCAGAAGGAAGGCCAATAGAAAGGTGCGCATGGAAATTGGTTCTGGGCGGTGTAAGGCGAAAATCGTGCCGTTTGTCTCCGGGAGGCTCAATGCACACCCTTCATCAGCTTGCGGATCAGCGGCGACACCGCGATCAGCACCACGCCAATGGCGACACCATACAGGGCGAATTCGTGATAGCCGGTGGTATAGGCCACGAGTTTGCCGTAGTTCGGCGTGGAATCCGGCACGCTGATGTCGGCACCGAGCAGGCCCGCCGCATACTGGCCGTAAGCGCTGGCCAAGAACCACATGCCCATCATCAGCCCTTGGATCTTCTGGGGTGATAGCTTGGTCATCAGGCTGAGGCCGATGGGCGACAGGCACAGTTCACCCAGGGTGATCACCAGGTAGGCCAGCACGAAGATGTTCATAGAGGTGAGGCCGTCCGTGGTGGCGAAGAAGACCGTGCTGTAGAAGACGTAGAATGCCGCGCCGAGCAGCAGGAAGCCGAGGCCGAACTTCACCACGGAGTTGGGCTCCAACTTGCGTTTGCTAAGCCAGAGCCAGAGCAGGCCCACCAACGGGGCGAAGAGGATGATGAAGAGCGCGTTGGCGCCATTGTTCACCACGTTCGGATCGATGGTGATGAAGCCTATGAACCGGTCGCGCACGTTGTTCAGCGCGAAGATGCTCAACGAACCGCCGGCCTGTTCGTACAGCGCCCAGAACACAATGGAGAACAGGATGAAGATCAGCGCAGCATGCAGCCGTTTCTGCACGCGGTTGCCCTTGACCATCGCCATCAAGAAGGCGATCGCCGTGGCCGCCCATGCCACCTGTTCCACCCGCTCACCGGCGCCGTGGCCCAAGGCGCTCATGATTAGCAGGGCGCCCACCGCCAGGATCAGCACGGCGGTGACCAGCAGCCACAAGGAGCTGCCCTTGGTGCCGTCGGCATCGGTGAACCTGCGCATGATTACCAGCAAATAGGCCAGGGCCACCGGCCCGATGACGTACATGAAGATGTCCGTGTACTGCGTATTGGTCACCAGCAGCAGGATCAACGGAATGGAGAGCAGGGTGCCGATGTACACGGCGAATTCCTTCACGCGCTGCGACTTCGGCGTATCCGTCTCACGCAAGGGCGATAACCCTATGGGCCCCATGTGCTTGCGGTAGAACCAGAAGTTCAACAGGCTGATCACCATCACCACGCTCACCAGCAGGAAGGCCAACCGCCAGTTGTAATGCTTGCCCACCCAGATCATCAGTGAGCCGCCTAGCAACGCACCCGCGTTGATGCCCGAGTAGAAGAGGCTGAAGCCCGCATCCCTCCGCGCATCGCCTTCATGGTACAGCTGCCCCACCATGGTGCTGATGTTGGGCTTGAAGAAGCCGGTGCCGATGATGGAGAAGCAGATGCCGATGTAGAACAGGTCGTGCGGGGAGAACGCGATCACCAGCCCGCCGAGTATCATCATCGCCGCACCCCAGTACAGGGACTTCTGGAAACCGAGAACCTTGTCGGCGAACAGCCCGCCGATAAAGGTGAAGGCATAAATGAACGCTTGGATCGCGCCGTATTGGAGGTTGGCCACCTTGGACTCCAGATGGAGTTCGCTGACCATGAACACCACCAGCATGCCACGCATGCCGTAGAAGCAGAAGCGCTCCCACATCTCGCTGCCGGCCAAGTGCCAAAGCTGCCTGGGGTATTTCCCCTTGAAATCACGGATCTCCTCGAGCGTGTACATGGTATGGTTTCTCTGGTTCCCCGGTCAACGCCGGCCGTTCACGGTTGGCAAGTGTAGTGAAGAATCGCCGCGAACGCGATTGGAATGGGCTTGTTGCCCGTGGACCACGGGAACGCCGCCACCATCTCCTGAACCCTGAAGGACCATGCCCATGCCCGATCAATGGATGTTCCTCTCCCGCATCACTGCCTTCAGCCAGCGCAGCAGGAAGAACAGCATCAGCGCTGCGGCCAACGCCAGGCAGAAATTCATCAGGAAGAACCAGGATTTGTGCCCGAACGTTTCCCAAAGGCCGCTC
>JAFDZY010000437.1 GCA_018266685.1 Bacteroidota bacterium
CCTGCGGCCATGGTGAAGGATGAGGCCCACCTCCTGAAGAATTTCAGCATCACCAAGATGCTGGCCCCCGTGGTGATCGGCCTGGGCATCACCGCCATCCTGATCTGGCGCACCGCCGACCTGGGTGCATTGGAGCGCGTGGAATGGACCTGGGGCACCTCCTTCTGGATGGTGCTTGCGTTGGGAAGTTTGGTGGTGCGCGACTGGATGTACATGCTCCGCATCCGCCACCTCACTGACAAGAAGCTGAACTGGGCGCGGGCGTTCGTGGTGATCATGCTGTGGGAATTCGCCAGCGCACTGGCTCCGGGCATGATCGGCGGCGGGTTCTTCTTCGCCATTTGGTTCCTGAGCCGCGAGGGCATCGATACGGGCGCCAGCATCACCGTGATCACCTTCACCTCTTTCCTGGACGGCATCTTCCTGGCGGTGATGGCCCCGCTGGTGTACTTCCTCGTGGGCCATGCCGCGCTCTTCGAGGGCACCGAATTCACCGGCACCTTCCTCGGCAAGAGCCTCTTCGTGGCCTTCTGGACGGTGTACTTCATCATTCTGGCCTACAAGCTTTTTGTGGCATACGCGCTCTTCATCAATCCGGTATTCGTGAAACGTGCATTGGTCGGCTTTTTCTCCGCACCGCTGCTGCGCAGGTGGCGGCGTTCCGCCGTTACCACCGGCGACCAGCTCATTGTGGCGGCCAAGGGCCTGAAGCACCGTGGCTGGAACTACTGGTGGCCCGCATTGCTCACCACCTTTATCAGTTGGAGCGCCCGCTACAGCATCGTGAACTGCATCCTGCACGCTTTCCCGCACGGCAACCAGTTCAGCGACCTGGTGGTGTACGCCAAGCAGGTGGTGATGGGCATCATTGTACTGCTGAGCCCCACGCCCGGCGGCAGCGGCTTGGCGGAGTTCATCTTCAACGATTTCCTGGGTATGTACGTGGCTCCGGGCCTGGCCCCGGCCATTGCGCTGCTGTGGCGGCTGCTGAGCTACTATCCGTACATCCTCATCGGCGCCATCATCCTTCCGCGCTGGGTGCGGCGGAACGTGATCGTGCCCTTGGCGCATGCGGAACGAGCACGGTGACAGGGAGCTAAAGTGAAAGGGTGCAAGGGTGCGAGAGTGCTGCGTGCCAGCCTCCGGCACCCAGCACTCTCGCACCCTCGCACTCTCGTACCCTCGCACCTTTGCACCCTCGCACCCTCGTACCCCCGCACCTGCATCCGCAAACTGAATTTCCCCCTACATTGACCGCCCATCCACCCATTGCATGGAGCGATTCCAAGGACTTATCGGCGTACTGCTCATCCTGGGCATCGCCTTCTTAGCCAGCAACAACCGCAAGCGGATCAACTACCGCACCGTGCTCAGCGGGCTGGGCTTACAATTGGTGATCGCCGTGCTGGTGCTGAAGATCCCGCCCGTAACCCGCTTCTTCCAGGGCATGGGCCACGGCATGCAGAAGATCGAACAGTTCGCGCGGCAGGGCGCAGCCTTTGTGTACGGCGGCATTGCCTCCGTGCAGCCCGACGGCTCCATTGCCAACTACACGCAGGGCGGTTTCGTGTTCGCCTTCAACATCACGGCCACCATCATTTTGGTGTGCATCATCGTGGCGATCCTGTATCATGTGGGCATCATGCAGCACATTGTATCGGTGATCGCCAAGGCCATGAACTGGGTAATGCGCGTGAGCGGCGCCGAGGCCCTGAGCAACGCCGCCAGCGCCTTTGTGGGCCAGGTGGAAGCGCAGGTGATGATCCGCCCCTACTTGGCCGGCATGACACGCAGCGAGCTGCTGGCCAGCATGAGCGGCAGCTTGGCCTGCATCGCGGGCAGCATCCTGGTGGTGTACGTGGCCATGGGCGCGCAGGCCGGCATGGACCTGGCCCCGAAGCTGATCGCCGCCAGCCTGATGGCCGCGCCCGGCGCGCTGGTGATCAGCAAGATCGTATGGCCGGAGACCGAGGAAAGCCAGACCATGGGCAAGGTAAAGCTGGAGGTGAAAAGCCCGTACATCAACACCGTGGACGCCATCAGCCACGGCGCGGGCGACGGCTTCCGCATCGCCATGAACGTGATCGCCATGCTCATTGGCTTTATTGCCCTGATCGCCCTGGTGGATTACGGCCTGGTGAAGATCGGCCACCTCTTCAGCGCCGACCTGAACCTCTCGCTGGACTGGATCTTCGGAAAACTCTTCTACCCGATGGCTTGGGCCATGGGCGTGCCCGCTGCTGATGTGGCCAACGTGGCCACCCTACTGGGCCAAAAGCTCACCATCAACGAGTTCGTGGCCTTCATGAACCTCACTTCGCACACCACGCCAGTGGTGACGGAAAAGGGCCTGTTGATCGTCTCCATCGCCATATGCGGCTTCGCCAACTTCAGCAGCGTGGGCATGCAGATCGGCGGCATCGGCGAGCTGGCCCCGGAACGGCGCGGCGACCTGGCGCGTTTGGGACTGAAGGCGCTGCTGTGCGGGACGCTGGCCAGCTATATGAGCGCCACGATCGCGGGGATTTTGATGTGAGTGGGAAAGTGGAAAGTGGATCCGCAATGGGTTGTTGAAGAACGCCTGAACATCCTCCAAAACCGGCCCACGTACCGCACTATCCTTGCGGGGTGAAAGCACAGCCCAACAAGCCCAAGGGCCTTTGGCGCAGGATCCGCAAGGCGCTCCGCATCCGGCCATTCCGCATGCGCGCCTCCTCGGTGGGCGGGCACATCAAGGACCTTTGGATGCTCGCACTGCCCTACCAGGTGGCGGCGGTGGCCACGGCGTTGGTGGCCGTGGGCTTCACCAAGCTCTTTGTATGGACCGGCGAGCGCAACCGTGAACTGATCACTGCGCATCCCTCGTGGATCTTCATCACCGCGCCGGTCACCTTTCTGCTGGCGTGGTGGCTCGTGCGCCGCTTTGCGCCCATGGCGGCGGGCAGCGGTGTGCCGCAACTGATCGCCGCCGCAGAGGTGGCCGATGACGAGGAAAAAAACGATGGCAGCTGGCGCTTCCTCAACGTGCGCATCATCCTGGTGCGTGTGGCTACCACCATGTCACTTGCCGCAGGCGGCGCGGCCATTGGGCGCGAAGGACCCATCCTGCAGATCGCGGGCAGCGTGTACCGCGTGGTACACAAGCTGCTGCCGCCATTCTGGCCCAAGGTGAGCCGCCGCATCATGATGGTGACCGGCGGTGCAGCCGGGCTGAGCGCGGCTTTCAACACCCCGTTGGGCGGCATCGTCTTCGCCATGGAAGAGCTAACCCGCAGCCACATCGGGAAATTCCGCACGGCGGTGCTCAGCTCCGTGATCATCAGCGGCATGACGGCCCAGTGGCTCTTGGGCCCCTATCTGTTGCTGGGCTACCCGAAGCTGGAGCGCGTGGGGCCGTCGTTCATGTACACGCTCTTGGCCATCAGCGTGGTGGCCGGCGCGGCGGGCGTACTGAGCGGCAAGGCCGTGCTGCTGCTGGACAAAGTGCGCCGTCTGTTCCGCGCAAGGGTGCTCCAGGGCATCTTCGTCCTGCTGTGTGCCCTTGTGTTTGCTTGGACGGTACAGGCCTTCGGCCCCATGGCCTTGGGCAGCGGCGAATCGCTTATGGACCAGTACCTTTTCGGTGCAGCGCCGGTGCCTACCGTGCAAGACGTGGCCGGACGCTTGATCGGCTCCATTATTTCCACCGGAAGTGGGGCAGGGGGCATGCTCTTCGGGCCGGCGCTCAGCTCCGGCGCCGCCATCGGCGGGCTGTTCGGCCATTGGTTCGGCGTGGACCGCGGCCAGTTGAACATCCTGGTGCTCGGCGGCATGTGCGCGTTCCTCACCGGCATCACGCGTTCGCCCTTCACCAGCGCCATCATCATCCTGGAAATGACCGACCGGCACAGCGCCATCCTGCAACTGATGTACGCCGCGATGATCGCCTCCATCATCGCCCACGGCATCGACACCACGCCCTTCTACCAGCGCATGAAGGACCGCTTGATCGCTTCCATTCCCGGCTTACGCAAACGAATAGCTACGGAGGATGTTGGGTGAACTTTGTTCTGTTTCGTCTTCATCTCCCTCACCTCCCTCACCTCATCACCTCTCCTCCTCCCGCACCCTCGCACCCTCGCACCCTCGCACCCTCGCACCCTCGCACCCTCACACCCTCACACCCTCTCCCCGCAACAGGTACCTTTGCCGCTCCATGCAACAATACCACGACCTGCTCCGCCACATCCTGAAGAACGGGGTGCGCAAGGGCGACCGTACAGGCACGGGCACGCTGAGCTGCTTCGGCTACCAGATGCGCTTCAACCTCGCCGATGGCTTCCCGCTGCTCACCACCAAGAAGCTGCACGTAAAGAGCATCATCCATGAGCTGTTGTGGTTCCTGCAAGGCGACACGAACATCAAATACCTGCAGGACAACGGGGTGAAGATCTGGGACGAATGGGCCGATGAGCAAGGCAACTTGGGGCCGGTGTACGGCTACCAGTGGCGCAACTGGCCCACGCCGGACGGGGGCCACATTGACCAGATCGCCAAGTTGGTGGAGATGATCAAGACCAACCCCAACAGCCGCCGCCTGATCGTTACGGCCTGGAACCCGGCCGACGTGGACCGGATGGCCCTGCCGCCCTGCCACTGCCTGTTCCAGTTTTTCGTAGCGGACGGAAAACTTTCGTGCCAACTCTACCAGCGTAGTGCCGATACCTTCCTCGGTGTGCCCTTCAACATTGCCAGCTACGCGTTGCTCACCCTGATGGTGGCGCAAGTGTGCGGGCTGGAGCCGGGCGAATTCGTCCACACGTTCGGCGACGTACATCTGTACCTCAACCATCTGGAACAGGCGGAACTGCAGCTTACGCGCGAGCCGCGTGGACTGCCCACGATGCAGATCGATCCAACGGTAAAGGACATCTTTGCATTCCGTTACGAGCACTTCGAGTTGCTCAATTACAACCCGCACCCGCACATTAAAGCAGCAGTATCGGTATGATCATCAGTGCAATTGCAGCCGTGGCCGAGAACGGCGTGATCGGCAAGGACGGCCAGCTCCCCTGGAGCCTGCCGGACGACATGAAGTTCTTCCAGCGCACCACGCTGAACCACTACATCATCAGCGGCCGCAAGAACTACGAAAGCATCCCCGACCGGTTCCGCCCGCTCCGCGACCGCGTGAACATTGTAGTGACCCACGACAAAGGCTACAAGGCCCCGGGCGCCACCGTGTGCCATTCTTTGCAGGAAGCGCTGGACATTGCCCGAAAGGCCGACGTGAAGGAGGTGTTTCTGATCGGTGGCGGCCAGCTCTACAAAGAGGCATTTGACGCCGGCATCGTGGACCGCTTCTACCGCACCACCGTGCATGGAAAGCCGGAGGGCGACGTGTACTTCCCCGAAGTGGGCAAAGGCTGGAAGGAGGTGTGGAGCGAAAAGCACAAGGCCGACGAACGGCACAAGTACGGCTTCACGCTGGCAGTGCTGCAGCGCTGAACACGGATCAAACCTTGGTCGTGGCCGGGAGTCTGACAGACAAAACCGACCACGATGAACCGCATTCAGATTTCCGCCATTTCCGCTACAGTGCTGCTCTGCCTAGTAGCCTGCCGTAAGGACAAGGACGACATCACCACCCCCGGCACGGGTGGAGTGGACTACACCTCCGCCACGGACCAGGCCATGGCCGCGGATTATGACAACGACATGATGCAGCAAGCGGATGAGGCGGCCATGAACAATGGCGTCCGCAGCACGGATGATGCCTGTGCCCCCACCGTGACCATAGACACCGTGGCATTTCCGCACACCATGGACATTGACTTCGGCAACGTGAACTGCACCGCTGCCAACGGGCGCACGCGGCGCGGCATCCTGCATGTCACCTTCACCGGGCATTACCGCGCTCCGGGCACGGTGATCACCATTACGCCGCAGGATTACTATGTGAACGACAACCATGTGGAAGGCACCAGAACGGTTACCAACATGGGACTGAACGCGGACCACTTGCCCTACTTCACCGTGGTGGCGGACATCACCGTGATCGCGGGCAACGGCAACTGGACCGCCACGCACCATGCAGAACGCGTGCGCACCTGGGTGCAAGGCGCGGACACGCCGGACCCCTCGGATGACGCGTACGTGATCACCGGCCATGGGCATGGAGTAAACCGCCTGGGCCATGCCTATGTGATGAACATCGAATCCCCGTTGCATGTCCATGCCGGATGCCCGTTCATTACGCAAGGCGTGGTGACCGTCACTCCCGAGAGCCAACCGGCGCGCACAATTGACTACGGCAACGGCACCTGTGACAACACCGCGACCGTTACGGTGAACGGACAGAGCTTCACCATCACCATTGGGTGAACGCCGGGCAAGCC
Source organism: Bacteroidota bacterium (assembly GCA_018266685.1). Taxonomy (GTDB): domain Bacteria; phylum Bacteroidota; class Bacteroidia; order Flavobacteriales_F; family PHOS-HE28; genus PHOS-HE28. The sequence continues at coordinate 6,378 of JAFDZY010000437.1, forward strand.
GTGCACGGAAAAGGGGAAGGCACCCTCACAGGGCCGAGCCATGAAAGGCCCGGCCCCGAAGTTTTGCCCCTTAGCGCACGGTCCGTCCCAGATCGGCCGCGCCCAATGCTCGGAGTGCTCATCTTGCACCAGCCGGAAATTGGCCGGTGGGCTGTACAGGCCTGCGATCCGGGATCACGGGAAACTGCAAGGCAAGAGGAATGGGAACGCGCTTGGAAGGCAACATCGCACAACGCTCCGTAAATTGGGGGCGCAATGCCGTGCCAAATCTCCCTGGTGGGGCGGCCGCCAAACCGGGGAAGGTTGCCGGGCCTGCACGGATCAAGGCCATGATCGCCACCGCCTTCAACGCTTATTTCAGGCGCTCCCCGATCCCCATGCGGGCAGTGTTCCTGGCGGCTGCGTTGCTGTCGGTGCTCTACGTGTTCACCTCCTTCATCGGCCGCACCCATTTGGGCACGGACATGTCCGCGTTTGACTGGTGGATGCAGGCGCCCATCCCGTTCCTGAATTTTTTTACCTGGGCCTTGCTGCTGCCCTTGGTGAACGGCTGGGCCAGGCGCTGGCCGCTCAATGCCCGCCCTTTCCTGGGCTCGTTCGTGCCGCTCTTTGCGTTGGGCCTGCTGCTTTGCATCCTGCATGAAAGCTTCACCAACACCATCTTTCTGCTGATCTTGGACAACAGCGGCCGCATGCCGTGGGACCCCGGCATGTTGCAAGGTGTGTTGCTCAGCTTGCCGGCCGGGGTGGTGCAGCGCTTCATGGAATACTGGCTGCTGTTGGTGCTGTTGCGCTATGTGGAAACGCACCGCCAGGTCCGGGCGGAGCGCACGCGGATCCTGCAATTGCAGAACGAACTGCAAACCTCGCGGCTGCTGGCGCTGAAGAAGCAATTGCAGCCCCACTTCCTGTTCAACACGCTCAACACGGTGAGCGCACTGATGGACGTGGATGCCAAGAGCGCACGCACCGTGCTTTCGCGGCTGGGCCAGCTGCTGCGGTCCGCATTGGACGAGGAACGGAGGGAGACCATTCCGTTGATCAGTGAAGTGGACCATACCAGCTACTACTTGGGCATCGAAACGATCCGGTTCAAGGACCGGTTGAACGTTTACTATGACATCCCTTCCGATTGCCAACAGGTGCAGGTGCCCGGAATGATCTTGCAACCCTTGGTGGAAAACTCCATCAAGCACGGGCTGGACACCACCAGCGATGCAGTGTCCATCCACATATCCGCCCAACGGGAGAATGGTTCGGTAAAGATCCAGGTAAGCGATGATGGAAAGGGGTGCACGGACGTGGAACTCCTGGCCAACCGCGGTGGAATAGGGCTGCGGAACGTTCGTGAACGCCTTGGCCTGCTGTACGGAGACTCGGGCAGGATGAAGCTGGAATCAGGCCCCGGAAAGGGATTCCGCACAACGCTGTGGATCCCCGGGACGCAGCGCGAACAAACGGCCGCATGAAAAAAGTGCGGACCGTGGTGGTGGATGATGAACCCGCAGCCCGTTCCCGGGTGCTGCGCCTGCTGGGGCAGGACGCGGAGATCGAAGTGGTGGCGGAATGCCGCAACGGCAATGAAGCACTGGAGATCTTGCGGTCCAATCCGGTGGACCTCATCTTCCTGGATGTGCAGATGCCGCAGCTCAGCGGCTTCGATGTGATCGACCGCTTTCCGCAAGGCGCGATGCCATTCGTGATCTTCGTTACCGCCCACGACCGTTATGCCCTCAAGGCGTTCAACGTGCAGGCGGTTGACTACCTGCTGAAGCCCTACGACGACGACCGCTTTTTCACCTCCCTGGCACGGGCAAAGGATTTTGTTGCCATGCAGGAAAGCAAGCGCTTGGCCAGCCGCGTGCTGGACCTTGTGCAAGATCACCTGGAATCTTCCAAGGAATACGTGAAGGAGTACACGATCAAGGACAAGGGCCGCGAATACCGCATACCTGCCAAGGATGTGCTTTGGATCGGCACCGAGGGCAATTACTTGGAGTTGAACACCGAGCAGCGGCGCTATTTGATGCGCATGACCATGAACCTGGTGGAGACCGAACTGGACCCGCGCGATTTCCTGCGCATCCACCGCAGCTACATTGTCAACCTGGCCCACGTGCGCAGCAGCAGGTATAGCGGCAACAATGAGTTCACCTTCACCATGCGGAACGGCAAACACCTGGTGAGCGGGCGCAACTACAAGGACCAGATCGGCAAAGTGCTCACCGACCGGGAGTTCAAGTAAGCCTGGATCGGGGCGGTACGTTCGGAATGGGATGAAAGGGCCTGCGGGCGCTGGAAGGTTCCGCTTACTTTGCCTCAAATTCGATGACATGCGCATAACTATCCTCTCCATTGCGATTGCCCTCGGGGCAAGCTCCTTCGCCCAAACACCGCCCTTTGAGCGCCATTACACCATTCCCGGCGCGCTGGATATCTACGGTGCCACCCGTGATACCGAGGGCAACTATTACATCGCCAACGAAACCCCGGACGACAACATTCAGGTGACGCGCCTGTCGCCCGCCGGTGAACACATCTGGACCAAGTCCTATCCCTTGTTCACCGAGGAAGGCCTCTATGGCAACAGCATAGCCATTGGGCCGGAAGGCCTGGTGGTGGCCGGTTTCACCATGGGAAGCATCACCAATTCCCGCGACGGCCTGCTGCTGCGCATTGATCCGGCCGACGGCACCTTGCTGGCCTCCACCCGCTTCGATGCGTTCGGGAGCTCCAATGCGTTGCACTACCTCAGCCGCACGAGTGATGGGTTCATTGCTTCCGGCCGCGGGTCCGGTGGTGCCGGGCAGTACGACATGCTGTTGGCCAAGTTCGATGATTCAGGCACCATGCTGTGGTCCAAAACCTTCGGAACGCCGGGATGGGACTGGGGCTATGAGGCAACGCAACTTGCCGACGGCGGCTATGCCTTGATCGGTTATGGCGACAGCTTGGGCACGGGTTATTCCCCCTCCGCATACCTGGTGCGCACCGATGCATTGGGCAATGAGCTGTGGGCCCGGAGCATCAGCAGCGGCACCGGCGTGGATGAAGCCTATGCCGTGGTGGAGGGCACAAACGGCGACTTGTACATTGGCGGGCGCTCCTTGGGCTACATCCTTGGTGATGTCACCGCATACGTCACCAAGATCTCCAGCAACGGCACCCACTTGTGGACCCGCATCCTGGAGCACGGAATTGAGGCTTGGCAATTGCATCCCACGGCGGATGGCGGCGTGGCCTGGCTGGTTCACCCCCAGTACATCCCCGGCGGCGGCGGCGATTATGACATTGCTTACGGTACGTTCGATGCGAACGGCAACCTCACCAGTTCCCACGTTTATGGCGGGCCGGCCTCGGACAACGGCATGGTTTTCTTCCAGAATCCGGACGGTGGCTATTCGATCATTGGCATGTCCAACCCGGACCTCACCGCAAACTTCGTTGCGCTGCTGCTCGTTACCGATGCCGCGGGGAACATGGATTGCAACAACATCAACCTGACGCTGAACTGGACCAGCGCCACCCCAACGGTTGCACCGTTCACCAGCGTCACCGGGTCAGACTTCACTGCTTTCCCTTACCCGATGGGCACTGCGGACGCTTTGGTGAACACGAGCAATCCCTGCTGCAACGTGAGCGCTGCCTTCAGCATGCTCCAACAAGCGGATCCCTTCACGTGGCAATTCACGGACGGCAGCACGGACGCTACCTCCTATTCCTGGGATTTCGGCGACGGCTCCACCAGCACCGATGCATCACCCGCGCACACTTTCGCATCCAACGGCACTTACACCGTTTGCCTCACCGTAACCGGGGACTGCGGAAATTCCACCTTCTGCCAGCAGGTGAGCCTCAGCGTGGGCATCAGCGAAGCAGGGCAGGCCGCTGCGGGCATCACGCTCTTCCCGTCGCCGGCCAACGGGCTGTTCACCGTTCGGTCAACGCAAACACCCATCAGTACCGTGCAACTTTTGGACACCGATGGCCGTCTTGTGAAACAGATCACCGAAACCGCAACCAGCGTGACCGTGCCCGTGGCTGAACTTCCCGCAGGCCCTTACATGGCCCGGATCCTCATGGCAAACGGCAGTTCCCGCTACATGCGCGTGATGGTGGTGCACTAACCGTCCGAGATGGCGATGCCCGACGTGCAGCCAAACAGCCCCTTGCACTTGCCGATGCGCCGGTGCTTGGGGCTGTTGGCGTTTGTGCTGCTGGCCTCCATGGCATCGGCGCAGGAGATCTGCGACAATGGCATTGATGACGACGGCAACGGGCTGGTGGACCTCAATGACACCACCGGTTGCCCTTGCACCATCGCCCTGCCGCCCACAAACCTGATCACCAACGGTTCATTTGAGCAGCATACCTGCTGTCCCGGCCAACCCGGCATCGGGGTGCCCAACAACTTCATTGACTGCGCCACCGGATGGACGGACTACCAGATCTCCGCCAGCGCTGATTTCTATGATCCCTGCGGGTTCTTTCCGCCCATGATCCCCACACCGGTGCCCGATGGCAATGCCGTGGCCGGCATCGTGGTGCACACGTGGCCCAATGGGGCTTCCTACGAATTTCTAACCCAGTGCTTAGCCACGCCCATGGTGGCCAATCAGACCTACCAACTGGGCTTCAACGTGGCCGCAGTGCGCATGCAGTTCGGTTTCATCGGCACCCTGCCCATCAACTTTGGCCCGCTGCAACTGGCCATCTACGGGCTGGACAGCTGCCCGCCTTTGCCCTACACCATGTACGATCCGGTGTGGGGAACGCCCATGCCGGCCCAGTACTGCCCCACCGAACTGGGGTTGACGCTGTTGGGCTCCGTGACCTACAACCCATCGAACAGTTGGCAGGACGTGAGTTTCACCTTCACGCCACCGTTTGACGTGGGCGTGATCATGATCGGGCCTGAATGCCCCGTTCCCCAGGATTACAACATGTGGGGCAGCAGCGAACCGTATTTCTTCTTTGATGATTTCGGCCTGGTACCCGTGGACGTTACCATCACGCGCACCGGGCATCCCTGCACCAATGACCTGGTGTTGACGGCCGCCCCTTATGATGCCCCGCCGAACAGCTATCAATGGTACCTGGACGGTGTGGCCGTCGTGGGCCAGACCGGTGAAACGCTCAATGCCTCGGCCTTGGGGCTGGGCGTGGGCACCTATGCCGTGCGCATGGTGCAGCCGAACGGCACCTGCAAAATGGCCTTGTACACGGTGGAGGCGCAATACCCGCAGCCGCTTGCCTCGGTAATGCCGGCCTCCGGCTGCGCCCCGTTGAACGTGTTGTTCTCCAACAACACCGACCCGGCATTGAACGGCAGCCAACTATGGGATTTCGGCGACGGCTCCACTTCCAGCGCCAACAACCCCGCGCACTCCTACACTACGCCCGGCAGCTACGATGTGCGCCTCACCATCACCAGTGCTTTGGGCTGCGTGCGCGACAGCCTGTTCGCTGACATGGTGGTGGTACACCCCACGCCAACGGCATCCTTCAACGCGGACACCACCATTGGATGCGTGGGCACGGCCGTACAGTTCACAAATACCAGCACCCCGGCGGACAACTACAACTGCACCTGGAGCTTCGGCGACGGCCAGATCGCACAGGGCGATTGCTCACCGGTGCACGCCTACCAGACACCCGGTACATTCAACGTTATGCTGCAGGTGGCCAATGATTTCGGATGCCAGGACGATGTGGTCCAGTCCCAGTTGATCACCATCCTTCCCACGCCCGCACCGGCATTCAACGTGACCCCGGCCACCGGGTGCATCCCGCTTCAAGTGCGATTTGACAACATGACGCCTCCGGACGGCCCGCAATCATCCTACTGGAATTTGGGCAATGGGCAAACGGACACCAGCTTCAACGCCAACGGCATTTACACCCAGCCTGGCACCTACTCGGTGAGCCTCACCATGACCAACGACCTGGGGTGCAGCGCAACGCTTACGGACAGTGCGGCCGTGATTGCATACGGGCTGCCCACGGTCACTTTCTTCGTGCTGCCGGACACCGGCTGTGCACCGATGGAAGTGCAATTCACCAACACCACCGACCCCGGCATGATCGGCGGCTGCGCCTGGTTGTTCGGCGATGGGGGGGCATCTTCGGAATGCGCCGCGCAGCATACCTACACCAACCCCGGCACCTACAACGTTTCACTCACGGTCACCTCGCCAGCCGGCTGCGAAGGCGACACCACCCTGTACCACTTGGTGCAGGTAAACCCGGCACCGGAGGCGGCATTCACGCATGCGCCGTGGCCCACGGACTTTTATCATCCACAGATCACCTTCACGGACTTGTCCAGCAGTGATGCCATCGCCTGGCATTGGAGCTTCCCGCAAGGTGATCCAGCTGTTTCCATCCTGCAAAATCCCATATGCACCTTCCCTGGTGATACAGGTGCAACCTATCCCGTGCAGCTGGTCGTGGCCAACCAATTCAATTGCACCGATACGGCCGTTTGGGATGTTCGCATTGACGGGGTGTTCAGCGTGTACGTGCCCAATGCGTTCACGCCGGACGGCAACGGGCAGAATGATGTGTTCCTGCCCGTGGTGCGCGACGACATGGGGCGTGATTACGACTTCACCGTCTTCGACCGTTGGGGGAGCGAAGTGTTCCATGCCGACAAGCCGGGCACCGGTTGGGATGGCAGCGTGGGGGGCGCGCCGCCCGTAACCGGTGTGTACGTGTGGAAGCTGCGGGTGCGCAGCGGCGTGGACCGCCTGATGCGCGAGTACACGGGCCATGTTACCGTGCTGCCCTGAGCAGCAGGTGCAACATCTTCAACGGACCGTCCCATCCGCAGGCTGCCGGGTAGCTGCACATGCCTAACATTGGCCGAAGTGGGTGTAAAAGGCCACCTGGATCAGAGCATGTTCAGAACCGTGAACCCGCATTTTGCCGCCGCCATCGCGTTGTTTGCCGGAACCGCGGCACAGGCCCAATTGCTTCCGTTCAACAACGCAACGCCCCAGCAACTGGTGCAAAACATGCTGGCAGGCCAGGGTGTCGGCGTAAGCAACATCACATTCAACGGCCAGCCCGCCACGGTCATCAACGACCAAGTGGGATCATTCAATGGGACCGATTCCAACATCGGGCTTGATAGCGGCATCGTGATCTGCACCGGAAACATGATGTTGATCCAGGGCCCCAACATGCTGGGTGGTGCAACGGACCCGGCGGCTTTTCCGAGCAACACCCCGGACCCGGACCTGGCGTATTTTACCAGTGGACAGCACAGTGTGGCTGCGCTGGAATTTGACTTCATCCCCACCGGAGACTCCATCAGTTTCCGCTTTGTGTTCGGCTCGGAAGAGTATCCCGAGTACGTCTGCACCAACTACAACGATGCCTTCGGCTTTTTCCTCAGCGGGCCGGGCATCAACGGGCCCTTCACCAACCAGGCGGTGAACCTTGCCCTGGTGCCGGGCACCAGCATTCCCGTGGCCATCAACACCGTGAACCCCGGCGTGCCGGGGGCATTCGGCGGCAACGCCGCAACTTGTGCTGGCGCAGACCCGAACTGGCAGAACAACAGCATTTACTACATCAACAACCCGGTGGACCCCAACCCCTTCAATCCCACCACCACGGTGGAGCTGGACGGGTTCACCGTGCCGATCCAGGCACATGCGTCCGTGCAATGCGGACAGACCTACCACATCAAGATGGTGATCTGCAACGGAACCGACGGAAGCCTGGATTCCGCCGTGCTGATAGAAGGCGGCAGCTTTTCATCCGAAGGCTCCATCGCGGTTACGGCCACTACGCCGCTGGGCAACGGCATCCTTACCGAAGGCTGCGGCGAGGCAATGGTCACCGTGGCGCGCCCGGCAGGGGGAAGTGCGGCCCAAGTGCAATTGGTGTACAGCGGCGCTGGCATTACCTCCGGCGATCTGGATGGTGCCTTGGATGAAGTCGCCATTCCCGATGGTGCAACGGAGATTTCTTTTCCCATCAGCGCCCTGCGTGACAGTGCGGATGAAGGCAGTGAAACACTGGCGATCATTGCTACATGGGTCTCCCAGTGCGGCTTCACCGCCACGGACACCTTCACGCTGACTTTGCAGGATTACGTGCCCGTAACGCTGGCCGTGCAGGACGTGCATCTGAACTGTGATGCAGACAGCGTGTTGCTCCAAGCGCAAACAACCGGGGGCCTCGGCATCGTTACGTTGGGGTGGGGGAGCATGGGCGCACCGGAGCCCTTCTTTGCCACGGGTTGGGAGGATGGCTTCTATACTGTGACCGCCACGGACCAATGCCCTGAAAGCGTACAAGCCACGATGCAGGTTCATTCAGGCTGCACGGTATGGATCCCCAACGTGATCACGCCCAATGGCGATGGCGTGAATGATGCCTGGGTGATCAATGGCATGGGCAGGAGCGGCTGTGCCGTGAAAGTCTATAACCGCTGGGGCAACCTGGTGTACAGTGCGGGCAATTACGGCAATAACTGGAAGGCCAAGGACCTGCCGGACGGCACCTACTTCTACGAAGTGGTGGATGGCCGCACGGATAAACGCTACACCGGGCACTTGACCTTGCTGGCCAACGGCAGGAAGTAGCGCAGGTCCTGCCGTTCCGCCCATTCGTACCAAGCCCAACGGTCCATCCCGCCAATGTGGCCTTGCCCGGTGCATGCAGGTATTTTGGTTCCATCTGCCACCGCAGCCTAAATCACGGATGACCCAACCTAAATCTTAGCCAACATGAAAAACCGAAACACGTTGAACAACCCGGTGCACCGCGGCCGATGGCGCGCAGGGCTCACCGCCTTGGCCTTTGCGGGCTGGATCGGCGGGGCATGGGCCCAAACGGCCAACCAGTATACGTTCGCAGTTACGGCTGGTGGCAATTTGGACCCCATGTCGGGTGCAACCGTGCTGATCGGCAGCGGCCAGGACGATCTGGCTTCGGCCGTTACCGGCATTGGTTTCTCCTTCGATTATGAAGGTGTAGGCTACACGGATTTTTCCGTGAGCTCCAATGGGGGCATGAGCCTGGGGGCCACGCAGATCACCGCGTACAGCGTGGACAACATCAGCGATGGTCAGTACAACCCGAAGATCATGGCGTTCATGGCGGATGGTTCCACATCCACCGGGAATGTGAGCACGGTGCTGGTGGGCAGTTCCCCCAACCAAGTGCGCGTGATCCAATGGAACACGGGCGTGGACTACAGCGCTCCTGCGCCCAACTGCCTGTTCCAGGTCTGGCTCCATGAAACCACCAATGTGGTGGAGTTCCATTATGGCACGGGAAACCCAACGGGATACAGTGCGTATTGGTGGGCCGGCATCAGCGGCGCCACGGGTACCAACTACCTGAACATTCGCCCGGGGCCAACAGCGAGCAATTCCGATGTGACGCGCCTGGGAGCATGGCCCGGCAGCGACCAAGTGTTCTCCTTCACCCCGCCTTCGGCCAATTGCTCAACGCCCACACCGGGGAATACCAATGCGTCGCCGGCTTCGCTTTGTCCCGGCATGGCCACAGCCCTAAGTATTGCCAACCCTGAGGAGGGACCCGGCATCAGTCGCCAATGGCAAAGCAGCCCGGACGGCAGCACCTGGACCGACATCAATGGAGCTACCAGCACTACATATAACAGTGGCCCTTTGGGCAGCACCACGTGGTTCCGCTGCGCCGTTACGTGCAGCAGCGGCCCAAGCACCGTGAACAGCAATCCGGTGCAAGTAGTGGTAAGCAGCCCTGCTCCGAGCTACTATACATACGCAGGCACCCAGTTCACGGAAACCTTCACCAACTGGACCAACCGTTGCAGCACCAACGACGTGCCCACCGGCGGGTACTGGGCGAACACGCCTGCATACGGCCCCGGCTCCTGGCGCAGCAGCACCACCACCGCCGCAGAATCGGGATGGCCCAGCGTCAGCGGCTGGAACTACCCCCAGAACACCTGGGCTGACGCCCCCATGGCACGCTTCCACAACAGGAGCGAAACGCCTGCGGGTACCATGGGCACGCTCGACTTTTACGTGGACATGACCGCTGCCATCGGAGGCGAGAAGCTCCGCTTCGACTACATCAATGGCGGCAATACGATCTTGGTGCAAGTCTCCACGGACGGCGGCGTCTCCTTCTCGACCCTGGCAACCATCAATGGCCCATACGGTTCGTTCCAGGCGGCGGAATACACGCTCAACACCACCAGCGCCACCACGGTGATCCGCATCAAGAGCACGGCGATAGGCGGAAACAACAACGATACGGGGATTGACAACTTCCGCATCGTTCCGGTGCCCACATGCGCCGCCCCCACTTCACCCACGGCAACCGCAACAGCCCCCGGCAGCGTTGACATCGGCTGGACCTGCACCGGCTGCACGGGCAACTACTACGTGGAGTACGGAGCACCCGGCTTCACCTTGGGCACCGGCACCGTGGCGGGGCCCTACAGTGGCAGCCCGGCCACCATCAGCGGCTTGGCCAATGGCAGCTACCAAGCGTATGTGCGCCAGGATTGCGGCGGCAATGGTCTCAGCGAAAATGCAGGTCCGGTAAGCTTCAACCTCGTGGCCGGTGACTTCTGTGCCAACGCCATCGACATTTCCGCGCTTGGCCTTCCTGCGGATGACAGCAGCAATCCGCTTGCGGCTTCCACCACCGGGGCGCAGAACGACTATGCCACCTCGGCTTGCGGCAGCCAGCCCGGGCCGGACGTGGTGCTCTACCACGACGTGGAGCCCGGTGCCTCGCTCCGGTTCACGCCGCAGTCCACCGGCAAGCTCTCCATCGCCATTGGCGGCAGCTGCCCCGGCACCACCAGCTTGGCCTGCACCGCTGGTGGCTACCTCACGCTTGGACCCAACGTGGTAGCATTCGGCCAGTGGGGCGATCCCACATTCCTTTGGACCAACAACGGGTGCAGCACCGAACGGGTGTATGTGATGCTGGACGGCAGTAATGCGAACGTGTACATGTGGAACTATGCCTATACGCCTCCCGGCGGCCCCTTCTGCGCAGTGGTGAACGGTGTAACGGTGAACACCGTGAACACGGGTACGGGGGCCACGGTGAGCTGGCCGGCATCCTGCAGCGGCAACGTGATCGTGGAGTATGGCCCGGCGGGCTTCACCCCGGGTATTGACGGCAATGCGGGCGGCGGTACGGTGGTGGCCGTAAACGGCACCAGCACCACGCTCAGCGGCCTCACTTTGGACCAGGCCTATGACGTGTACGTGCGCCAGGATTGCGGCAGCGGCGTGTACAGCGCCAACAGCACGGCCACGCCCTTCACGCTCCACAACGGCGATGACTGCAGCCGCGTTATCGCCCTCAGCGGCGCCAGCGGTTCCATGACCATCAACACCACCGGTGCCAACAACGATGCCGACTTCTGCAACGTGGGTGCCACCGGCGGCGACTTGATCCTCTCCTTCCCAGTGGCCAATGGATACGGCATTTACTTCACCAGTGCGCCCACTTCGCCATACATCGGCCACGTGACCATTGGGGCCGGAATTACATGCCCAGGAAGCACCGTATTGTACTGCAATCCCGGAGCGGCGGACTATTTCTGGGTGAACACCACCGGCAGCACGGTGAACGTGTACTTTGTGCAGGACGGCAGCGACGAGGGAGTGACCGGTGTGAACTGGAATTACCTGCCAGCCTGCGCATTTGTTGATTCCGACAACGACGGCATCAATGATTGCGACGACCTGTGCCCCAACTTCCCGGGCCAGGAGGGAGATCCTTGCATGAACAATGGCAACCCCGGCATCATCACCGGCTGCCAGTGCGTAACCACGTGCAATGGCAACGAAGTGGTGGTGAACATCACCGTGGACTACAATGCGTTGGACCTCAGCTGGCAGATCACCGATGCCGGCAATGCGGTGATTGCATCCGAAGCGTTGACCATGGCCGATGACAATACCAACTACAGCCGCACCGTGTGCCTGGGCAGCAGCCCGGCTGATGCCTGCTACGGCTTCAAGCTGATGGACAGCTACGGCGACGGCCTCTCCGGCATGGGCAACTGGGAACTGCGCACCACCTCCGGCAAAGTGCTTCTCCGCGACGACTTTGCCACCGGCAGTTCCACACCGCCAGCCAGTCCGGCAAGCCCCGCTTACGGAAGCGTGCATTCCTTCTGTCTGCCGGAAGGCCCGGCCAACATTGCGGCCACCGAGTGTGGCATCTTCAACAATGGCCTGGGCAACAAAGTGTACTGCAACAAGGTGACCGGTGCCACGCAGTACCAGTTCGAGTTCAGCGATCCAGACGCGGGCTTCATGCGCAGGATAGCCGTAAACCAGAACTACGTGATCTTCTCGCAGATGGTGGCCAACCCGCTCATCCCGGGTGTAAAGTACTTCGCCCGCGTGCGCAGCAACGTGTCCGGCCCGGTGGCCAGCGCCCACTGGGGCAGCGGCTGCGAAATGGGCCTGGGCGTGCCGCAAGTGGTGGTGTGCTCTGGGCTGATCCCCGCGCCGAACTACGGCCACAGCTGCAATGAGACGCGCGCCTTCAACCCGCCCACCAACAATAGCTTCATTTACGCCACACCGGTTGTGGGCGGCACGGAATA
>JAFDZY010000438.1 GCA_018266685.1 Bacteroidota bacterium
GCCGGGGCCATTTTCATTGCGGCATGGCTGCTGGGCTACCGCGGCGGGCAGTTGCATTTGCTCGGCATCCTGGCGTTGAACCAGGTGCTGGTGGCCACCATTCTTTACCTGCGGTCCAACATCGCCGGAGCGCAGCAATATGCACAGGACAGCCTGCTTTCCGTGCTGGACCGCGTGCTGCTGATCGGCATCTGTGCGTGGCTATTGTGGGGCCGGGAACGGATCGACCCCTTCCCCATCGAATGGTTTGCGTGGGCGCAGACCGCAGCATACGGAACCACAGCGTTGGTGGCGCTGGCCCTGGTGGCCCGGCGTGCCGGTGGCTTGCGTCCCCGCTGGGATCCGGCATTCACGTTCTCCATCCTGCGCCAGAGCCTTCCCTTCGCCTTGTTGGTGCTGTTGATGAGCTTCTACTACCGCACGGATTCGGTGATGCTGGAACGCATGCTCCCCGATGGTGCTTTGCAGGCCGGCATTTACGCCCAGGGCTTCCGCTTCTTCGAGGCGTTCAACATGCTCGGCTTCCTGTTCGCGGGCCTGCTGCTGCCCATGTACAGCCGCATGCTGAAGCAGGGGGACGACGTAGGGCCGCTTACCGGCCTGGCGCTGCGGCTGGTGCTGGCGGGCAGCCTGGCAGTGGCGGTGATCGGCAGTTTCCATGCCCGGGAAGTGATGGACCTGCGCTACCACGAGCACACGGAACAGTCCGCACCCGCCTTCGCCGTGCTGATCTGGTGCTTCACGGGGGTATGCACCAGCTACATTTTCGGCACCCTGCTCACGGCCAGTGGAGACCTGAAAACACTGAACAAACTGGCCGCCGGGGGCATGGTGCTCAACATCGGCCTCAATCTAGTGTTGATCCCCAAGTGGCAGGCTGAAGGTTCAGCCTGGGCGAGCTTGATCACACAGATGCTGATGGCCGTTGCACAAATGGTGGTGGCGGCCAGGCGCTTCCACCTGAAAACCAATGCCAGGGGCGTATTGGCCGTGCTGGGCTACTGCGCCCTGCTGCTGGCCGCGGCCAAGGGCTTTTCCCTTTGGGGCCTGCCGTTCATCAAAGCGCTTCCGGCCTTGGCGGGAACAGCCCTGGCCGGAGCATTCCTTACCGGGCTGGTCTCCCTGCGGGGCCTGCGCTCCGTGCTGTTGTTCCGGCAGGCCGGGTGATCGGCCTACTTTAGCCGCCCTTTTGGAACCAATATCCCCGCATGGCTGACGGAATGATCAAGGGAACGGACGGGTCCATTGACCTGGTGCTCTTCCTGTGGCGCAAGCGCCGGCCCATCATCGGCATCACGCTGCTGGGCTTCCTCACCGGCGTGGTGGCCGCCATTGCCATACCGGCCCAGTTCAAAAGCGAGGTGATCCTGTTCCCCGCCATCACCAACAGCGTGTCCAAATCGCTGCTGAGCGAAAACAGCACCGGGCGCGACGACATCCTGGCCTTGGGCGACGAGGAAGACGCTGAGCAACTGCTGCAGATCCTGAACTCCGACATGGTAGGCGACCGCACGGCGCGGCGCTTCGAACTGCTGAAAGTGTACAAGATCGACCCGGAGGACAAGCACAAGAACTCCAAGCTGCGCGAGGCCTACGAAGACCATGTGAAGTTTGAATACACCAAGTTCGGCAGCGTGCGCGTGAGCGTGTTGGACCACGACCCGCAGCGCGCTGCGGACATGGCCAACTTCATCACCCAGCAGGTGGACAGCGTATGGAAGCACATGAGCCGTGAGCGCGCATTGAAAGGCTACAACATTGTGAAACAAGGCGTGGACCAGCTTGCGGCGGAGATCGCCCAGATGGAGGACAGCATGACGGTGCTGCGTTCCTTGGGCGTGCAGGACTACCACTCGCAGGCCGAGCGCTACAACGAATACCTCGGTGCGGCCATTGTGAAGGGCGATCAGCGCGCCATCGGCGAGTTTGAACGGCGCTTCGCCATCCTTGCGAAATACGGCGGTGCCTATGTCACCTTGCAGGACCGTCAGTTCAACGAGGTGAAGCGTCTGAGCGTGCTGCGCATGAAGCTGGAGCAAGCCCAAGCGGACCTGGACAACGACCTGCCCCACAAGTTCGTGGTGAACCAAGCCTTTCCCGCCGACCGGAAGAGCTGGCCCATCAGTTGGCTGGTCATTGCGGTTTGCACCATCAGCGCGGGCCTGTTGGCGCTGTTCTTGATCGTGGCACAGGAAACCCTCAGAAAAATCAAGGAAGCCAATGGATGAACCCATGAACTTTAAGCGCACGTTCTCCGCGGCAGGCCGGCATTGGCGGCTTTTTCTTGCCGTGGGCGCGGCTGCAGTCCTGCTTTCCGTCATCTTCAGCGGGCCGCGCTTTCTGAAGCCGCGGTACCGTTCGCAGGCCGTGGTGTACCCGGTGAACATCAGCACCTACTCCATCGAATCCACCACGGACCAATTGGTGCAGCTGATGGCCAGCAACAGCATCCGCGACAGCGTGGTGCACAAGTTCGGCCTGGTGAAGCACTACGGCCTGGACACCTCCTCCGCCGAGGGCAGGTCCATTCTACACTACCTGTGGCAGGAACGCGTGAGCATTGAGAAAACCCGTTTTGAGAGCGTGGACCTGGAGGTAACTGATGAGGACCCGGTGCTTGCGCGGGACATGGTGCTTGAGGTACTGCACCAAACCAACCTGCTGGCACGAAGGATCCAACGCCAAAACTCCGGGGAATTGCTGAACGTGGTGAACCAGGACCTGGCCCGTACACGCCAAAAGTTGGACAGCATTGAAAAGCGGATGGACCAGTTGCGCACGCAGGACGGCCTGCTGGACTATGAGATCCAAACCAAGGAAGTAACCCGGGGCTACTTGGCCGCCGGCGGCCCGCGCCAAAATGAGATCGCAGGCCGCTTGAAGGCGCTGGAGGACCATGGAGGCGAGTTCTTCCGGCTTTCCACGCTCAATGAGCAGATCCTGGAGGAATACGCCAAGAAACTTGCCCAGCAGCGGCAGGTGCAACTGGACCTCACCAAGGAATTGACCTACAGCAACCTGGTGGTGCGGCCGGAAGTACCGGACAAGAAGATCTTCCCGGTGCGCTGGCTGGTGGTGCTGATCTCCACATTTGCCGCACTGCTGCTTTGCTATGTCCTGGTGTTCCTGCGGGACCAGCGGCGAGCCGGTGCACAACGCGGTTGAAGTATGGTCCGGGTGCTCAGGAACTGGTGGATACCCCTGGCATGCGTTGCGTTCATACTGCTGAACGCGGCGCTGATCACCCGTGACATTTACTGGCTGAACGTACTGCCTGCCGCCCTGCTGATCGGCTGGGCCGTGATCGCCGCCACCGACAAGGTGCTGCTCTTCATCGTGTTTGCCACGCCCTTGTCCATCAACCTGGAGCAACTGGACCTTGGCGGCATTGGCGTGGCCGTGCCCACCGAGCCGCTGATGGTGGTGCTGATGCTGCTGTTCGTGCTGAAGCTTTCGCTGGAAGGCCATGTGATCGACAAGCGCGTATGGCAGCATCCGGTTACGTTGGCCATCGTGGCGCAATTGCTCTGGATGGCCGTTTGCGTAGTGCCCAGCAGCATGGTGCTCGTTTCGGTGAAATACCTCGCGGCGCGCCTGTGGTTCGTATGCACCATGTACTTTATGGCCACGCGGCTGTTCCGCGATCCGCGCAACATGCACCGCTTCTTCTGGTGCTACCTGGCCGGCCTGGCCATTGTGGTGGGCTACACGCTGGTGCACCATGCGCAGTTCCATTTCGAGGAGGATCCGGCCCACTGGGTGATGTCGCCCTTCTTCAAGGACCACACCAGCTATGGCGCCATCCTGGCGTTCTTCCTGCCTTTCACCGCAGCGGCGGTGACGATGCCGGGCTATTCCCGCACGCGTCGCGGTGTGGCCGTGTTCCTGCTGCTGCTGCTGCTCGCCGGCATCCTGTTCTCCTACACTCGCGCAGCGTGGGTGGGGCTTGCCGGAGCGTGTGCCGTGTTCGTGGTGATGCGCCTGCGCATCCCGGCATGGGCCATCGGCGTGGTGGCGCTGGGCGCGGGCGTGGTTGCATACGCCAACATGGACCGCATCACCATCGCCATGGAGCGCAACCGCACGGACAGCAACGACGACCTGGCCAAGCACGTCAGCTCCATCGGCAACATCCGCTCCGATGCGAGCAACTTGGAGCGCATCAACCGCTGGAATTCGGCGCTGGCCATGTTTGAAGAGCGGCCCGTCACAGGCTGGGGCCCCGGCACCTACATGTTCCAGTACGCGCCGTTCCAGGCTGCGCGTGACCGCACCGTGATCAGCACGAACTTCGGCCTCAACGGAAACTCACACAGCGAATACTTGGGCCCCCTGGCGGAGCAAGGCCTGCCCGGCATGCTGCTGGTGCTGGTGCTGGTTTGCACCATTACGTGGACGGCGGTGCGCTTGTGGTCCCGCCTGCCGCCCGGCGGGGAACGCATGCTGGTGGGCGCGGCCTTTCTCGGCCTGGTCACCTATTTCATCCACGGCTTTCTGAACAACTACCTGGACCTGGACAAGGCCAGCGTGCCCTTCTGGGGCTTCACGGCCATGATCGTGGTGCTGGACCTTGCGCACCCGGCTTCGCCCGATCATGTAAAACGGCAGGAAAGCACCGCAATATCGTCCAAGTAGGGCACGCCGTTGCGGTGCGCCTCAAAGGTGGCGATCACGGCGTCATTCAGGGCCTTGGGCGCCAATCCTTCCAACATCCCAAGGGCTTTGCGCACGGGTGCGGTGTCCAGTGCGTTGCCCAGTGCATCCTCCTGCTCCACCAGGCCATCGGTGTAGCAGAGCAGCGTGCCCTGCCGCACGGTGGCCGTGCCAGTTTGCACAAAGGGCATTTCAGGCAGCATCCCCAGCGCGATGCTCCCGGTGGAAAGTTCTTCCACGGCACGGCCGGGTATGGCCAGCATGGGCGGATTGTGGCCCGCGTTCACATATTCCATCGCACCGGTGCCCAAGTTTGCGCGGCCGATGAAGAGCGTAATAAAGCGTTCGCCGCGAGCGCGTTCCAGCACGTTGGCATTGAGCTCGCGCACCAGCTCGTCCAGGGGTTGGTGCCCCCTTTGCACCAATGCACGCAGGGTAGCCTGGAAATTGGACATCAGCAATGCGGCGGCCATTCCTTTCCCGCTCACGTCCGCCACGCATAGCACCACTTCATCGGCACCGGTGCGGATCACGTCATAATAGTCCCCGCCCACCTGCTGGTGCGGCTGGTACCAAGCCGCAGCTTGGAGGCGTGCATCGTCCGGCAGGTCCTTGGGCACCAGCATCTGCTGCATTTCCGCCGCCAGTTCCAGTTCACGGCGGTTGCGCTCCTGCACCAGCGCCCGTGCGGCGAAGCGCTTGTTCTCCAAGGCCACGGCGATCAGGTTGGTGAGCGTTTGGATGAAGTTGAGGTGCTTCACCGTGGGGCTCATGCGCTGCTCCTCATCGTCAATGTCGCCGATGAGCAGCAAGGCCAGGGGGCGTTCGCGGTGGAATACGGGAATGGCAATGTCAAAGCGCCCCAGGCCATCCGCGTTTTCCGTCCCGATGAAGCGAATGTCGTGGCAGGCCTTCATAAAGTCCTCCACCTCCGGCACCGTGTCCTTGGCATCCACGCCCAGGGCTTGCACCCGGGCCCATCCGCCATCGTTCTCAAAGAACATCAGGCGGGTGATGCCCAGGTCATCGTGCATCAACCCGGCGTACAGGCGCAGCAGCTCCTGCTTGTCCTCGTTGTCGTTGATGGCCTTGGTGATGTCCAGCAGCGCGCGCAACTGGAACTCTTTCAAGTTCAGCCGTTCGTTCAGGCGCGCCAGGCGGGTCATCCGTTCAGTTGCCCTGTTTCTTGATCAATTCCGGCAGGCGGCCCAGGCTGGCCACCTCGCGCATCTTCTGCTTCCATTCGCCGGCTGGAGAGCCGAAATAGGTCTTGCCGCCCTCCAGATCTCCAATCAGGCCGCTTTGGCCCAGCACCACTGCACCCGCGCCAATGGTAAGCTTGCTGGGCACGCCTACCTGGCCCCACAGGGTAACGTTGTCGCCAATGACGCAGGCGCCTGAGATGCCCACCTGCGCGGCGATCAGGCAGTGTTTGCCGATCAAGGTGTCGTGGCCGATCTGAACCTGGTTGTCGATCTTGGTGCCCGCACCAATGCGTGTGTCGGCGCTCACGCCCCGGTCTATGGTGGTGCCGGACCCGATCTCCACATCGTCCTCGATCACGGTGGTGCCGGCAGTGACCATCTTCTCATAGCCGCCGCTGCGCTTCTTGTAGTAGAAGCCGTCCCCGCCGATCACGGCATTGGCTTGGATGATCACGCGGTCGCCGATGGTGGTGTTGGGGTATACCACCACGCCGGGCATCAGGATGCAATCCTTCCCGATCTTCACGTTGGCGCCCAGGGTAACGCTGGCGTGCACTTGGGAGCCCGCGCCGACCTCCGCCTTTCCGCTCCAAGCAAACTGCGGCATGAAGCGCCGCACCAAGGCATTGTAATCCCGGCAGGGGTCATCGCTCACGATGATCGCCTTGCCCTCTGGAATGTCCACGTCGGCCTTGTCAATGAGGATGGTGGTGGCCGGGCTGTGCAGCGCCTTGGCGTAGTACTTCGGGTGGTCCACGAACATCAGGTCGCCCGCGCGCACGCGGTTGATCTCGTTGATGCCGGTGATCCGCACGCCGGTGTTTCCAAGGGCTTCGGCCTTGATCAGTGCAGCCGCTTCAGCGGCCGTCAGGGGCTCGTTCAGGTCCATGCGCTCCACAGGCCGTGAGAGTCACGGCGCCGGGGCACAAATGTAGCCGCCTCCCGGAGCTTGGCGGGGCGGTAAGCAGGGCTTTCGGGCCTGGAGTCCGCAACTGGCGGCTGAATTTGATGTTTCGACTGGTTGTTAGAAGAGAGTTGTTCGTTGTCAGGCCCTTTCCAACGCGTTCTCAAGGTACTGCACAGTTCGGAGGGGGCAACCCTAATCTGCGGGCGTAGGTTCAAGTTCAACGAATTGGCCACCGCGCGCCGTTTGCCGGGTCAACCCTGACAACTGGCAACGAACAACTGATCGAGTTCGCAGGCTCAACGGGCGGTTCAGGCCCGAAGGCCCTGGGGCGGTACGAATTGGACTACTTCTTCACGCGGTCCAGGTACTCGCCGGTCTCCGTGTCGATGCGCACCACGGTGCCGATCTCCACGAACGAAGGCACCTGCACCTCCTTGCCGGTCTCCAGCGTGGCAGCCTTCATCACCTTGTTGCTGGTGTCGCCCTTCACGGCGATTTCGGTGTAGGTAATGGCCAGTTCCACGATCTTGGGCGGGCGGGCCAGGATGGGCGTGCCGCTCTCAAAGCCCACCTGCACCATCATCTCTTCCTTCATCAGGCCCAGCGCGTCGCCAAAGAGTTCCACCGGCACATGGAACTGCTCGTAGCTTTTCTGGTCCATGCACACCAAGTGGTCGCCTTCGCGGAAGAGGTACTGGTAGTCGCTCACCTCCACGCGCAGCACGTCCATGGTCTCGCCGCTGCGCCAGCGGTGCTCATTGAGCTTGCCGTTGCGCAGGTTGCGCATCTTGCCCTGGTAGAAGGCGCGCAGGTTGCCCGGTGTGCGGTGCTGCCACTCCACGATCTGGCAGATGTCGTTGTTGAAGCGGATGTAGGAACCGATGCTGATATCGCTGGTGCTGGCCATGTTGCTGAAAAATGAGGCGCGAAGGTAACCAAGTGGGGAAAATCGGAAAGGAATCATCCAAGGCAATCGCATCTCAATTATCTCATGTCCAAGCGCAGCGTATGGAACCTTGTGTTGGGCCTTCGGCTCCGCTCAGGCCAAACTCTCTTTTTCGATTGTCGTTAACGACAAAACTGGCCTGAGCGGAGCCGAAGGCCAAACAATGAAAGCCTGGCGTGATCGCGTTCTGAAGTGTATAACCAGGCTGATAATAAGATGCGATTGCCCTGGGAATCATCCTGCGGCCCAACTTTGCTGCCATGCTACAACTGAAGATCATCCTGGCCAGCACCCGCGAAGGGCGCAAGGGGCCTGCTGTGGCCGAATGGATCACCGCCGTGGCCAAGGCCGATGCGCGCTTTGAAACGGAGCTGTTGGACCTGAAGGCCGTAAACCTGCCCTTCCTGGACGAGCCGAACCACCCGCGCCTGCAACAGTACACGCACGCCCACACCAAGGCCTGGAGCGCAAAGGTGGCCAGTGCCGATGCCTTCATCTTTGTGATGCCCGAATACAACTACGGCTATTCGGCCCCGCTGAAGAACGCGATCGACTTCGTGTTCCGGGAATGGCACAACAAGCCGGTGGGCTTAGTGAGCTACGGCGGGGTGAGCGGCGGCCTGCGCGCCACGCAATTGCTGAAGCCCGTGCTAACAGCCGTGCAATTGACGGTGGCCGGGGAAGTGCCCATCCCGTTCTTCCAGAATTTCATTGGCGAAGACGGCGTGTTCAAGCC